>DASQGE010000063.1:0-20612 GCA_035632775.1 Solirubrobacteraceae bacterium | reverse complement strand
CGCATGCGCCTACCGGCCGGGCGGTGCATGCACCGCCCGGTGGAACCGCACATGTGCGGTTCCAGGGAAGGACCGCATGCTGGTCGATCTTCGATCGGTCTTCCGGTCACGCCGGCGAGGGGCCTCGCCGGGGGCGGGCGGGTCAGCTCAGGATGTTCACCGCGCGCGAGACGATCAGCCCGATCGTGACGAGCGAGACGAGCGACTGGACGCCCATGATGCTCTTGACCGTCGGTGTCAGGGGCATCGTATCGGTGGGCGAGAAGGCGGTGGCGTTGGTTAGCGAGACGTACAGGTAGTCGATGAACTGCGGGCGCCAGTGCAGGGGCTCGATGCGGTCGTCGGTCATCTGCGGGAAGAGGAAGTCGGGCGGCCCGTCGTGCCCGGCGGCGCGCCGCCCCGGGCCCCCACGGTCGGCCTCCCAGTACCAGAGGGCGAAGATCAAAAAGTTGGTGAGCCAGATGAGCATCCCGGAGACGATCAGATCGCGGCCTTCGCCCTGGACGGTGTGGACATGGTGCAGCAGATAGTGGGTGAGGGCGCCCAGCGAGTAGATGTTGGCGGCGCTGACGAACGCGGTCAGCCCGATCGCCGCGCGCCGCCGTCGCGGGTGCTCGTGCTCGAGTTGGTTGGGGGTCGCCAGGAACATGCCTACGAGCAGCGCGCCCTCCAACGCCGGCACCACCCACGTCGGACCGATCGTCAGCCGCTCGGGCAGCGCCAGTTGCAGGCCGATCGCGGCGAGCACCGTGGCCTGCGCCGGCCAGAAGGGCTCGGGAGCGGGAGGCGGCGGATAGGGACGCCCGGGCTGGACCGAGGATTCCTGGGCCACGAGATAGAGCCTAAGGGTCCGGTCGGAGGGAGCGCCGGTCAGCGGGAGCGTGCGACCCCCGTCGGCCTGCCGACCCTGCGCGCTAGCCTGGACGGGCGTGGGAATCGAGAGTCCGCTCCACCTGCTCTTCATCGCCGCCGTCGCTCTGATCGTGCTCGGTCCCAAACGCCTGCCCGAAGTGGCGCGCGCGCTGGGCAAGGGCATCCGCGAGTTCCGCGAGGCGATGGGCGGGGACGGGGAGGACAAGGCGCCGGACGTTCGCGGCGACGGCTGAGAGCTCGAGCGGCGCCGCCCGACGCGCCCGCCCCGACTTCTCGATCAGCACCGGATCGAGAAGCCCTCGGCAGCCTCGCCCGCTGCGATCCGCCCCAGCCTGTACGGTCGGCCGATGCGCCTGATCGTCGCCCGCTGCGAGGTCTCCTACATCGGCCGCACCACCACCGTCATGCCCGAGGCCGTTCGCCTCTTGATGCTCAAGGCCGACGGCACCTTCATGGTCTGGGCCGACGGCGGCAGCCCGAATGTCAAACCGCTCAACTGGATGAGTCCGCCGACCGTGCTCGAAGAGCAGCGTCGCGGCGCCGGCTCGGACGGAGATCTCGAGCGCCTGATCGTGCGCAAGCAGCGCGACGACGAGCGTCTGGAGATCGCCGTCGCGGAGGTCCTCGCCGACATCGATCACGGGCTCGACGTCGTGGCCTGTCTGGAGAAGGAGGGCCTCGAGCGCGAACTGCAGCAGCTGCTCGCCGACGCCCCCGAGTGGTGTGGCGAGGGCTTTCGCCTCGTCCGCCGCGAGTGGCCGACCGACATCGGCCCGGTCGATCTGATGTGCCGGGACGGCGCCGACGAGTGGGTCGCGGTCGAGATCAAGCGCATCGCCACCCTCGAGTCCGTCGAGCAGCTCACGCGCTACCTGCAGCGCATCCGCCTCGATCCCGCGATGGCCAGCTGCCGCGGTGTGCTCGTCGCCAAGGCGATCAAGCCCCAGGCCCGCGTCCTCGCCGCCTCGCGCGGCATCGACTGCGTCGAGGTCGACCTCGAGATCCTCCGCGGCGCCCGCGAGCCCGAGCTGACCCTGTTCGCGGCCTGATCTCGCGGGGCGGCCCTTTGTGCACGGCCGATCGCCCAGGAGATAGTCTGCACGCGTGTCCGACCCCGCCCCCGAGACGACTGACGCGGCGCAGGACCGCGCCGCGGCGCAGGACCGTGTGGCGGTGCTGACCGAGCGTCGCGGCGACGTGCTGCTGATCACGATCGACCGTCCCGAGGTTCGCAACGCCGTCAACGCGGCCGTCGCCGCGGGCGTCGCCGGTGCGCTGGAGGAGCTCGACTCCGACGACTCGCTGTCCGTCGGCGTGCTCACCGGCGCCGGCGGCTTCTTCTGCGCCGGCATGGACCTGGGCGCGTTCGTCCGCGGCGAGTCCCCCTGGTTCGGCGACCGCGGCTTCGCGGGCATCGCCCAGCGCGCCTCCGTCAAGCCGCTGATCGCCGCGATCGAGGGCTTCGCCGTCGCCGGCGGCATGGAGATCGCGCTCGCCTGCGACTTGATCGTCGCCGCGCGCGGGGCCAAGCTCGGCATTCCCGAGGCCAAGCGCTCGCTCGTCGCCGCCGGCGGCGCGCTCCTGCGTCTGCCCCGGCGGATGCCCTACCACGTCGTCATGGAGCTCGCGCTCACCGGCGACCCCCTCCCGGCCGAGCGCTTTCACGAGCTGGGCGTCGTCAACCGCCTCGCCGAGCCCGGCTCGGCCGTCGATGTCGCACTAGAGCTCGCCGCGGCCATCGCCCGCAACGGACCGCTCGCGCTGAGGGCGTCCAAGCGCATCCTGCAGGAGCAGTACGACTGGTCGACCGCCGAGATGTGGCAGCGCCAGGGCGAGATCTCAGGCCCCGTGATGGTCTCCGAGGACGCCAAAGAGGGGGCGCTCGCGTTCAAGGAGAAGCGCGACCCCGTCTGGCGAGGTTCTTAGAACCGCTTTCAAAAAGATCGGCACGCCCGGAATGCGTCCCTGGACACGGCGCTGACCGATCGAAGATCGGCCAGCCACGTGACGGCTCGCACGTGCTGGCCGATCCCGGACGATCGGCAGCATGCGCTTCGCCGCCCCACGTCGCCCAGCTTGGTCCATGAACGCCCCACCGATCGAAGATCGGCCAGCACCGCCTGTTTTGAAAGAGGTTCTTAGCGCTCCCGCTGCGACGCCGGCTGCGGTGACCGGCGCCGGCAGGGCCCTCCGGGAGACTGGCTCACGGGTCTCCCAAAAAAAGAAGGCGTTCCCTTTAGGGCCCTCATCCCCCGCGCCGCTTGCGCCTGCGCTGGGCCATGATCAGCCGGAATCTCCTCCACAGCGCCAGCATCAGCGCTGCCCCGGCGTCTTGCGCGGGTACTGCGAGATCGGCACGCCCTCGTCGATCGCGGTCGTCACGATCCTGTTCTGTTCGGCGATGTGCGCTGCCGGGTATCCCTCGCCCGGGCTCGCCCGCTCGGGCCGGCCGATGAAGCCGAACCGGATCTTGTCGGGCATGATCTGCATCAGCCGCGGGAACATGTACGCTCGCGCACCCATGTTCCTCGGCTCCTCCTGCGCCCACACGACCTCCTGCAGGTTCGGATAAGAGCCCATCAGCTCCGTGATCTGGCCCTCCGGGAACGGATACAGCAGCTCCACCCGCCCGACCGCGAGCCCCTCGTGCGCAGGCCTGTCGGGGTGTCCGACGAGGTCGTAATAGATCTTGCCCGTGCACAACACCAGTCGCCTGACCTGTGTCTGCGCGACCCCCGGCTCGGCGAGCACCGGCTGAAAGCGCGTCTCGCCGGCGAGGTCCGCGACCGAGCTCGTCGCCTGCCCCAGCCGCAGCAGCGACTTCGGCGTCGTCACGACCAGCGGGCGCTGCTTGGCCACGCGCGCCTGCCTGCGCAGCAGATGGAAGTACTGAGCCGGCGTCGTCGGACTCGCCACGCGGATGTTCCCCTCCGCCGCGAGCGCCAGGAACCGCTCCAGCCGCGCCGAGGAGTGCTCCGGCCCCGAGCCCTCGTATCCGTGCGGCAGCAGCAGCGTCAGCCGCGAGGTCTGCCCCCACTTCGCCAGCCCCGACACGATGAACTGGTCGATGATCACGTCCGCGGCGTTGACGAAGTCGCCGAACTGCGCCTCCCACAGTACGAGCGTCTCCGGCGCCTCCTCGCTGTAGCCGTACTCGAAGCCCAGGCACGCCAGCTCCGACAGCGGGCTGTTGTGCAGCTCCAGCGGCGCAAGCGCCTCCGGCAGGCTCTGGATCGGGCACACCGTCTGCCCGGTCTTCGCGTCGTGCAGCACCATGTGCCGCTGGCTGAACGTGCCCCGCTCGGTGTCCTGCCCCGTCAGCCTGATCGGCGTGCCCTCGGTCAGCAGTGACGCGAACGCCAGCGCCTCGGCATGCGCCCAGTCGATCCTCGGGCCCTGCTGCGCCTTGCCGTCCGCCGGGGCGCTCTCGCCGGCACCGTCCATCCTCCGGGCTCCCGACCCGTCGCCGTCGCCCCTCAGCGCCTCGCGGCGGCGCTCCAGCTGCTTGACGAGCTTCGGGTGCACCGTGAACCCCTCGGGCGCCCTCAAGAGCTCCTCGCCCAGCTCCCGCAGGCGCTGCGCCGGCACCGCCGTGCTCACATCCGGGCTCGGCGAGCGGTCGAGCTGATACTCGCCCGTGCTCTGCTCTGTGCCCTGCTCCGCGGCTTCCTTGATCTTGGCCTTCAGCCGCTGGTGCAGGATCGTGAGGTTGTCCCACACGCTCTGGTCGAGCTTGTCGACCTCCTCTCGCGTGACCACCCCGTCGGCGATCAGCCGTTTCGCCCACAGCTCCGACACGCGCTTCTTGGTCTTGATCTTCGCGTACATCTCCGGCTGGGTGTACGCCGGCTCGTCGGACTCGTTGTGGCCGAACCGCCTGTACCCGATCAGGTCGATCAGCACGTCGTGACCGAACTCCTTGCGGAACGCAAACGCCAGCCGCACCGCGCTCATGCACGCCGGCACGTCGTCCGCGTTGACGTGGATGATCGGCACGTCGAATCCCTTGGCCAGGTCCGAGGCCCAGTGCGTCGAGCGCGCGTCGTCCGGGTCGGTCGTGAAGCCCACCTGGTTGTTCATGATCAGGTGCACCGTCCCGCCGACCTTGTAGCCGTCGAGCGCCTGCAGGTTCAGCGTCTCCGCCACCACGCCCTGCGCCGGAAACGACGCGTCGCCGTGGATCACGATCGGCATCGCCGCGTCCGTGTCCTGGTGTGCGTGGGGCCCTTGACGCGTGGTCTGCGCCGCGCGCGTCGCGCCCTCCACCACCGAGGAGACGTACTCGAGGTGGCTCGGGTTCGACTCCAGGTTCACCATGATCGTGCCGCCGTCCGGCAGCTGGTAGGAGCCCTGCTCACCGTGGTGGTACTTGACGTCGCCCGTCCCTCCCTGGGGGATCGTCGTCACGGCCTCGAGCGTCGAGGCGCCCTCGAACTCGGCGAAGATCGTGTCGTACGAGCGGCCGAGGTTGTGTGCCAGCACGTTCAGCCTGCCGCGGTGGGCCATCCCGACCACGACCTCCTTCCCGCCGTGCCCGGCCGACAGCTGGATCAGCTCGTCCAGCATCGGCACGGTCATGTCGAGACCCTCGATCGAGAACTGGTGCTGGCCGAGGTACGCCTTGTGCATGAACCGCTCCAGCGCGTCCACCTCGGCCAGGCGCTTGAGCAGCGTCAGCTGCTCCTCGGCCGCCAGCGGCTTGCGAAACGCCCCCGACTCGATGCGCTCACGCAGCCACACCCTCTGCCTGTGCGAGGCGATGTGCTCGATCTCGTACGCGATCGTGCCGCAATAGGTCTCGCGCAGGTGCGGCAGCGCGTCCGCCAGCGTCTCCCCGGGCACGTACATGTGCAGGATTCGCGCCGGGATCTGAGCCGCGATCTCGGGCGTCAGCCCGAGCGGCTCGGGGTCCAGGCTCGGTTCGCCCTCGGGCTCCGAGCCCAGCGGGTCGAGCCGCGCCGCGAGGTGCCCGTGGCTGCGGAACCTGGTCACGAGCACGCTCGCCGCGTGCACCGCCGCCAGCAGCTCCTCGTTCGTCGCGCGCCTCGGCGCGGACTCCACGCTCCTCGCGCCCGCCACAGCCGCCTCCGCTGCGGGCGCGGGCGCGGGCGGAGCGGGCGCCGGTCCGAGCTCTACGCCGAGCGCCGCGAACACGTCCTCGTAGAACCCCTGCTCGCCTTGCAGCCGTCCCTCGATCTCGGCCAGGAACCGGCCGGACTCCGCCCCCTGGATGATCCTGTGGTCGTAGGTCGAGGTCATCGTCATGACCTTCTCCGCGCCGATCGCCGCACCAACGTTGGCGAGTCCGGGCGGATAGGCGATCGCGCCGGTCGCGACGATCGTGCCCTGGCCGGTCATCAGCCGCGGCACCGACGCGATCGTGCCGATCCCGCCGGGATTGGTGAGCGTGATGTTCGCGCCCTGCAGGTCGTCCGCCGTCAGCGTGTTCGTACGCGCCTTCTCCACGAGCCCGTCATACGCCTGGAGGAACCTCTCGAACGGCAGCTTCCCCGCGTCCGCGATCACCGGCACCATCAGCGTCCTGGAGCCGTCCTTCTTCTCCACGTCCACCGCCAGCCCGAGATTCACCTGCCCGTCATCGACGCGGTGAGGACGGCCCTCGATCTCGGTGTAGTGGCTTGCCATCACTCCCATCGCCGCAGCCGCGCGCGCGAGCGCGTAGGCGATCAGGTGCGTGAACGACACCTTCCTGCCCGCCTCCTTCAGCGCGCGCCGGCGCGCGTCCAGCACGGTCACCGTGAGCGTCCTGAAGCTCGTCGCCGTCGGGATCGACCGCGACTGCTCCATGTACCTCGCAAGCGCCGCCGCTCCGCCCTTCAGCTGCTCGGCGCCCCCGTCAGTCGGCGCCTCGGCCACGGCGCCCGCCGAGCCGTTTCCGGCGGCCGCGTCGAGCACGTCGGACTTCACGATCCGCCCCGCCGGACCGCTGCCGGAGACCGTCGCCAGGTCCACTCCCTCCGCCGCGGCCGCGCGCGCCGCCACCGGCGAGGCCTTCAGGCCGTCGGGGACTCCGCGCCGGTCTCCCGTCGCCTGGGTGGATGCGTCCCTGTCCGGAGATGCCTTGGTCGCCGTGCCGTCAGCCGCGTTCGCGGGCGACTCCTGCTCGCCGCTCGCCGCGCCGTTGCCCGTGGGCGCACGCACGGAGGGAGGAACATCGCCGACGGCGATCCTCGCGATCACCTGGCCGACCGTCACCGTATCGCCCTCCTGCGCCAGGATCTCGCTCACGGTGCCGCTCGCGGGAGACGGCAGATCCAGGTCGACCTTGTCCGTCGATATCACGACGATCGTCTCGTCGACCTTGATCTTCTCGCCGACCTTGGCGTTCCATTCGAGGATCGTTCCCTCGGTGACCGACTCGCCGGCTGCGGGGGTCACGACATCGATTGTCTGCGGAGTCGTGGTGCCCGTGGCCATGTCGCTTTCACTCTAGCGCGGCCGCTGGGCGGACCTCACCGCCAGGGCGCAGCGTGTACATGAGTGTTTCACACACCATTCACGGCGACACGGGGGCGATGCGGCGGCGCTGCTCGCGGACGAACTCATAGCTGCCGAAGAACGGCCCGATCCCTCCCAGCACGGCCACCGACACCGCCAGGCGCAGGGGAACGACACGCAGGCGCACACACACGATGCACGCCAGCGACATCCCGATCCACAGCAGTCCATGGCTCAGTCCCAGCACGAACGTCAGCGGCTCGGGCTTGCTCGCGACGAAGGCGCACGCCAGCAGCGCGCCATAGATGCACGAATGGGTGAACGACACCCACTTCAGACGTCCGAACGTGATCGGCCCCGCACTCGTCATCGAGGCGACGGCAAGACCTTCGGGGCTCGTCACGCGCGGACTCTCACTCCGCCGACAGCCAGCGCGCCATCATGCGCAGCGGCGCCTCGGCCTCCGCCGGCCACTCGTCGATCTCGCGCGGCCACCAGGCGAACTCGTCGTGCTCGTGGTCGGGCGTCGCTTCGGCGTCGGCGCCCTCGGGCAGCCATGCCTGCCCGACGAACATCACGAGCCGGTGGGGCAGCCGCACGAGCGCCTCGCCGCGCACGCGCTCGGGCTGCACCGACCACTCCTCTCCCAGCTCCCGCACGAGCGTCTCGGCCGGGTTCTCGTCGAGGTCGACCGCCCCGCCCGCGCCGAGCGCCCAGCGGCCCGCCCACGAGGCGACCCACGGCGCGCGGCGGCCGGCCAGCCAGCGGCCGTCGGCCGAGCGTGTCACGCACAGCGCCGCCATGCTCTGCGACGCGTCGCCGTCGATCAGCCGCAGTGCCCAGCGCTGGGGCTGCAGCTCCATCGCCAGCCCGCCCGCCGGCTCGTCGGTGTAGTCGACCAGACGCGCCGCGACGCCGTCGTGACTTGGCGATCCGCGTTTGCGCAGCTCTGCGATCGCCGCGTCGGCCGCTTCGGTGTGCTCGCGCGAGGGCTGGTAGTGCTCCTGGCGCCAGCTCGCCGTGATCCGCTCCAGGGGCCAGGGTCCGCTGGCGAGGATCTGCGGCTGGCCGGTGGCGATCGGCTGTGGCTGGGTGACCATTCTGACCTACAGGCTAGTGCTCCTACGGGATCCGCCCGGCAAGCGTAGTCGTCCTCCGCGCCCGGCAAGCGCAGTCGTCCTCGGCAGGCGCAGTCGTCCGTAGACTCGCTGGGGTGAACATCCGTCGACGCAAGCACTGGGGCTGGGGCTTCGAGGACCAGCAGCCCGACCCGGCGGACGTGCGCCGGACAGCCGCCACCCTCGCCGCCCATCTCGGTCCCGTGCTCGGCAACGCCCCGCTCGCAGAGATCGAGAGCCCCGTCCCACTGGAGGCGGTTCGGCTGGCGCCTGTCCGCGTGGCCGCGCCCGCCGACCTCGCGGACATCTGCTCCGGCGACGCCCACGCCCGCGCGAGCCATGCCCTCGGCAAGTCCTACACCGACGTCGTATGCGGCTTTCGCGGGCGCTTCGCGCATGCCCCCGACCTCGTCGCCCGCCCGCGCGACGAGGCCGACCTCGAGCGGCTGCTGGAGTGGTGCTCGGCGGCGCGCGTCGCCGCGATCCCCTACGGCGGGGGCACCTCCGTCGTCGGTGGCGTCACCCCCGACGTCGACCCGGCCTACGACGGCGCCGTCTCGATCGATCTCGCACGCCTGGATCGCGTGCTCGAGCTCGACCCCGTCTCGCGCGCCGCTCGCATCCAGGCGGGCGCGTCCGGCCCGGAGCTCGAGCGCCAGCTCGCCGGGCACGGCTTCACGCTGCGCCACTTCCCACAGTCGTTCGAGCTCTCCACGCTCGGCGGCTGGATCGCCACCCGCGCCGCCGGCCACTTTGCGACGGTCCTGACCCACATCGAGGACTTCGTCGAGTCCACCCGCGCCATCACCCCCGCCGGCGCCTGGGAGTCGCGCCGGCTGCCCGGCTCGGGCGCGGGCGTGAGCCCTGACCGGATGCTGGCCGGGTCGGAGGGCGCGCTCGGCGTGATCACCGAGGCATGGGTCCGCGTCCAGCCGCGACCGTCGCATCGCGCCTCGGCCGGAGTGCGCTTCGAGCGCTTCCTCGCCGGCGTCGAAGCGGTACGGGCGATCTCCCAGTCCGGCCTGAACCCCGCCAACTGCCGCCTGATCGATGCGCGCGAAGCCCGCACCACGCTGGCCGGAGACGGCTCCTGCGCGCTGCTGGTGCTCGGCTTCGAGTCCTCCGACCATCCCGTCGAGGAGGCGATGTCGCGGGCGCTCGAGATCTGCGACGAGCACGGTGGCGCGCTCGCCAGCCGTCGGAGCAGCGGCCCGGACGAGCCCGGCTCGGGCGGCCGGGCCGCCGCCGGCGCGGGAAGCCCTGGCGCGGGAGGCCTTGATGGGGGCGCGGGAGGCGCCGATGCGGGCGCGGATGCGGTCGCCTCCTGGCGCAGCGCGTTCCTCGGCGCGCCCTACCTGCGCGACGTGCTGATCGCGATGGGCGTCCTCTCGGAGACGTTCGAGACCGCGATCACCTGGGAGCGCTTCCCCGCCTTCCACGAGCGCGTCACGGCCGCCGTGCAGGAGGCGATCGAGTCCGTCGCCGAGCCCGCCGCGCGCGGCGCCGGGCTGCTCAGCTGCCGCTTCACCCACGTCTACCCCGACGGCCCCGCGCCCTACTTCACCGTGCTGGCGCCCGCCCGGCGCGGCGAGGAGGTCGAGCAGTGGGCCGCGATCAAGCGCGCCGCATCCGACGCGGTCATCGCCGAGGGCGGCACGATCACCCATCACCACGCGGTCGGGCGCGACCACCGGCCCTGGTACGACCGCCAGCGCCCGGAGCCGTTCGCGCAGGCGCTGCGTCACGCCAAGGCGGCGGTCGACCCGTCCGGGATAATGAACCCGGGCGTGCTGATCGATCCACTGGGGTTCGTAGATGAATAGATTGGGGCACCAAGATATTCTTCTGGGGGCCCTCACATGAGAGTCGCTGTTCTCGGCCCCGGCGGGGTGGGCGGGCTGGTGGCGGGCGTGCTCGACGCGGCTGGCACCGAAGGTCACCTCCGCGGGACATCCAGTCCCGCGAAATCCGAACGGCGAGAACGTGTCGCCGTCCAAGTGATCGCGCGCGAGTCCACCGCCCAGACGATCGCCGAGCACGGGCTGCGGGTGCAGAGCGTCATGTTCGGCGAGCTCCACGCGCCTGTGCGCGCCTGCGCGCGCCTGCGGGAGAAGGTCGACGTCCTGATCGTCGCCACCAAGGCCGCCGGGCTCGAGGACGCGCTGGAGCGCATCGAGGTCACGCCCGGGCTCGTCTTGCCGCTGCTCAACGGGCTCGACCACATCGCGCTGCTGCGCGAGCGGTTCGGACCTGACAGGGTCCTCGCGGGCACGATCCGCGTCGAGTCCGATCGCCCCGAGCCCGGCGTGATCGTGCACACGAGCCCGTTCCTGATCGTCGACATGGCCACGCACAGCCCGGGCGCCCGGGAGGGGATGGAACAGATCGCGCGGGCGCTGAAGAACGCCGGCGTGCCCGTCAGGGTGATCCTGCCGGTCTCCGAGCGCTCCGAGGCGCAGGTGATGTGGTCGAAGCTCGTGCGCCTGAACGCGCTCGCCTGCACGACCAGCGCGTACGACGAGCTGCTCGGCGAGATCCGCTCCACGCCACAGCTGCGCGCCGATCTCGTGGCGACGATCGAGGAGGCCTGCTCCGTCGGGCAGGCCGAGGGCGCAGGCGACGTCGACCCGCAGACCGCCCTCGGCGAGCTGGAGCTCGCCCATGACACGCTCGGCAGCTCGATGCAGCGCGACATCGCCGCCGGACGCCCCCCCGAGCTCGACGCGATCCCCGGCGCGATCCTGCGTGCGGCGGCCCGCCATGACCTCCGCTGCCCGACGATCGAGCGCCTCGTCGCGATGATCGCCGCGCGCGCGGGCGTGCCCGTGCCGGCCCTCGCCGGCTGAGCGTCAGAGCCCGCGTGGCGAGACGGCGGGAGCGATCGCCGGCACCGTCTGCGTGGCGACCGCCTCGACGACCTCCTCCTCGGACTCGCCGGCGCCCTCGTCGTGCTGGCCGTCGCAGAGCACCCTGAAGTTCCCGGAGGTCTTGCCGTCGGCGTGGATCGTGATGCCGGGCAGGACCTCCTCGCCCTCCTCGAAGCCCAGGCGCTCCATGTCGAAGTGCGCCAGGCCGATGCCGTACGCGGTGTGCGTCGGGTTCTCGCGGTCGTGCGCAGCCACCGCCTGCGTGAAGCGCTCCAGGTTCTTGGCGATCTTGCCCGTGTCCGCCATCGCTTGCCCTCTTAGGTTACCGGCGCCTCGGAAATGAGCCCCGCCGCGGAGCGCTCAGGCGTGTGCGTCAGCTCGGTGAGAGAACCTCAAGGCCATGTTCGAGTGCGCCTTCGGCCAGCCGCTTGTCATAGGTCATCAGCGCGTCCAGCTCGCCGTCGTCGGCCAAGCGGACGGCTGTGGCGAGATGTATCGCGTCGAGCGTTCCGACCGTGGACGGGTTCAGCGTCTCTGCAGCAGTGAGAATCTCCTCGTCCACGGAGAGCAGCAAGATGTCCGTCAAGAGCAGATCGGCTCGATCGAGCACACCCTCTCTCGCGCCCACCCGTCGCAGCTCCACGCGCAACAGACGACTGGCGACACGCTGCTCGAAGGCCTCGAGATGCTGCTCGACTACTGGCTTGTCGGGCTCGTCGAGGAGCATGCGAGCAATTGCGCTCGTATCCACATAGACGGTTGACACCGCTTTCAGAAGCGCCGGTCGCGACCCTCGGCGAGGATCGCGTCAGCGGTTCCGGCCGGTGCCGGTTTGCGACGTCGTGGCAGGTTTCTGCTGGTCTCCACCAGATCGCCCTTCGGGATTGTGGCACCGTACTTTTCCGCGAGCCTGAGATAGACGGGATCGACATCGGGGTGCGACGGCACGAGCCGTGCGACCTCGTGGCCACGCTCGGTGACGGTCAGCGTCTCGCCCTCCTTGACCCGCTCCAGGTAACGGCTCAGGTTCTGGCGCAGCTCGCGAACTCCTACTGCCTTCGCCGCCGACGTTGGACGTGTGGCAGCCATTGTGCGTCACAATGTAGCACACGCCCGGAACGACACGGACGATCCGCTGGAGCGGCTCTATGGCTGCTCGATGATCTCCACGCGGTATCCGTCCGGATCGCGCACGAAGCAGAGCCGCGAGCCGCCCTCGCGCACCGAGTAGGGCGGCTTCTCCGGCTGGATGCCCTGCTCTGCGAGTCGGGCGAGCGTCGCGTCGAGGTCGCCGGCCGTGATCGCGATGTGGCCGTAGCCGGTGCCCAGCTCGTAGGAGTCGACGCCGAAGTTGTGGGTCAGCTCCAGGCGCGGCATGTCGCCGTCGCCGGGGATGTTCATGAAGACGTTGACGGCCTCGTCGCGGATCGGGATGCGCCCGACCTCCTCGAAGCCCAGAGCGCTGTAGAAGGCCACCGAGCGGTCGATGTCGGTGATCCGGTAGCAGGTGTGGATGAGGGGCATCGGTTGGAGTCTAGCCCTCCGGATTCCCACGCCGCTGGCGCCCGGGACCGCTCGGCTGGGTCGACTGGCTGTGACAACATCACCACGATCCCCACGAACGTCGTGGGAGCGCAGATCGGCGTGCTGCTCGACTCTCAAGAGTGGGCCCTCGGCGATGCGATCCGGGCCGCGTTCGATCTCGATTGACCGTCCCCCCGCGAAGACCGATCGTGAGCGACAAGCGCCCCGTTGCCCTGCGCGCGAATCGACGCATGAGCCAAGGGCGAGCCGCCCGGATCGGCTTGGGGCCAAGCGCGCCCCCCGGACGCGGGAGTCGCGTCGGAAATGCAGTCGTGCAAGGATGGCCGAAATGGTCATCGAGCGCGCGTCGAATCCGCAGTTCGTGTCGAACACGTACCTCGTCGCCGACGGCGTCGGGGGGCCGGCGCTGTTCGTCGATGCGGGCGGCCCGGTCAAGCCGCTCCTCGCCGCGGCGGAGCGTCTGGATCTGACGCCGACGCACGTGCTGCTGACCCACCACCACTTCGACCACGTCAGCGAGGTCGGCAAGCTGCGCGAGCGCTGGCCGGAGGTCGAGGTCCTGATCCACCCGCTGGAGCGCGACGGGCTGGGGGAGGTGCGGGCGGGGGCGGTCGAGGCGGGCGAGATATTGCGGTTCGGCACGCTGGAGGTACGCCCGCTGCACACGCCCGGGCACACGGCGGGGATGCTGTCGTTCCTCGTGAGCGAGCCGGGCGGGGACGCGCGGCGTCCGCCGGTGAGCGCCGCGCCCGGCGGGTTCACCGGCGGCGAGGCGGTCGTGTTCACCGGCGACACGCTGTTCGCGGGCTCGGTCGGCGGGGTGCGCGCGCCCGGGCATACGACGTACACGGACCTGAGGGACTCGATCATGGGCACGCTCATGGAGCTTCCGCCCGAGACCGTCGTCCATCCGGGCCACGCCGACGCCACGACGGTCGGCCGGGAGTGGGAGGAGAACCCGTTCATCCGGGTCTGGCGCGGCCTGGACAAAGAGGGCTGCGAGCCGTGCACGGCGCTCGGCGAGCCCGCGACGCTGGTGCTGCTGTGCGGCGACTACGACAGCGGCACGAAGGCCTGGGTGCGCTGGCCGGACGGCTCCGACGACATCGTCCCCGGATCCAGAGTCCAGCAGGCCTGAAGCGCGCCGGGCGCCGGGCGCGGAGCGCCTAGGATTCAAGGCGTATGGCGTCGCGTGAGAGCAACAGGAAGATCCCGACCTCGCGCGTGCGCAGGACGGCGACGGTCGGCAAACTGGCGGCCAGCGAGGCGGTCAAGCAGTTCGGGACGCGCGCCGCCAACGTGACCCGGGGCGAGCGGGCCTCCGAACGGGCGCTGGCCAAACGCCAGCTCGAGACCGCCAAGCAGATCGTGGCGGCGCTGGGGACGATGAAGGGCGCGGCGATGAAGCTCGGTCAGGTGATGTCCTTCCTGGACGTGGGGCTGGTGGGGGAGGAGTACCGCGAGGAGTTCCAGCGCGAGCTGGCCAAGCTCAGGGACGCGGCGCCGACGGTGTCGTTCAAGCAGATGAGGCGCGTGATCGAGGATGACCTGGAAGCGCCGATCGACGAGCTGTTTGCGAGCTTCGAGCCGGAGCCGATCGCGGCGGCGTCGATCGGCCAGGTATACGAGGCGACGCTGCGCGACGGCCGCCGGGTGGCGGTCAAGGTGCAGTACCCGGGGGTCGCGGCGGCGGTGCGCGCGGACATGCAGAACATGGATATGATCATGCGGCTGCTCAAGCGGATGACGCCGGGGCTGGATGCGAAGGCGATCGCCGCGGAGATCAGGGAGCGGATCGGCGAGGAGCTCGACTACGAGCTGGAGGCCCAGAACCACAGAGCGCTTGCGCGCATCTTCCGCGGCCACCCGTTCATCGCGGTGCCGGAGGTCGTGACGAGCCTCTCGCGCGAGCGGGTGCTCGTGACGGAGCTGGTCGAGGGCCTGGGGTTCGAGGAGCTGAAGGGCCGTCCCCAGCGCGAGCGCGACCGGGTGGGCGAGATCGTGTTCCGCTTCTTTTTGGGCTGCTTGTACAGGCACCGGCAGTTCTCAGGAGACCCGCACCCCGGGAACTTCCTGCTGCTGGCGGACGGGCGGGTCGCGTTCTTGGACTTCGGCCTGTTCAAGCGCATGAGCCGGGAGCCCGTCGAGCTCGAGCTCGCCTGCCAGCGGGCCGTGTCCGAGGGAGACGCCGCGGAGCTGCACCGGCTGCTGGCGGACTCCGGTTTCTTGCCCCAGCCCGAACGCGTGAACCCTGAGCACCTGCTCGCGTTCATACGCGCGGCGATCTGGTGGTACGCGGCTGTGGACGAGCCGGTGCGGCTGACGCCGGAGATCGCCACGCAGGTGATGATCGAGAGCTCGGACCCGCGCTCGAGCTACTTCGGCGAGATGCGCCACCAGGACATGCGCCCGGAGCATCTGTTCGGCCGGCGCATGGAGCTGCTGACGCTCGCGGTCCTCTCGCAGCTGAGGGCCAGCGCGAACTGGCACCGGATCGCGCGGGAGTGGATGTACGGCGAGGACCCCGTGACGGAGCTGGGCCGCGAAGAGGCCGAGTTCTACGGGCACACGGGGGTCGGGGCGCCCGGCTGACGCTCGCGGGCTGGTTTGGGGACACATGAGCCCCCGGCTGACGCTCGCGGGCTGGTTCGGGGGGAGACCCGTGAGCCGGTTGCTTCGTCGGGCCCTGTCGACTCCGGTCACCGCACCTTGCGTCGCTCGGAAGGCCCGCCGTCAGAGCACCTGGATCTGCACGAGGCTGGTCGTGCCCGGCCGGCCGGAGGGCAGCCCGGCGGTGATCGCGACACGCTGCCCGCGCTCGCACCAGCCGAGCTCGACGACGCGTTTGGCGGCGTCCGCGATCAGCGCCTCGGTCGTCTCGTGGCGGCGCATCGACGCGGCCTGCACGCCCCACATCAAGCCGCAGCGCCGAACGGTCTCTTTGCCGGGCGACAGCGCGTAGATCGGCACGGTCGGGCGGTGCGCGGACACGAGCCGGGCCGAGCGCCCGGACAGCGTCGGGATGACGAGCGCGTCGAGGTGCAGCTCGCGCGCGGCGACGCATACGTTGTGGGCGATCGTGTACGCCGGGTCGGTGTCCATGCGGCGCACCCGCGAGGCGTTCCAGTCCTCGTACGGCGCGATCGCCTCGGCCTGCTCGGCGACGGCGGCCATCATCGCGATCGCCTCCACCGGATACGCGCCGATGGCCGTCTCCTGGGAGAGCATCACCGCGTCGGTGCCGTCGAGGATCGCGTTCGCCACGTCCGCGACCTCCGCGCGCGTCGGCCGCGAGGACGTGACCATCGAGTCGAGCATCTGCGTCGCCGTGATCGAGGGACGCGCGAGGTGGCCGGCGAGGCGCAGCAGCTGCTTCTGCACGATCGGGACCTGCGCGATCGGCAGCTCGATGCCGAGGTCGCCGCGGGCGACCATCACGCAGTCGGCCACGCGCAGGATCTCCTCGGCGCGCTGGACGGCCTGGGGCTTCTCCATCTTGGCGATCAGCGGCAACCGCGTGTGCTTGCGCACGGTCTCGACGTCCTCGGGGCGCTGCACGAACGAGAGCGCCACCATGTCCACCCCGATCGACTCGCCGTGACGGAGCAGCTCGAGGTCGTGCTCGGGCACCGACGGCAGCGACTCGATCGGTCCCGGGATGTTCAGGCCCTGGCGCGAGGCGACCGCGCCGCCCGCCTCGATCTCCGCTTCGACCTCGCCCTCTGGGGCTCGCACCGCCACGACGCGCAGCCGCACCGACCCGTCGGCGAGATACAGGATCTCACCTGGCGTCACCGACTCGGCGAGCCCGGACCAGGAGATGCTCATGCGCTGGGCGTTGCCCAGCTCGTCGGTCTCGCCGCAGAAGATCGTCAGCCGCTCGCCCGGCGTCAGCTCGACCACGTCGTCGCGCAGCGGCCCGATCCGCAGCTTCGGTCCGGGCAGGTCCTGCAGGATCGCCACCGGCCGCCCCGCTCGCCCGGCCGCGTCGCGGACGCGACGAACCGTCTCGGCGTGCTCCTCGAGCGTCCCGTGCGAGTAGTTCAGCCGCGCGACGTCCATCCCCGCCTGCACCATGCGCAGCAGCGTGCTCGGCTCGCGCGAGGAGGGCCCGATGGTGGCGACGATCTTGGTGCGACGCATACGGCTCGCCACAATAGATGGTGGGTTGCCGGGCTCGGACTTCGATTGCGGACGCCACGCGCGCGGACGCATCACGAGGGGGCGTCGCGCCCGCGCCCGCCATACCATCCGCGAATGCTCGGCCCGTCCCGACCCGTTCCGCGTGTGGGCGCCCGTGCGCGGATCGCCCACTTCGGCGGCGACTTCGAGGCGGGCACGGTGATCGCCGTCGCCGAGCAGGGCCGGCGCCTGTGCGTGCGCGGCGAGAGCGGCGAGACGCTCGAGTTCGTGCTCAACCCCGCGACCGCCCGCTTCGTCGCGGCCGGCGTCTTGCACGGCCCGCGCTTGGAGCTGCTCGGCGACCTGGCCTGACCTCAAAGACCTATCGAGCCCCCAACTGTCGGGAGCACTCGGAGACAGCCCAGGCTGAGCTACGGCGGCCTGAGCCACAGCGGCCTGAGCCACAGCGGGCTGAGCCACGGCGGGCTGAGCTACAGCGGGCTGAGCTACAGCGGGCTGAGCTACGGCGGGCTGAGCTACGGCGGGCTGAGCTACGGCGCTCTGAGCTCTGGGAAGTGCTCGGAGCAGTGCTCTCGCAGCACGTCCCTGATCCAGAACCGCTCGTCGGGACTGGCCGCCCGGTAGCGCTGCAGGAGCTCGCGCTGGCCTTCGAGCGGCGCGCCCGCGATCGTCCAGCGTGCCGTGAGCCGCTCGAACAGCAGCTCGACCGCCCGCTGCCAGGCGTCCTCTCGTGAGAGCGGATTGCCGGCGAGCGCCTCCGCGTACTCGCGCCGCGTCGCCGCCGTCAGCGCTCCGCGCAGCGTCAGAACGTTGCCCTTGGCGTTGGTGTAGTCGCTCGTCGGCGCTGCGAGCTTGTCCGGTCGGCCCCCGTCCTGTGTGGCGCGGCGGCGGCTGCGCTTGCCCACGCGGAAAGACTCAGGCTGTGCCGGTCGCTGGGCCGGGCGCCGCGCCGGACGCACTGCAGTGCGACTCGCCCGCGGCCTTCAGCAGCATGCGACGCCGTCCGGCTCCCCCGCGGCCTTCAGCAGCTGGCCGCGCACGTCGCCCGTGAGCGGCTTCGCGTGTCCCGGCCACGCGGCGGCGGGCTCCATCTCCGCCAGCTTGCGCATGCTCCTGCGGGCCTCTTCGGTGTCGTAGTTGTACGTCTCGGCCGGCACGCTCGCGGGGCAGCTGCGGCCCCACATGTCCAGCGTATAGAAGCAGTCGCTGACCAGCGCCAGCCGGTCGGACTCCCGCCACAGCCCGATCAGGCCGGGCGCGTGGCCGGGCAGGTGGATCACCTGAAAGCCCGCGATCTGCTCCCCCTCGGTCACGGTGCCGGAGATCTTCACCGGCCCGCCGTCCCACGCGAACCGGTGACACGCTTTCTGGACCTGTTTGGCCACCGGCGGCAGTCCCGCGAGGTCGGCGGGCCAGTAGCGGAAGCCGCCGCTGCCCTCCGCGTCCTGGACCTCGTCGGGGTGGCACAGCACGGGTACGCCCAGCCCGGGCGCGGTCCCGCGATGGTCGGTGTGCCCGTGCCCGAGCACGATCCGCTTGATCCCGCCGAGCTTCGCGCCCGCGCTCGCCACCGCGCGCGTCATCGTGCGCGCGCCCGCGTCGAACATCGTCAGGCCGCCCTCGTCCTCGATCAGGTACACGTTGCAGCGGCCTGGCTGTCCCTGCACGCACCACACGCCCTCGGCCACCAGCCTCGCCTCTCCCGCGCCGGTGAGCCCTGCCGTGACACGTGTCTTGACGTTGAACGCCCCCATCATCCGCTGCTCGGCGGGCGAGCCCAGCGGCGGCATCATCCCGATCTGCCGCGGCACCGACATCGTGTCGGTGAACGCTTCGTTCGAGTGGATCAGGCCGTCGCGCACGGTCAGCACGTCGACGCCTTCGAGCTCCATCCGGTCCCCCGTGGGCGCGATCCCGTTGAACGAGCCCGGCCCGGCGAAGGTGCCGATGAACCGCCACTGCAGCGCGCAGCGCTCGTCCTGCGTCGTGGTCGAGACGATCTCCACGCGCAGATCAGGGAGCGCTTCGATGATGCTGCCGATGAACTCGCGCAGCCCTTCCGGGCCGACGAACAGCCCCTGCCCGCGCACGTCCTCGCGCCCGTCCGGCGCCCACATCGCCGCGGCGCCCTCCACGTCGTGGGCGTCGATCGCTTCGAAGTACCTGCGCGCGACCGCCTCGGCCTTGCTGCCGGAGATCCGCCTGCGCCTGCTCGCCGACGTCGCCTGCTGCACATGCGCGGCCACCTCCTGCACCTTCGTGGCCGCACTGCGGGCGCCTGGGCTCTCCTGCTCCGCCATCTTCGTCTCCTTTGACGCGGTCTCGGACCCTCGAGTCGGAACTCCAGTCTAAGCGCTATTCCCCGACGGCGCGAGAACCGCAGCTATAGGCTTGCGCCGGTGGCCGGTACAGCCGACCAAAGATCGGGGGCGTCGTCGCCGACGGGCGCACAGTCCGAAGGGCTGGGCCGGGCACACAGCCCGGAGGTCCGAACAGGGGTGGGCGCTCCGGTCGCCAAACGCGTGCTCGGCCGCGGCGAGCGGGTGCTGGCCGATCCCGGACGATCGGTCGGCGTCTTTCGCCTGCGTCTGCCCCTGCCCTGGCCCGGCGTGCCCCATTGCAACGCCTGGGCGGTCTCCGCCGGCGACGGGGTCGTGCTGTTCGACACCGGCATGCATCAGCCCGGCTCGCTCGTGCAGCTCGAACGGGCGCTGGCGATGTGCGGCCTCGTCCTCGAGGACGTCCGTCTCGTCGTCTGCACGCACGCCCACTCCGACCACTACGGCCAGGCCGCGACGATCGTGCGGCGCGCCGGCTGCGAGCTGTGGATGCATCCGAACCACGAGCATATGTCTCACTGGGCGGCCGATCCCGACGCCGCGCTGGAGCTGCGCTTGGAGATCGCCCGCCAGAGCGGCGTCCCCGAGGAGCCCCTGCGCCGCTATGCCGCCGAGCGGGCCAAGAACCTCGAATCGGGGATCGCCGCTGCGATCGAGCCCGACCGCCCGCTGCTGCCCGGCGTTCTCGTGCACACCGACCTCGGTCCCTGGACCGTCCACGAGACCCCCGGCCACGCCCCCTCGCACGTCTGCCTGTTCCAGCCCGAGCGACGCCTGCTGATCTCCGGCGACCATCTGCTCGGGCGCATCTCGCTGTTCTTCGACTACGGCTACTCGCCCGATCCGGTCGGCGAGTTCGTGCATTCGCTCGACGTGGTCGAGAGGTTGGGCGCCCGCCTGTGCCTGCCCGGGCACGGGCGCACGTTCACCGACGTGCACGCCCACATCGAAGGCAACCGCAAGCTCGTCGGCGGGCGTCTCGAGCAGACCCTGGCCACCATCCGCGAGGGCGAGCCCCTGACGGCGTTCGAGATCTTGCCGCGCATCCACGGCTCCGAGCTTTCCCCGCTCAATGCCCAGTGGCTGCTCACCGAGACCCTCTCCTTCCTGCTCCACCTCGAGGTCACCGGCCGCGCGCGCCGAATCCCCGGCGAGCCGGAGCGGTGGACGGCGGCTGTGGACCCCGACTCCCTGGGCGTCGGCTCTGGCTCTGACTCTGACTCTGGCTCTGGCTCTGGCTCTGGCGACGAGGGTATGAAGGGGGTAGG
>DASQGE010000062.1:0-23980 GCA_035632775.1 Solirubrobacteraceae bacterium | reverse complement strand
TCATCGTGCGCGGCACGCGCCTGAAGCCAAACCTCCCCGTCACCACGGCGACAGCCATCGCCAGCCCGAACAGGACATCCGACGGAGCCGGTTCGACGATGACCACGGCGAGCAGCGCGAACCCGATGACCACCGCAAGGTCATAGCGGCCGACCACCAGCGCCGTCCCCAGAATCACCGTCACACCACCTCCGATTGCGATCGCCGGCGAGATGGGAGCGCCGCCCAGTGCCACCGCCAGCACCGCGGCGAGCGCCAGCAACGACAGCCAGCCACAGGCGATCAGCGCAACTTCGAGCGGAGGTCTCTCATGACGGGGCTGAATCCACTCGCGCAACGTCGTGGAATAGGTGTCGATGCTCATGCTCAGAAGCAGCCTACCGGCCCTGCTGGTCGAGCGAGCTGACTACGTCACAGTCGCCGGCTACGGACAGATGCACCACCCGGCAACGACTGCCTGCTCAGGTAGCCGCTACGGCCAACGACGCGATCATATCGGTCCACACGACGGGTACTCGCCTATCGTTCAATGTCCGTGATCGACCTGCACTGTCACGTGCTTGGAGGTATCGACGACGGCCCGGAGACGATCGAGGGCTCGCTGGCTCTTGCCCACGCCGCAGCGGCGACCGGAACGCGCACCATCGTCGCCACACCTCATGTCAGCCGGCGCTATCCCAACGATGCAGCGACGATCGTGCGACTGGTGGACGAGCTGAACCGGCGCCTGGCAGCCGAAGACGTGGCGCTCGACATCCGTCCCGGCGCTGAGATAGCGATGACGCGCGTCATCGATCTCGAGCCGACGCAGCTGCGGCGCCTGGGCCTGGGCTGCGGACCGTGGCTGCTCATCGAGCCTCCCTTCACCGTCGCGGCGACCGGCCTCGACGTGATCGCCATGGACCTCATACGCCGTGGCCACCATATCGTGATCGCCCATCCGGAGCGCTGTCCCGCCTTCCACGGAAACCCGTCTACGCTGACGTCGCTCGTGCGTGCCGGCGCGCTCACATCAGTCACCGCCGGCTCGCTCGTGGGCCGTTTCGGCGAGCCGGTCCGTCGCTTTGCGCTGCAGCTCGCACAAGAGGGCATGATCCACAATGTGGCCTCAGACGCGCACGACGAGGTCAAACGCTCGCCCAGCATGGCCAGGGAGCTCGACCAGGCCGGCCTTGGGCCGCTCGCCGAGTGGCTCACGCAGGCCGTGCCAGCCGCGATTCTCGACGGCGAGGAGACGATCCCGCCGCGACCGGCGACCTGCATCTCCTATGCGAAGCCCACGAGACGAAGCCGTCGGCGCCTACTGCGCAATTGAAATCGCATGGCACTCTGCGCTGGCACTGCTCGGTGTAGCACCGATCTCCGCGTCCCTGCCACCCGACCTCACTTCGAGATTGCCTCACGCGAGCTTCGTGATCGCGACGATCATGCCGATCAGCACGAACACCACGATCGCGCCCTGCAGCCAGATCCAGGTCGGCGACATCGTCCACCCAGGCTACCTTGACCGATCCGTGCCTCGACCGCTCCGGCTGGCCGCGATCGGTCACTCGGCGTTGCGGAACAGCGCGGCGACCGTCAGCAGCAGGATCTTGACGTCCAGGCCGAGCGACCAGTGGGCGATGTAGTAGTTGTCCCACTCGACCCGTTCGGCCAGCGAGGTCTGGCCGCGCAGGCCGTGTACCTGCGCCCAGCCGGTGATCCCGGACTTGACCCGGTGGCGGTCGCCGTAGCGGTAGACGACGGGCTCGAACTGCCGGACGTAGCTCACGCGCTCGGGCCGCGGCCCGATCACGGACATGTCGCCGGTGCAGACGTTCCACAGCTGCGGGAGCTCGTCGATCGACAGGTTCCGCAGCAGCCGTCCGATCCTGGTTCGGCGATCGTCGCCGTCGTCCTCGCCGGCGGGCGCGCTCGCGCCGCCCGACACGGCGAGACCGTAGGCCGTTTCGTCGTTTCCGCTGATGATCCGCTCGGCCCAGCCGGCGTCGCTCTCGCCGTGTTCGTCCGGCGTCCCCCGCATCGTGCGGAACTTGAGCATCTCGAATTCGTGCCCGTCGAGGCCGATCCTCGGCTGGCGGAACAGCACCGGGCCCCCGGTCGACAGCTTGACCGCGAGCGCGACCACGATCAGCAGCGGCGAGAGCGCCAGCAGCACGAGGCTTGCGAGCACCCGGTCGATCGCGTACTTGATCATGAACTGCACGCCTGTGGGGTTGACGCTGGTGAACGACATCAGCGGCAGCCCGCCCACCGTGTCGTAGCCGACGCGCTGGTTGATCGTGTCGAACATGCGCGGCACCACCGACACCTCGACGCCCAGCTCCTGGCAGCGCTGGATCAGACGGCTGACGCGCGCGTCGGCGACGGACGAGAACGCGACGATCAGATTGCGCACGCCCGTCTCCGGCACCATCTCGTCGAGATCCCCCACCGTGCCCAGCACCGGCACGTCACGCCCCCCCACCTCCGCCACGGAGCGCGGCTCGTCGTCGACGAAGCCGACCGGGACCAGCCCGTACTCCGGATGGCTCTCGAGCCGGCGCGCCATCTGCGAGCCGACCAGCCCCGCGCCGACGATCAGCACCGGCCTGCCCACGAGGCGACGCCTGCGCGCCCAGCGCTGGGTCCGTGCCAGCGCGAGACGGCCCGCTCCCACGCCGACCAGCGCAAACAGCCACACGCGCACCCCGTCGGACTGCGCCGGCGCCTGCCCGTTGACGAACAGGCCGATCATCGCCACCCCCATCGCGCCGACCGACACGGCGCTGAGGATGGGCAGCACACCGTCGAGGACGAGCGCGCGCAGGCGCGTCCGGTAGAGCCCGCGCAGGTAGAGCAGCAGCATCACCAGCGGCGGCAGCGCGAGCAGCGGGGCGCCGATCGCATCGACCTGCAGGGTCGCCTGCACGCCGCCGAGGGCGATCACGACCGCCGCGCACAGCAGCATGAAGTCGGCCGCCGCACGCACCACGCTCCAGCCCGAGCCCTCCAACGTCCACTGCAGGAGCCCTCCGGGGCTTCCCCAACGAACCGGCTTCGGCTGCGGCGCATCACGCGCGAACTTGCCGCGGAGCGGAAGCGTGGTCGATGTCTGCCGGGTGATGCGCGGTAGGTCCATGGTCTCGGGTCTGGCCTTCCCTACTCGCTTAGTCGGTTCCTGCGTGCCGCAGCTTTAGCCATCTACGCCTCCCGTTCGCGGCGCCTGTCCGGTCTTGGCTGCGGCGCCGGTCGTCGAGGATCCGGTCTCGCCAGAAATATTCATCATAACGGAATGAGCCCGGTGAGCGGCCGTACCGAGGGCTCCTCGATCCGCCGCTCCGCCGACTCCGCAGTCTCCGTGCCGCCCACCGGAGAGCCGTTCACGAGCGTGGAGCCGGTGATCGCTTGATTGCCTCATCCCGACCACCCCGTACCCGCTCAACGGCAGATCGACCCGCTCGGCAGCGGGCGCGACGGCAGCGGTCGTGGTCAGAGGAAGTATGGAGACGATTGCACTACGAGTTGTCATGCATCCCTGCGCTGTCCTGTCATGCATCCCTGCACAAATTCGATTCTCCGGCCCGAGCAACACCGCTGTCCACTCCCCGTGCCATGTGCCCGCCAATCGCCATCGTTCCCTGCTGTCAAGCTTTCGAACGCGACCACGTCGCGGCAAGAGGCGACGCGCCGACCAGATGCAGCTCACACACGCTAGCAAGACAGAGCCAGATGTCCAGGCGAAAATCCCGAGTTCCGATCGTGGACTTACCGCACTCTTACACGAATCGCCGAGCTTTGCGTAGGATCGAGCGGTTCGGCGTCTCTCAAACCCCCGATAATCCATGCGCCATGGACAGCCACGCCGAGCTCGTCCGCTTCTACGACGCCGCCTACGCCGAGACCGGCCCCGCGGACGCGGCCCTGTACGCGCGCTGGCGCGCGCTCGGCGCCGCCCCCAAGGCCGATCACGCGATCGCCCTGTGCTCGCGCGCGGGCATCCGTCCCGCAAGCACCCTGGAGGTCGGCTGCGGCGACGGCGCGCTCCTGTGCGAGCTGCGCAATCGCCGCTTCGGCGGGCGCCTGGCGGGCGTGGAGATCACGCAGGCGGCCGTCGACATCACGCGCGCGCGTCCCGAGATCGACTCGGTCGAGCTCTACGACGGCTCGCGCCTGCCCTGCGCCGAGAACTCCTACGACCTCGGCGTCCTCTCCCACGTCCTGGAGCACGTCCCCGACCCGGCCGCGCTGCTGTCCGAGGTCGCGCGCGCCTGCCGCGCGGTGCTGGTGGAGGTGCCGCTCGAGGCAAACTTATCGGCCGGGCGCGCCTCCAAGCGCGAGCACGCCGCCGAGGTCGGCCACCTGCAGCGGCTCGATCGCGCGAGCGCCCGTGCGATCGTCGCCCGCGCGGGTCTGTCGGTGGCGTGCGAGCTCGAGGACCCGCTGCCGCGCTCCGTCCACACGTTCTTCGCAGCCACCCCCTTCGCGCGCGCGCGGGCCACCGCCAAGTGGATGGTCCGCTGCGCCCTGCACCGCCTCGCCCCGGGACTCGCCAGGCGCCTGTTCACGGTCCACTACGCCTGCCTGTGCATCTCTCCGTCAGCCGTGCCGTCCCCGCCCGCCGGACGTGACAAAGAGCGACACGCACTCTAGGACCGCCCGCGGCGGGACGTCACTCGCAGGACGGGCGCGGCTCCGCCGTCCCCCCGGACAGCCCCCTCCCTGCCCGCTCGCCCTCAGGTTCCGGACGCCGGGCGCGTGACCGCGGCGAACAGCAGCGACAGGATCCGGCCCATCAGCTCGTCCGGCACCGCGTCGGGGTCGGTCAGCTTCTGGCGCGCGATCCCGTCGGCGAGCGCGTCGATCGCGAGCGCCAGGTGCTCGGCCGGCAGCTCCAGCTCGAGCTCGAACTCGCGCATCCCGTCGGCGATCAACTGCGTCAGCAGCTGGCGCATCTGCCCGAACTGCTCGGCCACCCGCGGGCGCATGCCGGGGTCGCGCACGCCGTAGGCCCAGAACTCCATGAACAGCAGCAGCAGCTCGGGCTCGCGCTCGATCATCGTCATCCACTGCCTGGCCCCCCCGGTCGCCCGCTCGGCGACCGTGTGACGCTCTCCGACCGCACCGGCGATCTCGCGCGCATGTGCGTCGATCTCGCGCTCCATCAGGGCCAAGAACAGGTCCTCCTTGCCGCCGAAGTTCGAGTACAGCGCCCCCGTCGAGAATCCGGCCTCGGAGGCCACTTCCTCGACCGACGCGCCGTGGTAGCCGTTGCGCGCGAACACGCTCCGCGCCGCGTTCAGCAGCCGCTCGCGCGTATTCGCCTTGCTCTGCTCCCGCGTCAGCCGCGCTGCGCTGTGCTCGCGCGCCGTCTGGACCGTCCCCGCGTCCGCGGAGGAGCCTGTCACCGGAGCGGTCTCCATACGGTCCATCTTACTTGACAGAGCAACTACTATTTCGATAGCGTCCGTTATCGGCTCGCACTGCGGGCGCCGCGGCCGGCCGGTCGTGGACACGATCGGCGATCACGCCCTACAAGGAGCACTACATGGCGAGCGCAGCCACCACCTCCAAGCCGACCGGCTCCTCCAAGCCCGACGACTCCCCCAACCCGGCGAGCCTGCCCGCCGACGCGATCTCCTACGAGGACCTCTACGCCCGCTGGGAGCGCGGCAACTGGAAGGCGACCGAGCTCGACTTCACCGAGGACGCCCGCCAGTGGCGCGAGGACTTCACCGAGTTCGAGCGCAACGCCGCGATGTGGAACTACTGCCTGTTCTTCTGGGGCGAGGACGCCGTCGCCGACAACCTCTCCCCCTACATCGACGCCGCCCCGAAAGAGGAGCAGAAGTACTTCCTCACCACCCAGCAGGTCGACGAGGCCCGGCACGCGGTCTTCTTCAAGCGCTTCATGCACGAGGTCTGCGGGATCGGCGACGGCTCCATGGAAAGTGGCCTGCGCGCGATCAAGCCGCAGCTGACGCCCGGCTTTCGCAAGATCTTCGACCGTCTCGACCGCATGGCCGACGAGCTGCGCGCCGACCGCTCTCCCGCCCAGCTGGCGGCCGCCGTGACCCTGTACCACATCGTGATCGAGGCGGCTCTCGCCCAGCCGGGCCAGCACTTCATCTGCAGCTACCTGGAGCAGCGCGACACCCTGCCGGCGTTCAGGGAGGGCATGCAGAACATCGCCACCGACGAGCAGCGCCACATCGGCTTCGGCGTCAAGCTCCTCTCCGACCTGGCGCGCGAAGACCCCGTACGCGTGCCCAAGGCGGTCGCGCGGATCCTGCGCGACGTCACCCGCTACACCGCCCAGGTGCTGATGCCCCCGGGCTGGGACGAACGCTACATCACCGTGTTCGGCTCGAGCTACGACGAGGTCGGAGTCGAGGGGCTCACCTCGATGACGACCAAGCTGCGCTCCGCCGGCCTCGCCGCCGAGACGCTGCCCGGACCGCCGCTGCTGCCGCCCGGCCTGACTCCGCTCGAGCTCTCCCAGCGGGGGCGCACCCTCGCCAAAGCCGGCGTCATCGGCGTGCGCGAAGGGCCCTCCCAGCGCGACCCCGAGACGATCGCGCTGCTGTTCGACACGATCCGCCGCCAGGTCAACCCCGCGCACGGGCTCAAGCGGGCGACCACCTTCCAGTGGGAGTTCACCGATCCCGACATCCCCACCTGGCACCTGACCGTCGAGAACGGCTCGAGCGCCGTCTCCGAGGGCCCCTCCCCGAACCCCGACCTGCGCATGCGCGTCGCCTACCAGGACTGGGTCGACATCGTCGGCGAGCGCCTCGACCCGCGTCGCGCGCTCGCCACCGGCCGGCTGCGCCCGCGCGGCAACCCGCTCGCGCTGACCCGGCTGATGAAGGTCTTTCCGCGCGGCTGACCCGCGGGGCCGCGAGGCTTGCGCGGTCGCGCCCGGGCCCTTACGTCGCATGGCCTTCTCCAGCGTGAGGAGGCCGTGAGTATGTATACATTTTAGAAGTTGCGTATAGCCATCGCTATACGCAACTTTTTATTTTAATCATTCCTCCGCGCTCCCCGATGGCCTACCCGATCCCGAACTCGCGTTCGGCGGGGGACGGGCTGGCGCCGGAGGAGCCGCCACCAGAGGAACCGCCGCCGGAGGAGCTCGGGCCGGCGGCGGTCGGGGCCGTGCCCGCGAACGAGGCGGCCGATGCGGTGGACGCGCCGACGGGCCCGCCGGCGGCGGTCGACCGAGCGCCGGGCGATCGCCGGACGATGGACGCGAAGCGGGCGGCGCGCGCGACCCCGGGCTTCGGCGCCGCGCCGGAGCCGCCGGCCGGCGGCTGCTCGAGGCCGAACTCGCGGCTGGCCCTGGCCGCCGGAGTGAGCGGCGCCGACGAGCCGGCGGTCGAGGCCGACCCGGACGGGCGGGCCTGGGACGGGGATGTGGCGCCCGACACGGGCTGGGCGCCGGCGAGAGACGCGCTCAGCGCCTGATAGGCGCCCGCGGCACTCGCGGCGCGCGGGCCGGCGGTGTGCGCGAGACGACGGCGGTGCGCCCCGTGCTCGGGTTCGAGCGGGCCGGTGCTCAGCGCGACGCAGCCCGCGCCGACGCTGACGGCGAGCAGGCAGCCGACCGCCAGCTTCGCGCCGAGGCCACCGCCGGCGACGAGCCAGCCCCCGCCGGCGGCGCCCCCCGCGCCCGCGACCCCGCTCGCCGCGCCGACGCCGACTGCGCCGCCCGTGGCCCCCGTCCCTGCTCCCGCCCCCGCGCCGGCGCCAGAGGCCCCCGCGCCCGCACCCCCCGCTCCGGCGCCCACGGCGACACCCGCGCCGAGCGCCAGCGGGAGCGGGAGCGGCGGCAGCACCGAGGCGAGGCCGCGCAGGGAGAGGACGTAGGCGCGGCAGGCGGGGCACTCGCGGTGATGGGCCTGCGCGAGCGCGTAGCGCTCGCCGCCGGGGTCGAGGATGCCGTAGGCGAGGCCGCGCATCAGCGAGGACTGCTCGGCGCAGAACGAGCCGGCGCGGATCGTGTTCAGCAGCTCGCCGACCTTGCCCGCGACGCCGGGCAAGCCCGCGCGGGGCCCGTCCATGAGCTTGCGCATGCGCGTCTCGCTGATGCCCATGCGCGCCGCGGCGTCGGCTCGGGAGAGGCCCTGCAGGTAGCAGAGCGCGGCGGCCTGGCGCTCGCGCGGGCTGAGCCTGCCGCGCAGGCCCTCCATCAGCTGGCGCAGCCGGGCGCGGTCGTCGAGCTCGTCCGCGAGATCGCGCTCGGGGGCGCGCCCATCGACGGCGGACCCCGCAGCGACGTCCGACCCGTGCGCGTCGTAAGCCCGTGTTCGCGCGCGGTGCTCGTCGATCGCGCGGCGGTAGGTCACCAGCGTGAGCCAGCCGGCCGGGTTGGCGATCTCGGCGCGGCCTTCGAGCATCGTCGTGTACAGCCCGTGCCACGCCTGGGCGTAGCAGGCCTCCAGATCGGCGGGGTCGAGGCTCACGCCCGCGGCGCGCAGGCGGGCGGCCACGGTGGCGAGCACCCGCCCGCGCATCGCCTCGAACTCCTTGCGCAACAGCCTCTCGGCTCGGTAGCGGCGCACGGAGAGGGGGCTCATCCCTCGAAGATGGCGAGCCAAGCGAACTACGGCTCAGTGAAATGCCGCTATTTGCTCGAAACTCGTGCGCCTCAGACCCTCGCCGCGGCGGTGCGCCTTGCGCCGGTCCGGCGACGGATGCCAAGGCCGTCGGTATCTTCACGGGATCGCACGCCCAGACGCACCCATGGCCGCCGGCGGGACCGGCGGGGCGGACTTCGCAGACCCTGCGAGCCAGACCGAGTCCGCCGGCCGGACCGAGCCCGCCGGCCCACCCATCCCGGCCCTGCCGACGCGTGCGGAGGTGTTGGGCATCCCGTTGGCGGTGTCGGACTACGGGGAGGTGCTGGACTGGATGGACGCGATGGTCGAGGCGGGGGAGCGCGGGTATGTGACGGCGGCGGCGGTGAACCTCGTGATGAACGCCAAGGAGGACGAAACGACGATGGAGGCGGTGATGGCGGCAACGCTGGCGGTGCCGGACGGCCAGCCGCTGGTGTGGGCGCTGAAGGCGCTTGGGCATCACGAGGCGACGAGGATCTACGGGCCGGACCTGATGGCGAAGCACTGCGCGCGGGCGGCAGAGAGCGGCGTTCCGATCTACTTGTATGGCGGGCGCGGGGACGCGGAGCGCGAGCTGCTGGCGGACAGGCTGCGGGGGCGCTATCCGGGCTTGCGGATCGCCGGCGGCGCGAGCCCGCCGTTCAGGCCGTTGACACCCGAAGAGGATGGGGCGCTGCTGGCGGACATCGACAGATCGGGCGCGCAGGTCGTGTGGGTCGGGACGGGTCAGCCGAGGCAGGAGCAGTGGATGCACAGGATGAGGCCGCGGCTGAAAGCGCCGCTGCTGGTGGGGGTCGGCGCGGCGTTCGACTTCCATGCCGGCCTGGTGAAGCAGGCGCCGCCGTGGATGGGGCGCAGCGGCTTGGAGTGGTCATACCGGCTGATGCGCGAGCCGCGGCGGCTGTGGCGGCGCTACGCCAGATACAACCCGCGGTTCGTGGTCGCGTTCGCGCGCCAGTACGCTGGGCATCGCCGCGGGTCCGAGAACCCGTAGGACGGTCGCCCGGCCCGAGTCCCTTCTCCGGCGAACCCGACCGGCGAACCCGACCGATAGGGTCCCCGCCATGACAGGCAAGCCTTCGGCATTCGTAACCGGGATCACCGGGCAGGACGGCTCGTATCTGGCGGAGCTGCTGCTCGAGAAGGGCTATGAGGTGCACGGGATGGTGAGGCGGGCTTCGACGGAGAAGTTCGACCGGATCGAGCACCTGCGCGATCGGATCACGCTGCACCAGGGCGACCTGCTGGACCAGCGCTCGCTGGTGGACGCGCTGCGGGCGGCGAGGCCGAGCGAGATCTACAACCTGGCGGCGATGTCGTTCGTGGCGGTGTCGTGGATACAGCCGACGCTGACGGCCGAGTTCACGGGCGTGGGCGTGACGCGAATGTTGGAGGCGATGAGGGAAGTGTGCCCGGAGGCGCGCTTCTATCAGGCCAGCTCGAGCGAGATGTTCGGCAAGGTGCTGGAGGTGCCGCAGACCGAGACGACCCCGTTTTACCCCCGCTCGCCGTATGGCGTGGCGAAGGTGTACGGGCACTTCATCACGGTCAACTACCGCGAGAGCTACGACTTGCATGCGACGAGCGGGATCCTCTTCAACCACGAGAGCCCCCGCCGCGGGCTGGAGTTCGTGACGCGCAAGATCACTTGGCATGCGGCGGCGATCAGGCACGGCCGCGAGAGGGAGCTGCGGCTCGGCAACCTGGACGCCGAACGGGATTGGGGCTACGCGAAGGACTATGTCGAGGCGATGTGGCTGATGCTGCAGCGCGAGGAGCCGGAGGACTACGTGATCGCGACCGGTGAGTCGCACTCGGTGCGGGAGTGCTGCGAGGTCGCGTTCGACGAGGCCGGGCTGGGCGACTTCGCGCAGTACGTGACGATCGACCCGGCGTTCGTCAGGCCGGCGGAGGTGGACCATCTGGTCGGCGACCCGGCGAAGGCCGAGCGGGATCTCGGCTGGAAGCCCGAGACATCGTTCGAGGAGTTGATGAGGCTGATGACACGGGCGGACCTCGAGCTGCTGAGCCCGCGTTGAGAGTGGGCGGGCTTTGACGGGAGACCCAGGAGCCGGCCTCTTCGTAGAGCCTTGTCGACTCCGGTCACGACAGCCGGCGTCGCTTGGGAGGAGTTGACAAATGGGTACGGTCCCCCTGTTTGACACCTCGACCCCGCTGGCGGGGCTGAAGGGCGAGCTGAAAGCCGCGATCGAGCGGGTGCTCGCGTCGGAGCGGTACATACTCGGGCCGGAGGTGGAGGCGTTCGAGCGGGAGTTCGCGAGCTACTGCGGAGCGGCGAAAGGCGTGGGCGTGGCGAACGGGACGGACGCGATCACGATCGCGCTGCGCGCGATGGGGGTGGGCGAGGGCGACGAGGTGGTGGTGCCGTCGTTCACCTTTTACGCCTCCGCCGAGGCGATCCCGCCGACGGGGGGGATACCGGTGTTCTGCGACGTCGATCCCGAGACGTATTGCGTGACGGCCGACACGGTGAAGGCGGCGCTGACGCCGAGGACGAAGGCGGTGGTGGCGGTGCACCTGTTCGGCAACGTGGCGCCGGTCGCCGAGATCGAAGCGCTGGGCGTGCCGGTGCTCGAGGACGCGGCGCAGGCCGCCGGCTCGAAGGGTCCGGACGGGCGCCCGGGGGCGCTGGGAAGGGCGGCGACGTTCTCGTTCTTCCCGTCCAAGAACCTCGGGTGCTTCGGCGACGGCGGCATGATCACGACCTCCGACGATGGGCTCGCGGAAAGGGCGCGGACGCTGCGGTTTCACGGCTCGCACGACAAGCTGACATACGAGCAGGTGGGCTACAACTCGCGGCTGGACGAGCTGCAGGCGGCGATCCTGCGGGTGCAGCTGCCACATCTGGACAGCTGGGCGCAGGGACGGCGCACGGCTGCAAGGCACTACGAAGAGGCCGGCCTGGGCGAGCTTGCGAAGCTGCCGAAGCCGACCGCAGGCGCCGAGCCCGCATGGCACCTGTACGTCGTGAGCCACCCCGAGGTGGAGCGCCTGGAAGGCGCGCTGACAGAGAGGGGGATCGGCTGCAAGGCCTACTACCGCACGCCGATCCACCGCCAGGCGGCGATGCGCGCCTGGGCTGCAGGCGTCGAGCTGTCGGGCACCGAAGAGGCCGCGAGAGCGCATCTGGCGATCCCGATGAGCCCGGTGCTGACGCGCGCGCAGGCCGAGGAGGTGGTCGAGGCGTGCCGAGGAGCGGCAGGCCGCTAGTCAGTGCAGGCCGACGGTAAGCGCAGGCCAGATGGCCGCAGCCGGCTCAGATGTGAAGATGGATGATCCTGGGGTCGGACTCGCTGCGTCCCGAGCGCCGATGGTTCCCGCCGGTCACGGCCGCGTGGGGAGCTCGCCGGCGACGGGGCTCGGGAGCGATTGAACGGCCGAGCGACGCGCGCGGCGCTAGCGCGAGCGCTCCAGCAGATCCTCGTCGGGCACCTCGCGCACGACCCGGGCGGGGACGCCCATGACGACTGCGCGGGCGGGAACGTCGCGCGTGACGACCGCGCCGGCGGCGACGAACGCCTCCTCGCCGATCTCCACGCCGGGGGTCAGGACCGCGCCGGCGCCGACGCGGCAGGCGCGCCGCAGGGTGGCGCCGCGCAGGGAGAAGCTGGGGCCGTGGCGGGACATCGTGTCGTCGTTGGCGGTGGCGGCGCAGGGGCCGACGAAGACGTCGTCCTCGACGAGCGTGTGCGCGGCCAGGTAGACGTTCGTCTGGATGCGGACGCGGGCGCCGATCGAGACGTCGTTGTCGACGACGCTGCCGCGGCCCACCAGCGAGCGTTGGCCGACGGTGGAGCGCTCGCGCACGAAGGACTGGTCGCCGAGGATCGCTTCCGCGCCGATGCTCGCGCCGGCGAGGACGATGGCGCCCGCGCAGACCGTGACCCGCTCACCGAGGGTCAGGCGTCCGACCTCGCCCCGCGCGGAGGAGCCGCCGGCCAGGCGCGGGCGCTTGCCGAGGATCGCGTGATCCTCGACGATGCAGCCGTCGCCGACGACCACGCCGTCATGGACGACGACATGCGCGCCGAAGGCGACCCCCTCGCCGATCACCGCCCCGTCGCGGACGACGACATGCGCGCCGAAGGAGACTCCCTCGCCGGCCTGCACGCCCTCGCCGAGCAGCAGCCCGGGCGCCCGCGGGTCGGGGTTCAGCATCGGATCACAGCCGCACGACGTTGGGGGCGCCGGCAGAGCTGCGCGTGACGCCGCGCAGGTCGAGGACGAGGCGGGCGCGCCTTGCCACCAGCTCGTGGTCGACGCTCGGGTGGGCGGTGACGATCAGCGCGAGGTCGGCGTCTGCGAGGGCCTCCTCCAGCGAAACGCTGCGCAGGTCGAGCTCCGCGAGGGCGGGCACATGGGGGTCGTGGTAGCGGACGTCCGCGCCGGCGGCGCGCAGCAGCTCGAGGATCTTCAGGGCGGGCGACTCGCGGGTGTCGCCTACGCCGGGCTTGTAGCTGACGCCCAGCACCACCACGCGCGCGCCCTTGACCGGCAGGCCGACGTCGTTCAGGGCTCGCTGGGCCTTGGCGACGCAGTGGTAGGGCATCTGCTGGTTGACCTTGCCCGCGAGCTCGATGAACTCCGTGGACATGTCGAACTCGCGCGCGCGCCAGCTCAGGTAGAAGGGGTCGACCGGCAGGCAGTGGCCGCCCATGCCGGGACCGGGCTGGAAGGGCATGAACCCGTACGGCTTGGTCGCGGCCGCTTCGACGACCTCCCAGATGTCGATGCCCATGCGGTCGGTCAGCATCGCCAGTTCGTTGACGAGCGCGATGTTGACGGACCGGAAGATGTTCTCGAGCAGCTTGGCGAGCTCGGCGGCCTCGGGGCTGGAGACGCGGACGACCTCGTCGCAGACCAGCCCGTAGAGCGCTTCGGCGCGCTCGGCGCAGGCGTCGGTCAGCCCGCCGAGGACCTTGGGGGTGTTGCGCAGCGTGAAGTCGGTGCGGCCCGGATCGATGCGCTCGGGGGAGAACGCGAGATGGAAGTCGCGCCCGGCGGCGAGACCGGACTCCTCCAGGAGCGGCGCGAGGCGCTCGCGCGTGGTGCCGGGATACGTGGTGGACTCCAGGACGACGAGCTGGTCGTGCTGGAGCACCTCGGCGAGCGCGCGCGCGCAGTCGAGGAGCGGGCCGAGGTCGGGCTCGCGGTTGCCGGTCAAGGGGGTCGGCACGCACACGACCACCGCGTCGGCCTTGGCCAGGCGCGCGTAGCGGGTGGAGGCGTGGATGCTCGCTGAAACGGAGCGGAGCTCCTCGGAGGGGACGTCCTCGATGTAGGAGCGTCCAGCCTCGATCGCCTCGATCTTGCGCGGGTCGACGTCGACCGCGACCACCTCGCAGCCCTCCCGCGCGAAGGCCACCGCCAGCGGCAGTCCGACGTAGCCCAGTCCGATGACTCCCACGGTGGTCATCGGAGGTCAGGAGCGCGGTGCCACGATGGCCGCAACATCGAGAGGCAGTCTACGGCCTGTCCGCGACGCCCCGCAGCTCGCGCAGGTCGGCCTGGACCATGCGCTCGACGAGCTCTCGAAAGCCGACTTCGGGCGCCCAGCCGAGACACTCGCGCGCCTTGCCCGGGTCGCCGACGCTCGGCGTGGCCTCCGGCGGACGTAGGAGCGCGGGATCGACGCGCACGTGGCGCTCGGCCTGCAGTCCGACGCACGCGAACGCGGCGTGCGCGAGCTCGGCGACCGTGTGAGGGGAGCCGCTGGCGAGGACGTAGTCGTCGGGGCGCTCCTGCTGGAGCATCAGCCAGGCGCCACGGACGACGTCGCCGGCGAACGACCAGTCGCGCACCGCGTGCAGGTCGCCGAGCGTCAGCTCCTGCTGCAGCCCGAGCGAGATCGCGGCCGCGCCGCGGGTGATCCGGCGCGTGACGAAGCGCTCGGGGCGACGCTCGGACTCGTGGTTGAAGACGATGCCCGAGCTGGCGTGCAACCCGTCCCGGGCGCGCAGCAGGCCGACCAGCTGGTGCGCGGCCAGCTTGGCGACGGCGTATGGCGTCGACGGCCGGCACGGCGTGTCCTCGCGCTGAGGGCTCGCCGGCGTCTCGCCGAAGATCGCGCCGGAGGCGGACACGAACACGCGCGTGGCCGGAGCGAGATCGCGCACGGCCTCGAGAATCGCGGCGGCCGAGCCGGCGATCGCGCGGATCGTCTCCTGAGGGCGCTCCCACGAAGCCGGCACGAACGATGGCGCCGCCAGGTGGTAGAGCTCGTGCGGGCGCACACGCTCGATCGCCGCGCGCAGGGTGTCGGGCGCGAGCAGGTCGCCGTGAACGAGCCCGATCCGGGAGCGCAGATGCTCGGAGCAGCCGAGCGGCGCCTGCACCTGCGTGGCGCCGGCGAGCTGCGGGTCCCGCGCAGCGCCGGTGAGCTCCGCGTCCTGCGTGCCGCCCGCGCGCTCTGCGGCGCGCACGACCCCCACAACCTCGTACCCCTTCTCGAGCAGCAGCTCGGCCAGGAACGAGCCGTCCTGGCCGGTGATGCCGGTGACCAGCGCCGTCCGGGCTGCCGGGACCCCGGACGCCGGCGCGCCGCTTGGCGCTTCTGCGTCCCCCCGGCTCATCCGGGGACGCTCGACTTCTCGGGGCGGGCGCCGGCGCGCTCGTAGACGCCCATCAGCGCGGCGTGCACCCGCTCGGGGGCAGCCCGAGCCCAGGCCCGCATCCTGGCGGCGTCGCCGCGACGGCGTCGATCTTCGGGGTCGTTCCACAGCGCGACGAGGGACCGGGTCCAGGCCGCGGTATCGAGCGGTGGAAGGCTCGCCTCCGGGCCGGCCAGCTCGGGAAGGCCGCCCAGCCCCGAGACCAGGACGGGGACGCCGGCTGCCATCGCCTCGAGCACCGCATACGGACTCGGCTCCTCCCAACGCGACGGCGCCAGCTGTACGGCCGCGCCGCGGCGCACATGCTCGAGCTCTGAGGGCTCGAGCTCCCCGAGCAGCTGAACGTCCCCATCGCCCGACAGCCGACGCAGACGTGCCTCGTCGGGACCACGGCCCACGATCTGCAGCGGCACGCCCGCGGCGCGCGCCGCCTGCACGGCCGTGTCGAAGCCCTTCTCCGGCACCAGCCGGCCCACGCACAGCGCGTAGCGCCCGCGGTCCGCTTCGGAGACGGGACTGAAAGCTCGCTGTTCGAGCGGGTTGGAGATCACCTCGGTGCGCTCGAGCGGCAGTCCGAGCGCACCGAGTCGCATCCTGCCAGCCTCGCTGAGCGCGATGAAGCGGTCGGTCCCGGCGAGGATTCGCGGCTGCTGCAAGGCAAGCCCAGCCGCGTAGACGACGCTCTCGGCGAGCTCTCCGCGGCATCGCAGGCGCACGCCGGGCCACGTATTGCGCCCGCTGCACCGGTGGCACACGGCGCCATCTTGGTAAGCGACGCCGATCGCGCAGGTGAGGCGGAAGTTGTGCAGCTGAAGGACGGTCCGCGCACCCGCGGCGCGGGCCGCGTGAAGAGCTCGTGAGCCGAACAGGGGGTGGAGGTTATGTGCGTGGACGACCTCCGCCCCGATTCGACTCACCAGGGCCGCGACCTCGTGCTCGGATTCGCCGCCGCGCAGCAGAGCGCGGGCCGCGCGGGCTCGCCCGCCCGGCCCGCTCAGCGCCTCGCTGGAACGCTCGAGCACGGCGACGCGGTGCCCCCGATCACGCAGCAGCGCCGCCTGCTCGGCCACCGAGCGTTCCTCTCCGCCGCGCTCGCGGTAGCGGTTGTGCAGCAGCAGGATGACCATGACCGGCTCAAACTTAGACTGTTCAGTTCGTGACCTCCGCATCGATCGTCATCCCCACGCGTGAGCGTCCCTCCTACCTGGAGGTGGCGCTCGCCTCGATCGCCCCCCAGGTCGCGGCGGCGGCAGGCGCGGAGGTGCTGGTGATCGACGACGCGGGGCCGACGCCCGAGGCTGAGGCGCAGGCCGAGCGCTTCGGCGCGCGCTACGAGCCGCACGAGCGCCCGCTGGGCCTGAACGTGGCCCGCAACACGGGCGTCGAGCGCTCGCGCGGCGAGCTGGTGGTGTTCGTGGACGACGACATCGAGGCGCGCTCGGGCTGGCTGGCCGCGCTGCTGAAGGCCGCGGACGAGCATCCGGACGTGGAGGCGTTCGCCGGTCCGATCAGGGCGCGCCTGGAGGGCTCGCCGCCACATGGCTGCGGGCGCGAGGGGCCGCCGATCACGACGCTCGAGCTGGGCGGCGAGGACACCGACGCGCGCTACGCATGGGGCGCGAACATGGCCATCCGCCGCAGTGCGCTGGAGCGAGTCGGCCCATTCGACGTCTCCCTCGAGCACGGCGGCGACGAGCAGGAGTGGCAGGATCGCCTGCGCGCCGGGCGGCCGGGCGCAAGAGTCCTGTATGTGGCCGACGCGGCCGTGGACCACCGCCGCACGGGCAAGGACGCGGGTCTGCGCGCGCTCGCGCGCGGCGCCCACGCGCGCGGAAGGGCCGCCCGGCGCTTCGACGCGCGCCGCGGGCAGGCGCCTTCGCTGGGGCACGAGCTGACGACGCTCGCCGGCTGCGCGTGGCACGTCGTGCGCCGGGGCTGCCCGGCGGGCCTGACGATGGTCGCGCACAGCGCCGGGCGCCTGCGCGAGGGCCTGCGCGAGCGACCGCCGCGCGCGTTCGGGCACAGCGCGGGGAACGTGCGCGAGGATCTCGGCGAGCGACCGCCGGACGCCCACGGCCGCGGGCGCCACGCGGACGCGCGGAGGACGACCCCCGGCCCGCCCGGCCGCGACGACGGGTCCGCAACAGGCCGCGACGAAGGCGCCGAGGACTTCCTGTCCGGTCAAAGCGGCACGGTGGGCGGGCTCGACGCCGTCCTGCGCAGCGTGCGCGACGAGGCGGTCGACGCGGTCCAGATCGCGAGCGGCCGGCGCCTGCGCCTGGCCCTGGCCGCCCGGCGCGAGCCGCCGCGGCGCAGGGTGCTCGCGCTGGAGATCGTCCGCCCGGAGCACCTGAGGCTCGCCGAGGGCATCCGCGCCGAGCTGCTGCGCTCCAGGCACGAGGTCGAGCTGTGCACGTGCCCGCCGGGAGGGCTGGGGAAGTTCGAGAACCTGAACCGCCTGCTCGCCGAGCATCCGCCCGGCGACCGCGACTGGCTGCTGGTCGTCGACGACGACATCGAGCTGCCGCGCGGATTCCTGGATCGGCTGCTGTTCCTGTGCGAGCGCTTCTCGCTGGCGCTGGCCCAACCGGCGCACCGGCTGAGCTCGCACGCGGCGTGGCCGGTGACCAGGCGCCGGGCAGGCAGCGTCGCGCGCGAGACGGGCTTCGTGGAGATCGGCCCGGTCACGGCGTTCGCGCGCGCGACCTTCCAGACGCTGCTGCCGTTCCCGCAGCTGCGCATGGGCTGGGGCCTGGATGCCCACTGGGCGGCGCTCGCGCGTGAGCGCGGGTGGCGCTGCGGAGTGATCGACGCGGTCGCCATCCGCCATCGCGCGGCCCCGGCGGCGGACTCCTACTCACGCGCAGCGGCCATCGCCGAGGCGCGCGAGTTCCTCGCGCAGCGCCCGTACCTGGGCGCGGCCGAGACGCAACGCACCCTGACCACGCACCGCCGCTGGTGAAGGTCGCGGTCGTAGCCGAGTTCTACCCGAGTCGCCGCGACCCGGTGCTCGGCGTGTGGGCGCATCGCCAGGCGTTGGCCGCGCGCGACGCGGGCACGGAGGTGCACGTGCTGGTCCTGAATCGCCTCGTCCCCCCGCGAGCCGCGCTCGCCCAGGGGCCGCGCGCGCTCGCGCACGAGCTCCGGGCGCGCGCTGGAGAGCCGCGCAGGCAGACGCTCGACGGGCTGCCGGTCAGCTACGTCTCCTACATCTCCCCGCCGCGCTCGCGCTCGTACCCGAGCTGGGGGGCGTGGGCGGCGCCGGCCCTGGGACTGGCGCTGCGCAGGCTGAGGCGCACATTCCCGTTCGAGCTCGTGCACGCCCACAACGCGGTTCCCGCCGGCGACGCGGTGCGCCGCGCGCTCGCCGGCCGGGCCCACCGCGCCGCGCGGCCCGGCGCGGCGGACGTGCCGCTGGTGGTGTCGGTGCACGGGAGCGACGTCCTCTACACGGCCGCGCCGCCGCAGCGCGGAAGCGCCGCCGGCGTGGAGGCGGTCGCGCGCGGGCTGGGCGCGGCGCGACTTACGCTGGCCAACAGCCAGGGCATCGCCGAGCTCTGCCGCGAGCACGGCGCCCGCGAGGTGCGGGTCGTGCACCTCGGCGCCGACCTGCCCAGCGCCGCGCGAGCGCGCCGGCGCGAGGGGCCGCCGACGCTCGTCACGGTCGGCCACCTGGTCGCCCGCAAGCGCCATGCGGACGTGCTGCGCGCGCTGGCCGTGCTCGGGCGCACGCATCCGACGCTGCGCTACGCGATCGTCGGCGACGGCCCGGAGCGGGTCTCACTCGAAGGGCTGGCGTCACGCCTGGGAGTGGCCGACAGGGTCGTACTGCACGGTCAGCTGCCGCACGAGCAGGCCGTCGAGCGGGCGCAGCAGTGCACGCTGTTCGTGATGCCCTCGACCGAGGAGGCGTTCGGCGTCGCCTACATCGAGGCGATGGCGGGCGGCGTGCCCGCGATCGGTTGCAGGGGCGAGCCCGGGCCGGAGGAGATCGCGGCGGCGGGCGCCGGCTTCGTGCTGGTTCCCCCGGGGGACATCGAGCGGCTCACGCAGCGAATCGACGAGCTGCTGTCGGACCCGCAGCGGCTGCGCGAGGCGGGGCAGCGGGCGCGGGAGAGCGTGGCCGCGAACTTCACCTGGGAGCGCTGCGGCAAGCAGACCCTCGCGGCATACGAACACGCGCTGAACGCGACCCGATGAAGCCGGCCCCACGCAGCGCGATCAAGCCGGTCCTGTTCGTCACCGGGCACGTGCCTCCCGACCGGATCGGCCCGTTCGCGCGCCTGCACGAGCTGGAGAACGTCGAGCTCGCGTTGTTCGGGGGACGCGCCAAGCACGGTCCCGCCGAGCTCGTGCGGAGCTGGAACGCGGATCTCCCCTTCCCCCACCGGCGCGTACGCCAGCTCGACTGTGGCCGGCTCGCCGCGAGTGGTCGCTACCGGGCGGTCGTGTGCTCCACCGGAGGTCGCCTCGCGCTGCCGGCCACCTGGGCGGGCGCACGACGGGCGCGCGCGCCGCTGATCGTGTGGGCCTCGCTGTGGGCGCATCCCCGCAGCGCCGTGCACCTGTTCAGCTACATGGCGCTGCGCCGGCTCTACCGCTCGGCCGACGCGGTGGTCACCTACGGGCCACACGTGGCCGCATATGTCAGCGCCAGGGGCGCCCGCAACGTGCACGTGGCCCCGCAGCCGGTCGACAACGCGTTCTGGAGCGCGCCCGTCACCACCGCGCCGAAAGATCCGGCCTGGCCGGGCGAGGCACGGGTGAGGTTCCTGTTCGCCGGTCGACCCGCGCGGGAGAAGGGCCTTCAGACGCTGGTCGAGGCCTGGTCGCGCTCGGGCCTGCGGGCGCCTGGGGCCGCGCTGGTGCTCGTCGGTGTGGGATCGGACCCGTCCCGCGCTTCCGCCGCCGGAGCGCTGGAGCGCGTGCGGGCGATGGCGGGCCTGCCGCGGACCGGCGCCGGGCACTCCGCCGCAGACGGGCACTCCGCCGCGAGCGGGCACTCCGGGCGCACGGGCGTGAGCTGCCTGGACCCGGTCTCGCCGGAGCGGCTGCGCGAGATGTATGCCGCGGCAGACGTGCTCGTCGTGCCCTCGATCGCGACGCCCACGTTTCGGGAGCCCTGGGGCCTCGTCGTCAACGAGGCGATGAACCGTGGCCTGCCGGTGATCGCCAGCGACGCCGTCGGCGCGGTCGCGGGCGGACTGGTGCGCGACGGCCGCAACGGCCTGGTCGTGCCAGCCGGCGACAGCGCCGCGCTCGCCCGCGCGCTGCGGCGCCTGGCTGACGACCCCAGGCTGCGCGCCCGCATGGGCGCCGCCGGCGCGCTGGACGTGCAGGCGTACACGCACGACGCCTGGGCTCAGGGCTTCTCCCGGGCCCTGTCAACCCTCGGGCTCTCCAGAGCGCATTGGTAGCTTTGGGTCCGTGTCGAACCCTATGGGCCCGCGGCCCCGAACCACCTTTGCAAGCCGAGCCGCGAGAATCGCGCTCCCGCGACGTGCACCGGCCCTGGTGGCGGCGCTCCTCGCGCTGGCCGCGACGGCGCCGCCCGCACGGGCGGACGTCGGCGAAACGATCATCCAGCGCTGCGTCCACGCGCAGTCACTGAGCGGCTTCAGCCAGCAGGCCTACCAGCAGGCGCTGAAAGAGTTGAGCGCCGGCACCGAAGAGTATTCGAACTGCGCCTCGCTGATCCACCAGGCGCAGCTGGCGGCGGCCGCCGGGCAGGGCGGGCCGAGCGGCGCGAGCTCGGGCGCGGCCGTGCTCACCCCGACCCCGGCCGAGCAGCAGGCGATCGCCCGCGCCTCCCACGCCGGCTCCGCGCCGGTCCAGGTCGGCGGCCAGACGATCCGTCCGGGCGTCGTGCACGCCGACATCGCCTCCGCCTTCAGCATGCTGCCGACGCCGCTGCTCGCGACCGTCGCGTTCCTGCTGGTCTGCCTGCTGACGGTGGCGGGCACAGCCATCCGAAAGCGCGTCCGCGAAAGCCGCAGTCGGTGAGCATGCCCGCGCCCGCGACACCCACCGGCCTCCACCGGCATTGCCCCCGTCACACTCAGGCAGTCGGTGAGCGTGCCCGCGCCCGCGACACCCACTGACGCACCCATGCCACCACCCGCTGAGAACGTGCCCACGCGCCCCATCCAACTGAAGAACATGTCCACGCCCAATATTCCCACCGAGGAACGTGTCCACGCCGACCATCCCGATTGAGCACCGGCCCGCGCTGGGCGCGGCGCCGCCGCTGGCGAGCGCTCCCCGGCGCGGCGGCGAGCGGCCGCTCCCCAGCCGGCTGCTGCGAGCCGACGCGCTGTGGTGGCCGACGCTGCTGACCGCGGGGTTCGCGTGCTCTGTCACGTTCCTCGCCAAAGGCGGGCTCAATCTCGAATCGATGACCACGACCGAGATGGCGCTGACGCTCGCCGGCGGCCTGGCGGCGGCGGTCGCGGTCCTCTTCACGCCCGCCGCGCGGTCCCTGCTGCGGGGGCGCAAGTACGGCCTGTGGCCGGTCGGCCTGCTGCTGGGCTTCACGGTGCTGAGCGCGCTGTCGGTCGTGTGGTCGGTCCAGCCCGACGCGGCCTTCAAGGACGCCTTGCGGCTGCTCGCCTACAGCGCGGTGTTCGGCGCGGCCGTGGCGCTCGTGCGCCTCGCGCCGGAGCGCTGGTCCGCGATCCTCGGCGGGCTGGCGCTGGCGGCGGTCGTCGTGTGCGGGTACGCGCTGGCCACGAAGATCTTCCCGGGCAAGCTCGCGCCCCTCGCCACCTATGCGCGGCTGCAGGAACCGTACGGATACTGGAACGCGATCGGACTGAGCGCCGCGATGGGCGCCATCTGCTGCATGTGGCTGGGCGCGCGCAGGGCCGGGCACGCGCTGCTGAGCGCGCTGGCGTATCCCGCGATGGGCGTGCTGCTCGTGACGCTGATGCTCGCGTACTCGCGCGGCGCGCTCGTCGCGCTGGCGATCGGCCTGGCGCTGTGGTTCTGCATCGTGCCCCTGCGCCTGCGCGGAGCGGCGGTGCTGATCGTGGCGGCGCTCGGGGCGGGGGCGGTCGTCGCCTGGGACTTCTCCAAGCACGCCCTCACGACCGACGCCGTCCCCCTCGGCGAACGCGCCACCGCCGGACACCAGCTGGGCGCGCTGCTGGTCGTGATGGTCCTGGCGTTGACGCTCGCGGGGATCGCTATCGGCTTTCTCACCGGCCGCCGTCCGCCCTCGCGCGCGGCGCGCCGGCGCGCCGGCGCGGCCCTGTTCGCGCTGATCGCACTCGCCGTGGGCGCATTCGCGCTCGCGCTCGCGCACAGCCATCGCGGGCTGACGGGCAGCGTCTCGCATGCGGTCGGCGCGCTGACGAACCCCAACGCCAAGCCGCCGGCCAACTCCCCCGGGCGCCTGACGGCCGTCGCCAGCGTGCGCGCGCGCTACTGGAAGGAGGCGCTCCAGGTGTTCGGCGCACACCCCGCCCTGGGCGCGGGCGCCGGCGGGTATGAAACGGCGCGTCTGCGCTACCGGACCGCCGCGACGCTCGAAGTCAAACACGCCCACGGCTTCGTCGTGCAGACGCTCGCCGACCTCGGTGCGGCGGGTCTCGCGCTCGCGCTCGCGCTGCTGCTCGCATGGATGGCCGCCGCCGGGCGCCCCACCCATCCCTTCAACCGCCGCTGGACGGGCTGGCGAACACTCAGGCGGTACCTGAGCCGGCCGAGCGAAGCGACAGCCCCCATCGACATCCGCGCCGGCGGCCGGCCGGGCTGGCGCCGGGCACCCCAGCCGTACACACCCGAGCGCATCGGGATGCTCTGCATGCTCTGCCTGGTCGTCGTCTTCGGCGTGCACTCGTTCGTCGACTGGACCTGGTACGTGCCCGGGAACGCGTGCGTCGCGCTGCTGTGCGCCGGCTGGCTCGCGGGCCGCGGACCGTTGAGCCTCGGGGCGGACGACAGCGCGGTCACCCGCGAATGGCCGAGCCCTGAACCGAGCGAACGGCGCCCGCTGACCCTGCGCCCGCCAGATCCGATACGCATCGGCGTGGCGGCGGCGATCGTGATCGCCGCGCTGCTCGCGGCCTGGTCACAGTGGCAGCCCCAGCGCTCGGTCGACGCATCCCAGGAAGCGCTCGCGCTGCTCGCCCGCGATCCGCGGGGAGCGCTCGCCAAGGCGCACACGGCCCTCGCGCGCGACCCGCTGTCGTCCCAGGCGCTGTTCACGCTGGCCGCGGTCCAGCAGGCGACCGGCCAGAGCGCGCAGGCGAAGGCGACGCTGCAACGGGCTGTGCACCGGCAGCCCTCCAACCCGGAAACTTGGGTGCGCCTGGGAGAGTACGACCTGTCCGCCGACCCGCGTGGCGCGCTGAACGAGCTGCGCGCCGCCATCTATCTGAACCCCGAGTCGATCGCCCCCGAAGCGATCGCCTACGGCAATCCCGAAGCGATCGCCATCCAGAACGACTACATCCGCGCGCTGCGCGCGACCGGGGCGACGAGCGCGAGCGTCGGCGGGACCGCGCCCGGCGCGTCCGGCGCCGGAAGGACGTCCTCCACGGGGAGGAGCGCCCGCGCGCCCGGCGCGGGCAGCGCGCCCGGAAGAGCGCGTGGCGGTGCAGGCTTGGGGGCCGGCGCGCGGCTCGGCCGAGGCGCGCCTACCAGCGCGATCGCACGGCTTCGGCGAGCAGAAGCCGCCGCGCGCCGGGCGGCCCGGCGGCGTGGCGCACCGCCGCTTCCCGGAATCCGAAAGCCTCGAGCAGGCCC
>DASQGE010000061.1:0-25661 GCA_035632775.1 Solirubrobacteraceae bacterium | reverse complement strand
CGAGCCGTGCATGCACGGCTCGGCCGGCCGGTACATGTACCGGCCGGGACCGTGCCACATGTGGCACGGTCTTCCTTCCTACCAGTGCACGCCCCGCGTCAGCGTCGCCATCGCGATCTGCTCGAACGACGCTCGCTCCTCGACGTCGCGATGCCCCTTCGAGGCCGCCGAGTCCGGGAACACGCGGTACGCGAGATGCAAGATCCTGTCTATCGTCTTCGGCGACAGCGCGTACGCGACCTCGCCGAACGTGCCCAGGCGCGTGCCCATGTGCTTCGGGCGCGTGCGCAGCGCGTCGCAGATCATGTCCGCCGCGTCGTCCGGCGTGATCGCGGGGAACGCGTCATACATCTTCGTCGGCGCGATCATCGGCGTGCGCACCAACGGCATGTGGATCGTGGTGAACGTCACCCCGTCGCCCACCACCTCCGACGCCACCACCCGCGTGAACGCGTCGAGCGCCGCCTTCGACGCCACGTACGCCGAGAACCGGGGAGGGTTGGTCTGCACGCCGATCGAGGAGATGTTCACTATGTGCCCCGACCCCCGCTCGCGCATGTGCGGCAGCAGACCGATGATCAGCTTGACCGCGCCGAAGTAGTTCAGCTTCATCGTCCGCTCGAAGTCGTGAAAGCGGTCATAGCTCAGCGAGATCGAGCGCCTGATCGAGCGTCCCGCGTTGTTCACCAGCATGTCCACGTCGCGATGGTCCGCCAGCACGCGCTCCACCAGGCCTGCGACCGAGTCCATGTCGGAGATGTCGGCCGCGTACACGTACGCCGTGCCGCCCCCCGCGACGATCTCCGCACGCAGCTCCTCGAGCTTCTCCACGTTCCGCGCCACCAGCAGCGGCACCCCGCCCGCCGCCGCGACCTTCAACGCGGTCGCCCATCCGATGCCCGAGGACGCGCCCGTGATCATCACGTGCTTGCCGTCCAGCGCCGCCCGCAGCGTGCGCCCCTTCGCCAGGTCCGGGTCCATCCTGCGCTCCCAGTAGTCCCACAGCCGCGCCGAATACTCGTGCAGCGGCGGCGGCTGTTCCAGCGGGGAGCCCGCCAGCGCCCGCTGCGCTTCGCGCGTGTCGAAGCGCGGCAGGAGCTCCATGTGCGCCAGCACCTGCTTCGGGATGCCCAGATCGCGCAGCAGCAGGCTCTTCGCCTGGCGCCACGGCGGCAGCGCCAGCGCCAGCTGAAGCGGCCACCTCGGCAGCGCGTCCGTCAGCCGTCTGTCGATGCTCATCTGGAACCTCGGCGCGTGCGCCGCCTTCGCCAGCTGGTTGATCAGCTCGTCCACACGCTGCCTGCGCGGGTCCGTCAGATGGAACGCCTTGCCGTCCAGATGCGGCTCGTGCGCGATGTGCTCCAACGCCGCCGCCACCCAATCGACCGGCACGACGTTGGTGTCGCCCAGGTCCAGCCCCACCAGCGGGGTCCACTCCGGCAGCAGATGCCGCATCCGCTGGATCGCCTTGAAGAAGTAGTACGGGCCGTCGATCTTGTCCATCTCGCCCGTCTTCGAGTCGCCCACCACGATCCCCGGCCGGTACACGCGCCACGGCACATACGGCTGCTCGCGCACGATCCGCTCGGACTCGAACTTCGTGCGGTGATACGGCGACGGCAGCCTCTGGCCCTCGTCGAACATGTCCTCCTCGAACGTCCCCCTATACGTGCCCGCGACCGCGATCGAGGACACGTGATGCAGACATCCCGCCTCCAGCGCCCGCGCCAGCTCGACCGCATGCGTCGTGCCGCCGACGTTCACCGCCGTGTTCTGCTCCGCCGGCGCGGTCATGTCGTAGATCGCCGCCAGATGGAAGAAGTGCTCGATCTTCCCCTTCAGCTCGTCCACGCGCTCCTTCTCGACCCCCAACAGCGGTTTGCGCAGGTCTCCGATCACCGGCTCCACGCGCTTTGCCGCTCCCGGGCCGAGCACCGCCCGCCAGTGCGCGATCAGATCGTCGAGCTTGCCCTGCGAGCTCTCCCTCACCAGCACATACACCGTGCCCTGGCGCTTCTCCAGCAGCCGTTCCACGAGCCGGCGCCCGATGAAGCCGGTCGCGCCTGTGACGAAGTAGGCCATGCTCAGACGAGCATATCCCTCACGCGCCCGCGCCCGCTCCGCTGCGGCCCTCGCCGGCCGCGAACCGCGCCGCCCCGCGGGCGCCCTCCTCGAACACCTCCGGCCCGGCCTTCGCCTCCAGCGCCAGCCCGTCCGCGAGCGTCATCCCCAGCCCCTCGATCGCCGCGCGCCGGTCCGCGAGCATCGTCCGCTGCGGAAACCGCGCCAGCCCCTCCGCCAGCGCCAGCGCCCGCTCCAGGTGCGCGCCCGCCGGCACGACCTCGGTCAAGAGCCCCATCTCGAGCGCCTCCCGCGCGTCGATCATCCGCCCCGTCAGGATCAGGTCGAGCGCCCGCCCCAGCCCCACGATGCGTGGCAGCCGCTGCGTCCCGCCGTCGATCAACGGCACGCCCCAGCGGCGCTCGGGACAGCCGAGCGTCGAGTCCTCGGTGGCGATCCGCAAATCGCACCACAGCGCCAGCTCCAGCCCCCCCGCCAGGCAGAAGCCCGAGATCGCCGCGATCGTCGGCTTCGACGGCGTCAGCCTCGTGAAGCCCATCGGCCCCTCCGGCGAGGACAGCCTGCCCGCCATCGTCTCCGTCGCCTTCAGGTCCGCGCCCGCGCAGAACGACACCCCGCCCGCGCCCGTCAGCACCAGCACGCGCGCCTGCTCGTCGTCCTCGAAACGCAGGTACGCCTCGTGCAGCTTCGCGGCCGTGTCTCCGTCCACCGCGTTGCGCCGCCGCTGGCGGTCGATCGTCACCACCGCCGCCGCGCCCCGGCGCTCGTAGCGGACGTTCTGCGGCTCGTTCATCGCGCGCGCTTCTCGCCGAGAGTCGAGTCCGGCCGTCCTACCAGCCGCCGCGCCACTCGGCGCCGCCGAGCTGCTTCTTCGCGGCTTTGCGCTCCTGCTTGCGCTTCTCCAGCCGCGCTTGGATCATGCTCATCGCGAACACGAACGCCACGAAGAACACGATCAGGATGAACCCCGCGTTCGTCACCACCTTGTCGTTCGTCGCGCCATACCACCCGCGACCGTCATTTTCGGCGAGCGCCGCCGGCGCGAGCGCGAGCAGCATCAGCACGGACGTGGTGAGGGTGCTCAGCAGGCGACGCATCGCCCGGCGGATGCTACCGCAGCACGCGGCCAGGGCGGCGACCCGACGAGCTCCAGAGGGTCTCCCCCAACCGACTTGGCCCGGCGCCTACCATCAGCAGCCATGGCCTTGCTGATCGCATCCGACCTGCACAAGGACATGGCCGGACGGCCGCTCCTGCGCGGCGTCTCGTTCAAGCTCGAGCGCCGCGATCGGATGACGCTCGCTGCTCGCAACGGCGCGGGCAAGACCACGCTGCTGCGCATGCTCGCCGGCGAGGAGTCGATCGACCGGGGCCGGCTCAGCCTCGCCAAGGGCGCGCGCGTCGCCCTGCACGACCAGCGCCCCCCGCGCGAGCGGGAGCGGCCGCTGCGCGAGTACGTGCTCTCGGGCTGCACCGAGGAGCTGAAGATCGAGTCCCAGCTCGCCCAGCTGGAGGCCCGCATGGCCGCCGGCGCCGCCGACGAGCCGACGCTCGACCGCTACGCCCGCGCCCAGGCCCGCCTGGAGGCCCGCGGCGGCTATCTGTGGCGCGACCGCGCAGCCGTGATGGCGCGCGGGCTCGGCTTCGCCGACGCAGACCTCGACCGCGGCCTGGACACCTTCTCCGGGGGCCAGCTCACGCGCGCCTCGCTCGCGCGCGCGCTCGCCACCGGCGCCGACGTGCTGCTGCTCGACGAGCCGACCAACCATCTCGACATCGAGTCCCTGGAGTGGCTCGAGCAGACGCTCGTCGGCCTCGACGCCGCGATCGTCCTCGTCGCCCACGATCGCTGGTTCCTGGAGGCCGTCGGCACGTCCGTGCTCGAGCTCCAGGCCGGCCGCTCGCGCTTCTTCTCGGGCACCTGGCACGCCTGGCGCCGCGAGCAGGCTTCGCGGGAGATCGCCCTCGGCAAGGCGATCGACCGCCAGCAGGCCGAGATCGCGCGCATGGAGCGCTTCATCGAGCGCTTCCGCTACAAGGCCACCAAGGCGCGCCAGGCGCAGTCGCGCGTCAAGAAGCTCGCCAAGATGCAGGTCATCGAGCGGGATCCCCGCGACACCCAAGGTCTGGAGTTCGCCTTCAAGCCGCCCGCGCGCTCCGGGCGCGTCGTGTTCGAGCTGACCGACGCCCACCTCGAGGTCGGCGGGGATCGGGCGGGCAGGGACGGGAACGGGGCAGGCGCGCCGGTCACGCTGCTCGAGCACGCCGAGCTGTGGCTCGAACGCGGCGAGCACGTCGCGCTCGTCGGGCCCAACGGGTCCGGCAAGACCACCCTGATCGAAACCCTCGTCGGGCGGCGTCCCCTGGCCGGCGGCCGGCTCGGCACCGGCCACAACGTCACGCTCGGCTATCTCTCCCAGCACGCCGACGAGCTCGGCGCGGGCGGTCCCCCGGGACAGACCGTGCTCGCCGCTGCCCAGCGCGCCACCGGCCTGACCCCCAACAAGGCCCGCGCCCTGCTCGGGCGCTTCCTGTTCTCCGGCGAGGAGGCCGAGAAACCGCTCGACGGCCTCTCCGGCGGCGAGCGCCGCCGGCTGTCGCTGGCGATCCTCGTGCACTCGGGCGCGAACGTGCTGATCCTCGACGAGCCCACCAACCACCTCGACATCGAGAGCCGCGAGGCGCTGGAGGACGCCCTGCGGGCGTTCGCAGGAGCGATTCTGCTCGTCTCCCACGACCGTGCCCTGCTCGACGCGGTCGGTACGCGCACGATCGCCGTCGAGGACCGTTCCCTGCACAGCTATCTCGGCGGCTGGCCCGAGTACGTGCGCATCCGCGAAGCCCGCGCCGCCGCGCCGGACGCCGTCCCCGCCACGACCTCCGGCGGCGCACCGCCCCAGCCGCAGCCGGCAACGACCAAGCCCAAGCGGAAGTCGAAGCCCAAGCCGACTGGACCGTCGAAGAACCGTCTCACCGCGCAGGCCGCCGCCGAGCGTGCGGTCGAGGAGGCCGAGGCGGCGATGCGCGCCCTGGAGGACCAGCTCGCCGACCCGGCCGCCTGGGCGACGCAGTACGAGTCGGCCAAGTCCGAGGCGCGCCATACCGCCGCGCGGCGGGCGGTCGAGTCCGCATACGCGCGTTTGGAGACGCTGATCGACTGACCTAGAATCCCTTCGGTGGACCGGCTCAAGACCGCACGCAATGTCGCGATCGTGGCGCTGATCGCCGCCGCTGTCTACCTGCTGCCTGGGGGCGGGCGCGTCGCGGACACCTTCGAAGCCCTGCTCTACGTCGCCTTCGGCGTCGCGATCGGGTATCTCGGGCTGCGCCTCTACCGCGAGAACCGCGTCGCCCTGCACTCCCTCGGCGACCGTCACCGCGGGCTGCTCTACGCGGCGCTCGCCGCCGGCCTGCTCGCGCTCATGGCGCGCGCGCGCATGTGGCAGACGGGCCTCGGCGAGCTGCTCTGGTTCGTGCTGATCGGCGGGATCGTCTACGCGCTGGTCGCGGTCTTCCGGCGCTGGCGCGCCTATTGAGCCTCGCCGCGCAACGGCGCGCCCTGCCTGACCAGCCCGGCGTATACCTGTTCCGGGACGCCCGCAACCGGGTCGTCTATGTCGGCAAGGCCAAGTCGATCCGCAAGCGCGTCGCCTCGCACTTCGCGCGCGCGAACGTCCCGAGCAGCCCCGGGCACGCCGAGATGGTCGCTGCTGTTGCGCATGTCGAATCTGTCGTGGTCGCCTCCGAGTCCGAGGCGCTGCTGGCCGAGCAGGGCTTCATCAGGCAATACCGCCCGCGCTTCAACATCCGGCTGCGCGACGACAAGTCCTACCCCTTCATCGCGATCTCGCTCGACGAGGACTTCCCGCGCGTGTACTTCACCCGCGAGCGCCACCGGCCGGGGCGCGCCTATTTCGGGCCGTACTCGAACGCCAAGCGCGTCCGCGCGACGCTGGAGGTGCTCGCGAAGGTGTTCATGTTCCGCTCCTGCACCGGCCCCGAGCCGGGCCGGCGCAGCGGCAGCCCGTGCCTGGACTACTACATCAAGCGCTGCTCCGCGCCCTGTGTCGGCTACGTCTCCAAGCGCGACTACCGCGCCTCCATCGACCAGGTCGGCGACTTCCTCTCCGGACGCTTCGTCGCGATCGAGCGCGAGCTCGAGGCCCGCATGCGCGCGGCGTCGGCGGCCGAGGAGTTCGAGCAGGCGACGATCGAGCGCAACCGCCTGCGCGCCGTCCGCTCGCTGCTCGAGCGTCGTCGGGTCGCGAACGCGTCGGCGGGCACCTTCGACGCGGTCGCGGTCGCGCTCGACGGGCGCGACGCCAACGGGCAGGTCTTCCAGATCCGCGACGGCGTCCTGACCGACCGGCAGTCGTTCTACCTGTCCAACGAGACCGAGCGCGAGGTCGCGGAGGTCGCGTTCGAGTTCATGCTCCAGTTCTACGCCGGCCATCTCTCGATCCCGTCGCTGATCGTCGTCCAGCGCGAGCTAGCCGCGAGCGATCCCGCCGCGCTGGCCGCTGCGCTGGAGACCCGTCGCGGCGGGCCGGTCGAGATCCGCGCCGCCGCGCGCGGCGAGAAGCGCCGCATGCTCGAGCTCGCCGAGCGCAATGCCCGCCTCGCGCTCGATCAGGAGCGCCTGCGCGCCGAGCGCCGCCGCCAGAGCCGCGTCGACGCGCTCGAAGGCCTGCAACAGGCGCTCGGCTTGGACGCGCCGCCGGTGCGCATCGAGTGCTTCGACATCTCCCACCTCGGTGGCGATCACACGGTCGCCTCGATGGTCGTGTTCGAGGGCGGAGCGCCGAAGAAGTCCGACTACCGTCGCTTCCGCATCCGCTCGCTGAAAGGGGGCGCCTCCGACGACTACGCCGCGATCGCCGAGGTCCTGCGGCGCCGCTTCGCCCAGTGGGAGTCCCAGGTCGAGATCTCCCCGCACGACTCCGCCTACGACGCGAGCTTCGCCACCCTGCCCAGCCTCGTCGTGATCGACGGCGGCCGCGGCCAGCTAGCGGCCGGCCTGCAGCCGCTGCGCGGCTTCTCGGAGCGCGGCGTCGCGGTCGTCTCGCTCGCCAAGCGCATCGAGGAGATCTTCCTTCCCGGCCGCCGCTCGCCGCTGGTGCTGGACCACTCCACCCCCGAGCTGCAGCTGCTCCAGCGCGTCCGCGACGAGGCCCACCGCTTCGCGCTCACCCATCACCGGATGCGCCGCGACCGCGCGATGAAGAGCTCGCTGCTCGACGACCTGCCCGGCATCGGTCCCGCGCGCAAGCGAGCCCTGCTCACCTACTTCGGCTCGCCCGAGGCCGTCGCCCGAGCCTCGCGCGAGCAGCTCCAGACCGTGCCCGGGCTGCCCGCCAAGATCGGCCGCGAGCTGTATGCGAACTTGCACCGCGCGGGATAGGCCGCACGACGCGCCACAATGGTCGTAGCCATGGCCGTGATCAGGCCTCTCCGTCCCCTGCGCTCGGCGGGCAAGCCCGTCGTGGAGTCGCGCCTGCAGGATCTCGTCGTCATCACCGGCTTCTCCGGCGCCGGCAAGTCCACGGCGATGAACGTGTTCGAGGACGCCGGCTACTTCTGCGTCGACAACCTCCCGCCCGAGATGATCCGCTCGCTCGTCGAGCTGTTCGTCCACCGCGGCTCCAAGGTCGAGCGCGCCGCCGTCGTCTCGGACGTGCGCGGCGGCGTCTACTTCGAGGCGCTTCGCGCGGTCGTCGACGACCTCGACGCGCTCGGGCTCACCCATCACGTGCTGTTCCTCGAGGCCACCGAGCAGACGCTCGTCACCCGCTACAAGGAGACCCGCCGGCGCCATCCGCTCGCGCCGGAGGGCAGCGTCGCCGCGGGCGTCGCGGCCGAGCGCGCCCTGCTCGAGCCCCTGCGCAGCCGCGCCGACCTCGTGATCGACACGACCGACATGTCCGTCTCGGTGCTGCGCGGGCGCATCGCCGACGAGCTCCTGCCCCGCCAGGCCGTCCCCCGTCTCGCCGTCACCTTCATGAGCTTCGGCTTCAAGCACGGCCCGCCCCGCGACGAGGACCTCGCCTTCGACGTGCGCTTCCTGCCCAACCCCCACTACGAGTCCGCGCTGCGCGACCTCACCGGCCACGACGAGGAGGTCGTCGAGTACGTGGCCCGCGACGGACGCCTCGACGAGCTCTACGTGCGCCTGCACGCGCTGCTCGACTTCCTCCTGCCGGAGTACGTCGCCGAGGGCAAGTCTCACCTCGTGATCGCGATCGGCTGCACCGGCGGGCGCCACCGTTCGGTCGCCATCGCGGAGCATCTCCTCGCGCGCTATCGCGATTACGACGACCTCGACGTCGCGGTCGCCCACCGCGACCTCGACCGGGGTTCGCCGACCCGCTGATAGGGTTCGCCGGCCTGCCGGGCCACGGGAGGGGGCTTCGCTGGTCCGGCTTGTTCGTTTTCGCACAACCAGGAGGCAGCGCACCTATGTCAGTACGGGTTGGCATCAACGGGTTCGGCCGGATCGGCCGCAACGTGTTCCGCGCGGCCCAGGCCAGAGCCGACGCGCCGGAGATCGAGTGGGTCGCCGTCAACGACCTCACCGACTCGCGCACGCTCGCGCACCTGCTCGCCTACGACTCGATCCTCGGCCCCTACCCGGGCAAGGTTCAGGCCCGCGGCGAGCGCGCGATCGACGTCGCGGGGCGCGAGCTGACCGTGCTCGCCGAGCGCGACCCCGCAGCGCTCCCCTGGGGCGAGCTCGGCGTCGACGTCGTGATCGAGTCGACCGGTCTGTTCACCGATCGCGCTCGCGCCGCCGCGCACCTGGAGCGGGGCGCCAAGAAGGTGATCATCTCCGCGCCCGCCACCGACCCCGATGCGACGGTCGTGCTCGGCGTCAACTTCGACGAGGCCTACGACCCCGCCGCGCACCACGTCATCTCCAACGCCTCCTGCACGACCAACTGCCTGGCCCCGGTGGCCAAGGTCGTAAACGACACGGTCGGCGTCTCCCACGGCCTGATGACCACGATCCACGCCTACACCGCCGACCAGCGGCTGCAGGATCTGCCGCACAAGGACCTGCGCCGGGCCCGCGCCGCCGCGATCAACCTGATCCCCGCCTCCACCGGCGCCGCCAAGGCGATCGGCCTGGTCATCCCCGAGCTGCAGGGCAAGCTGCACGGCTTCGCCGTGCGCGCGCCCGTGCCGACCGGCTCGGTCGTCGATTTGACCGTCGAGTGCTCCCGTCCCACGACCGTCGAGGAGGTCAACGGCGCCCTGCAGGCCGCCTCCGAGTCTCCTCCGCTGGTCGGACTGCTGGCCTACACCTCCGATCCGATCGTCTCCAGCGACATCGTCGGCTCGCCGTTCTCCGCGATCGTCGACTCCGCGCTCACCGCCGTGATCGACGAGACGATGCTCAAGGTCGTCGCCTGGTACGACAACGAGTGGGGCTACTCCAACCGCCTCGTCGACCTCGTGCAGAGGGTGCTGTGAGCCATCTGACCCGCGGGCGTGTCCCTCTCAGCGGCGCCGGGAGGTGGAGTGGGCGGATCAAGGGTCGGGACGCGGGCCATAGTCGGGACGCGGGCCAGAGTCGGGACGCGGGCCAGAGTCGGGACGCGGACCTCAAGGGCGCGGGCGGGTGAGCTTGGGATGAGGAGCCTCGACGAGCTCGACGTGCACGGCCGGCGGGTGCTCGTGCGCGTCGACTTCAACGTGCCGCTCGGCGCCGGCCCCGACGGGGCGCCGATCGTCGCCGACGACACCCGCATCCGCGCCGCGCTGCCGACGATCGAAGAGCTGCGCGGGCGCGGCGCGCGGCTCGTGCTCGTCTCGCACCTCGGCCGTCCCCACGGCCAGATCGTGCCCGAGCTGTCGCTCGCCCCGGTCGTCGCGCGCCTGTGCGAGCTGACCGGCGCCCGCGTGACGCTCGCCCCGGCGGTCGTCGGCGCTGAGGTCCGCGAGCTGACCGAACGGCTCTCCGACGGCGAGATCCTGGTGCTCGAGAACGTCCGCTTCGAGCCCGGTGAGACCGCCGACGACCCCGAGCTCGCGCGGGCGCTCGCGGAGCTCGCGGACGTGTACGTCGACGACGCCTTCGGCGCGGCCCACCGCGCGCACGCGAGCACCGAGGGCGTCGCCCATCTGCTGCCGAGCGCCGCCGGGCGGCTCTTCGAACGCGAGGTCACGACGCTGACGGGCATCCTCGAGCATCCCGCCCATCCCCTCGTGGCGGTGCTCGGAGGCGCGAAGGTGGCCGACAAGATCGCCGTCATCGACCGCTTCCTCGGCCTCGCCGACGCGATCCTGATCGGGGGCGCCATGTGCTTTCCGTTCCTCGCCGCGGAGGGCCATGCGGTCGGCGCCTCGCTGTGCGACTCCGACGACGTCGAGCACGCCCGCCAGGCGCTCGCCCGGGCCGCCGACTGCCTGCCGAGCTCCGAACGCTCCGGACCCGTCACGGGCGATGCCCACGCGGCGCGTCTGTGCCTGCCGCGCGACCTCGTGATCGGCGAGCGCCTGTCCGCGGACTCGTCCGCCCGCGTGCTCGACGGGGTGGAGGTGCCCGCCGGCTGGATGGGCCTCGACATCGGTCCGGCCACCTCGGCGCTCTACGCGAACGAGATCGCGGCCGCCGGCGCCGTCTTCTGGAACGGCCCGATGGGCGCCTTCGAGCTCGCGCCGTTCGCCGCCGGCACCCGCACCGTCGCCGAGGCCGTCGCCGCCGCGCCGGGCACCACCGTCGTCGGGGGAGGCGACTCGGCCGCCGCGCTCGTCCAGTTCGGTCTGGAGCATTCCGTCGACCATCTCTCGACCGGGGGCGGCGCCACCCTGGAGCTCGTCGAGGGCCGCGCCCTGCCCGGCCTGCAGGCGCTGGCCGATCGGGGATCTTGTCGATCTCCGATCGGTGGGGCCGGGGTGGCGTAGTGGGGGACTCACAAAGCTCAACCAGGGCCGACAGGCCCGGTCACGATCGCCGGGAGGGCGATCGTCCGTCTCCGACGGGCCGGCTGGACGCCCCCACGAGCCGCACTCCATTGATCGCCGGGAATTGGAAGATGCACAAGACGGAAAACGAAGCCGAGTCCTACATCCAGGCGTTGCTCCCGCGTGTCTCCACCCTCGACGGGGTCGACGTCGCGATCTGCGTGCCCTTCACCGACCTGCGCGCGATGGTCGACTCCGCGCGCGGCTCGCGCGTGCAGGTGTACGCGCAGAACATGCACTCGGCGCCCGAGGGCGCCTACACCGGCGAGATCTCCGCGCCGATGCTCTGCGAGCTCGACGTCCACGGCGTCGTGCTCGGCCACTCCGAGCGTCGCCAGCTGTTCGGCGAGACCGACCGTGCGCTGGCGGCGAAGGTCCCCGCGGCGCTCGCCGCCGGCCTGCGGCCGATCCTGTGCGTCGGCGAGACCGAGTCTGAACGCGACGGCGGCGACACCGAGCGCAAGCTGCGCCAGCAGGTCCGCGACGACCTCGCCTCCGTGCCCGACGAGCGCCTCGCCGAGGTCGCGATCGCGTACGAGCCGATCTGGGCGATCGGCACCGGCCGCGTCGCCTCCCCCGAACAGGCCCAGGACGCGATCGCCTTCATCCGCGCGCTCGTCGGCGACCGCGACGCCGCCGCGGCCGAGCGCATCCGGATCCTGTACGGCGGCTCGGTCAAGCCGGAGAACGCCGCCGAGCTGCTCGCGCTTCCAGACGTCGACGGCGCGCTCGCCGGCGGCGCCTCGCTGCAGGCCGACTCGTTTGCGGCGATCGCCGCCGCCGCGAGATGAGCCTGCCGCCCGGTCCGAGCTCGCTGCCCATACCGTGCGCCTGCCTGGTCGTGCTCGACGGCTGGGCGCTCGCCGAGCCCGGTCCCGGCAACGCCGTCGCGCTGGCGCGCACGCCCGTGTTCGACGAGCTGTGGCGCTCCTACCCGCACACGACCCTCACGACCTGCGGGCGCGCCGTCGGACTGCCCGAGGGCCAGATGGGCAACAGCGAGGTCGGCCACCTCAACCTCGGCGCGGGCGCCGTCGTGCGCCAGGACCTGGTTCGCATCGACGACGCGATCGTCGACGGCTCGTTCGCCGCGAACCCCGCTCTGCAGGCCGCGCTCTCCGGCGCCGAGCGCGTGCACCTGATCGGGCTCGTCTCGGACGGCGGCGTGCACTCGTCGATGGGACACCTGTTCGCGCTGATCGCCTGCGCGCGCGCGCACGCCGGCACGGGCGCTCACGGCGAGAAAGACGTGGTCGTGCACGCGTTCACCGACGGGCGCGACACGCTGCCCCACACGGGCGCCCGCTTCCTCGCTGAGCTGGACGCGACCGAGGGCGCGCGCGTCGGCTCGGTGCTCGGCCGCTACTGGGCGATGGACCGCGACCGGCGCTGGGATCGCACCCAGCGCGCGTATGACCTGCTCGTCCACGCTCGCGCCCCATACAGCGCCCCCAGCGGCGAGGAGGCGGTGCGGGCCGCGTACGAGCGGGGGGAGACCGACGAGTTCATCGAGCCCACCCTCGTCGGCGCCGACGCCGCCATCTCACCCGGCGACAGCGTGATCGCGTTCAACTTCCGTCCCGACCGCATGCGCCAGCTCACGCGCGCCCTCGCCGAGCCGGGGTTCGGCGAGACGGGTCGCGGCGGGGCGGATGGCGACGGTGGTGGGGAGAACGGCGGCGGTGGAGGCGAGGAGCTGCCCGGCTGGACCGGACGCGGCGGCGCCCAGCCGGTGCGCCGGTACACCACGCTCACCGAGTACGAGGAAGGCTGGCCCTACCCGGTGGCGTTCGCGCCCGAGCGCCCCGCGACCACGCTCGCCGCCACGATCGCGGGCACCGGCGCGCGCCAGCTGCACGTCGCCGAGACCGAGAAGTATCCGCACGTCACGTACTTCTTCAACGGCGGCGTCGAGGCCCCGCAGCCGGGCGAGCGCCGCGAGCTGGCGCCCTCGCCGCGGGACGTGCCCACCTACGACCACAAGCCCGAGATGAGCGCCTCTCAAGCGGCCGCCGCGTTCGTCGCCGCCTGGCGCGAGGAGCAGCCGCGGTTCGCGATCGTCAACTTCGCCAACGCCGACATGGTCGGCCACACCGGCGTCATCCCCGCGGCCGTGCGCGCGGTCGAGACCGTCGACGAGCGCCTCGGCCAGGTCGTGGCCGCCGTGCACGAGTCGGGCGGCGCCTGCGTGATCACGGCCGACCACGGCAACGCCGAGAACATGCTCGAGCCCGACGGCAGCCCCAACACCGCGCACTCGCTCAACCCCGTCCCCCTGATCCTCACCGCGCGCGACTCCATCTCCCTGCGCGCCGGCCGCGGCATCCTCGCCGACGTCGCCCCGACCGTGCTCGAGCTGCTCGGCATCGACCGGCCGGCGGCGATGACCGGCCGCTCGCTGATCGAGCGCCGGGAGCGATAGACGTGGTGCCTGACACGGTGTCTGCGACGACGCGCCTCGCGTGGCGTGCGCCCCGCCGATGAGGTCCCTGCGCGCCTGAGATCGACCCCCACCCTGCTATGTTCGATTGAGCAGGGTCCTAGTAACGATTGCCATCATGTCGACCGCGACCGCAGTCAAGATTGCCTCCGGGGAGTCCCTCAGCGAGACCGAGCTGCAGGCGTGGCGCGGCTTTTTGCGGGCGCACGCCTGCCTGGCCAAGCGCCTGGACGCGGAGCTCGAGCGCGCGCACGGCCTGCCGATGACCTCCTACGAGGTGCTCCACCACCTGGACGACGCCGGCGCGGGACGGATGCGCATGTGCGATCTCGCCGAGCAGGCGCAGCTCTCGCGCAGCGGGCTCACCAGGCTGGTCGATCGCCTCGCGCGCGAGGGGCTGTTGGAGCGCTGCTCCTGCGACCACGACGCGCGGGGCTCCTACGCCTGCCTGACCGACCTCGGGCGCGAGCGCCTCGCGCAGGCGCGCGGCACGCACCTGGCGGTCGTGCGCGAGCAGTTCTTCTCGCGCTTCTCCGAGCCCGAGCTGGGCGCGCTCGCGGACCTGTGGGACCGCATCGCGCCGTGCGGCAACGGCCACGGCGCCTGCTGAGCCGGGCTCGCGCTATCGGGGCGGCTCCGGACCGCTCCGCGGACGGCGGGCCACGGGCTCGACCGGCTCCGGCGGGGCGGACGGCTCGGTCGAGTCGCCGGGCGCGGGCGGCGCGTTCGCCTCAGGCATCCTCTGCGTCTGCTTGAACTCCTCGCGCATCCGGCGCTGGTGGCGGCGGTGGGCGACGAACACGCTGACGCCGGCGATCAGCAGCGCGAGCACCCCGTAGAGCCCGAACGTGCTGATCGCGTTGCCCGCCGCGCTGCCGAGGAAGTAGGCGAGCAGGCCGATCCCCGTCGCCCAGCAGATCCCCCCGAGCGCGTTCCACAGCACGAACGAGCGCCAAGGCATCTTCGTCGCGCCCGCCAGCCACGACGCCCACACGCGCAGGCCGAGCAGGAACCTGCCGAAGAACACCGCCTTCGGGCCGTGCCGTTCGAAGAACGGCTCCCCCAGCGCCAGCACCTGCCGGCGCTGGCGGTGGAAGCGCCCGGGCCGTTCCAGCAGCCAACGGCCGCCCTTGCGGCCGATCTGGTAGCCGATGTTGTCGCCGACGATCGCCGCGAGCGCCGCGATCGGGATCACGAGCCCGATCTCCAGCTTGCCCTGCGAGGCGAGCACCGCGGCGGTGATCAGGCCCGTCTCGCCCGGCACGGGCACGCCGCTCGACTCGGCCATCACAGCTCCGAACAGCAGCGGGTAGCCGAACACTTCGACGAGGTGGCTTACGTTGACGATCGCGGCGAGCATTTGATGGCGCGGGGAGGCTGGCGCGCAGGGTCCTCCAGCAGGGTTCCCCAGTGCACCTTAGGATCCCGCGGCAGTGCCTGCCTTCACGATCACGGCCCGCGATCCGTCCTCGCGCGCCCGCGCGGGAGTGCTGGGCACGGCGCACGGCGATGTTCGCACACCTGCCTTCGTGCCGCTGGCGACGAAGGCGACCGTCAAGGGGCTCCTGGCAGAGGAGGTCGCCTCGCTCGGGTACGAGCTGGTGCTCGGCAACACCTTCCACCTGCTGCTCAACCCCGGCCCCGATCTGATCGAGCGCTTCGGCGGCCTCGGCTCGTTCATGGGCTGGTCGGGGCCGACGATCACCGACTCCGGCGGCTTCCAGGTCTTCTCGATGGGCCACGGCACGGTCGCGGAGGAGATCAAGGGCCGCGCCCGGGGCCATCGCGCCGAGCGCGAGGGGACGATCCTCGAGATCGACGAGTCCGGCGTGCGCTTCCGCTCCTACGTCGACGGGCGCATCCGCTTCCTCTCCCCGGAGGACGCGATGGCGATCCAGGCCGCCCTGCGATCGGACATCGCGCTGGCGTTCGACGAGTGCACGCCCTACCACGTCGACCGCGCCTACACCCAGCACTCGACCGAACGCACCCACCGCTGGCTGGAGCGCTGCCTGCGCCATCGCGCCGAGCACGGCCCCGACGAGCAGCTCGTGTACGGGATCGTGCAGGGCGGCGTCTACGAGGATCTGCGCCGCGAGTCCGCCCAGACGGTCGCCTCCAGCGCGTGCGACGGCATCGCGATCGGCGGTTCGCTCGGCGCCGAGAAGGCGCAGATGTACGAGGTCGTCTCGTGGGCCACGGCCGAGCTGGACGGCCCCGGCCGCGAGCGCAGGCCGCGGCATCTGCTCGGGATCGGCGACGTCGAGGACCTGATCGCGGGCGTCGAGCTCGGGATCGACACGTTCGACTGCGCGATTCCCACCCGCCTCGGCCGTCACGGCACCGCGCTCGTGCCCGACCCCGACGCGCGCTGGCGCCTGGACTTGACCAAGGCCCCCTCGCGCGAGTCGCCCGAGCCGCTGCTCGAAGGCTGCGTCTGTCCGGCCTGCGCCAAAGGGGTCTCGCGCGCCTACCTCGGCTACCTCGCCCGCGCCGGCGAGCTGACCGGCACGCGCCTGATCACGATGCACAACCTCGCCTTCCTGGCGCGCCTGATGGCCGACCTGCGCCAGGGGATCCTCGACGGCGAGCTGGCGAGCATCGCGCGCGCCTGGCGCGCCGGAGAGTTTCGTCCCAAGCGACGCGTACTTTGAATCGTGGCTTTCCGGTGTGGTGTAAGGGCAGCACGCGCGACCGTCACTCGCGAGGTGTCGGTTCGAGTCCGGCCGCCGGAGCCATGGTTGAAGGCGACGGGAAGGACTGCTAGCCTGCGGATACGAGTGACGGTCGCGCCCGCTCGAAAGGGCGGTAGTTTCCCGAGGGGCCCGCGCGAGCGGGCCTTTCGCCTGTCCGGCCCTACTTGGTGTTTTCGCTGACCAGCTGTTTCAACGCCTGTGAGGCCTGTTCGACGTCGTTATAGACGACGTTGCGCAGGACCACCTTCGTCGGCGCCGGCGCGGTGATCGCGACGATCGCGGCGATCACGCCGCCCAGCGCGAGCAGGCTGAGCAGCAGGAGCGCCGCGCGCCTGGGTCCGCTGCGCGCGGGACGGGACGGCGGCGCGGCTGCGGCCCGCGCGCCCGCGTCGGGGCCTCTCGCCGGTCCCTGCCGGGGCCGGCGGGGGGAGACGGCCGCCTTCGTCGCCGGGGCGCTCGCGCCGCGGGCGCCGCCGGCCAGCACGCTCGTCGCCTGCGTGGCCTGCCCGAGGTCCGCCGCCCGCCCGCCGATCGGCGCCTCCTCCAGCGGAGAGATGCCGTCCGCGCCGTCGCTGATCGCGCGGCCCATCTCGCGCGCCGTCTGGTAGCGCTCGCGCGGATCGAGCGCCAGCGCGAGCGCCACCGCCTCGGCCAGCTCGCGGCTGACGGCGGCGACGAGCGTGTCGAGCAGCGCCGGCTCCTCGCGCTGCTGCTTGAGCGCCAGCTCGGTGAGCGAGGTCGCCTCGTACGGCAGCCGGCCGGAGATCAGCTGGTAGGCGACGACCCCGAGCGCGTAGAGATCCGCGCGCGGCCCCGCCTCCTCGCCCCGCGCCTGCTCCGGCGCGAGGTACGCCGCGGTGCCGAGCACCGAGCCGACCTGGGTGATGCTCGACTGCTCGGTCGCCTTGGCGATGCCGAAGTCCGCCAGCTTGACCTCGCCGTCGCGCGAGCGCAGCAGGTTGCCGGGCTTGACGTCGCGGTGGACGACCCCATGGCGGTGGGCGTAGTGCAGGCCCGCGCACGCCTGCTCGACGATCGCGACCGCCTCGTCGACCTCCACCCACCCGTCGTCGCGCAGGATCTCCGCGCACGAGGAGCCCTCGATGTACTCCATCACGATGAAGTGCCGCCCGCTCTGCTCGTCCAGGCCGGAGTCGAAGATCTGCACGATGTTGGGGTGCACCAGCCGCGCGGCGGCCTGCGCCTCGCGCTGGAAGCGGGACACGAACGTCGGGTCCTCCGCGAGGTGCTCGGCCAGCAGCTTGACCGCGACCCGCCGTTCCAGGCGCATGTCGAAGGCGAGATGCACGGTCGACATCCCGCCGTAGCCGAGCCTGCCCTCCAGGCGGTAGCGCCCGGCGATCTCCTGCCCCTCGCTCATCTCTGGGTCTGTCCCCCGCTCATTTCCCGGCTTCCTGGCCGCCCGCCCGGGCGCCGCCAGATTCGCCGACGCCGCCTTCCTTGCCGACGCCCGGTGGGCCTTCGCCGCCCGGCGCGATCGCGCCTCCCGTGTTGGGGGCGGTCGGCGTGCTCGTCGTAGTCGGGGTGGTCTGCGTGCTCGTCGTCTGCGTCGTCGTCGGCGTGGTCGTCGACTGGGTCTTGGTGGTCGTGGTGGTCGTGCGCAAGGAGGTGTTCGTGGTGCTGGTCTGGGTGAGCGGCTGGGCGCACAGGGCGAGCGCGCGTTCGCGCAGGTTCGAGATGCCTTCTCTGAGCCGCTTGCGCAGGCCGGCGTCGATCGACGGGGGCAGCGCCGCGAAGTCCTGCTCGGTCTGGTTGATCTTGGCTGTCGTTTCCGTGCAGTTGCCGCCGCCGGTCTGCGCCGCCTGCGCGACCGCTTCGAAGTCGCCCTTCAGCGGTCCCGCGTTGGCGAGCGGGATCAGGCCCTTGCTCGAGCCGCCGCAAGAGACCAGCACGGCCGCGGCGACGCCCAGCAGGCCGGCCACGAGCAGGCGCAGGCTCCCCGTCCGGGGCCGCCTGGGGGAGGAGGCTTTCGCGTGCACTCTCACTGACCGTACTTCACTGACCGTACTCCAGCCGCTCGGCGAGCGAGTCCGGCAGGCGCGCCGCGCGGATCGCCGTCGCGGCGCCGGCGACGTCGTAGGCGGTTCGCCGGAACGACGCCGTCTGACCCTCGAGGTCCAGCAGCAGCCACGACGCGCGCGGATCGCCGTCGCGCGGCTGGCCGACGCTGCCTGGGTTCAGCAGCCATTCGCCCGCCGCGACGTCCAGCTGCGTGCCCTCGCGCCGCGGTTCGCCCGTGGCCAGCTCGCCCTCGTGGCGCACGAACGACAGCGGGACGTGCGAATGGCCGATCAGGCCGATCCTGCTCGGCTGCTCGTCCAGGCACAGCTCTGCGAGCAGCGCCGAGAGCACGTACTCCCAGACGGGGTCGCGCGGGCTGGCGTGGTAGAGGCCGATCGGCCCCTCCTGGCCCTGCGGGCGCAGTCCCGCGAGGAACTCCAGGTGCTCGGGCGCGATCACCTCGCGGGTCCACTGCACCGCGATGCTCGCGCCGCGGGAGAACTCCTCCAGGGACACCTCGCCCGTGACGGCCAGATCGTGGTTGCCCGCGAGGCACACGGCGGCGTGCTCGCCGGCGAGCGCCACGCACGTGTCGGGATCGGCGCCATAGCCGACCAGATCGCCCAGGCACCACAGCTCGGAGGCGTCGCTGGCGGCGACCGCCTCGAGCACCGCCTCGAACGCCTGCCTGTTGCCATGGATGTCGGAGATGACCGCGACCTTCATCGTATGCAGGGTAGGAACACCGCGCGCGAACCCCTCCGGCGGGGCGGACGGGCTCCGCGGCGACCCGCCCCCGCTTCTCAGCGCCAGAGCGGCGCTGCCCGCGCCGCTCAGCCCTCCACTTCCCCGCCCTCGGCGCCGCCGTACTCGGGCAGGTTCTTGATGCCCTCGCGGGTCCGCCACTTGGAGTAGTTGTCCTCCATCGCGTCGATCAGCTCGCGCATGAACCTGGGCGAGATGTTCACTCGCGAGACGACCACGCCCGGCACCTCGTCGGACTCGACCTCGTGGTCGACGCGGGCGAAGGTGACTGTGAACTCGTAGTCGGAGTGGCTTACGTTCGCGAAGTTCGCGTATACGCCCCCCATGATCTCGGGGGACAGGTGGATGTTTATGTGGCGCTCGGCGCCTGGGTCTTGGTCGTTCACGCAGTTAGTATCCCAATCTGTGAGTCAAATGCATGCGGCAGGCACGACGACGCCGGTGCAGGCGCTGCACGACGCGGTTCTCGCGAGCGCCGCGCCGCTCGCCGCCGCCGGCGACGGCGGTCCGGGCGCCGCTCCCGATGTCAACCCCGCGGAGCGATCCGGGCTCGGCCGACCCGACGCTATCACGCTGGAGCGCCCGCCCCGGCCCGACTTCGGCGACTACTCGACGAACGCCGCGCTGCTGCTCGCACCGGCGCTGGGGCTGGCCGCGCGCGAGGTGGCCGAGCGTCTGGGCGCGGAGCTGAAGCGCCGCCTCGGCGAGGATCTCGAGCGCTTCGAGGTCGCGGGACCTGGCTTTCTCAATCTGTTTCTGGCCGACTCCTGGCTGCTTCAGGCGCTTGGCCGCGTCCTCTCCGCGGGCGAGGGCCTGGGCGTGGTGAGGGCTCCCTCGCCGGAACGCGTGCTCGTGGAGTTCGTCTCCGCCAACCCGACCGGGCCGATGCACGCCGGCCATGCGCGCAACGCCGCCTACGGAGACTCGCTCGCGCGCGTGCTCGCCTTCCACGGGCACGAGGTCGAGCGCGAGTTCTACGTAAACGACGCGGGCTCGCAGATTCGCAAGCTCGGCGAGTCGATCCGCGCGCGCGCGCGCGGCGAGGAGGTCCCCGAGGACGGGTATCGGGGTGAGTATGTGGGGACGCTCGCCGCCGAGCTGGCCGGCGCGGCGGCGATGGACCCCGCCGAGCTCGGGCGCGCGGCCGTCGGCGTGACGATCGGGCACATGCAGTCCTCGCTGCAGGCCTTCGCCGTCGAGGAATTCGACCACTGGCAGTACGAGAGCGCGCTGCACGCCGGCGCCCCCAGTCCCGTCGAGCACGCGCTGGCGGTCCTCGAGCAGCACGGCCACACCTACCGCAGCGAGGGCGCCCTGTGGCTGCGCAGCACCGACTACGGCGACGACAAGGACCGCGTGCTCGTGCGCTCCTCCGGCGAGCACACCTACTTCGCCTCGGACATCGCCTATCACCTGGACAAGCGCGAGCGCGGCTTCGAACGCCAGATCGACGTGTGGGGCGCCGACCATCACGGCTACACCGCGCGGATGAAGGCCGCCTACGCGGCTCTCGGCGGCGACCCCGGGCACCTGGAGATGCTGATCATGCAGCTCGTCCACCTGATCCGGCGCGGAGAGCGCGCGCAGATGTCAAAGCGCGCCGGCGAGTTCGTCACGCTCGACGAGCTGCTTTCAGAGATCGGCGCCGACGCCGCGCGCTGGTTTCTGCTCTCGCGCTCGCACGACACGACGATCGACCTCGACCTCGACCTCGCGCGCGAGCAGTCCAGCGAGAACCCCGTCTACTACGTCCAGTACGCGCACGCCCGCATCGCCTCGGTGCTCGCCAAGGCGGGCGCCGAGCGGGTCGCCGCGGCGCTCGAGCAGGTCGCGGAGGCGAAGCGGGACGGGGGGGAGGGCCGCGAGGGGCTGCACGCCTCCGAGCGTGCGCTCGTCAAGAAGCTGCTCGCCTTCCCCGGCGAGGCGGCCGAGGCCGCGCAACGTCGCGCGCCGCACCGGATCGCCGCCTACGCGCTGGAGCTGGCCCAGGACTTCACGGCCTTCTACCGCGACTGCCGCGTGCTCGGCGCCGAGCCGGCCGGGGTCGAATCGCTGCGCCTGGCCCTGTCCGTGGCGGCGCAGCGCACGCTCGCGCGCTGCCTGGATCTGCTCGGCGTGAGCGCGCCGCCCGAGATGTAGGCGGCGCTCGGCCCTGGGATAGCAAGATCGGGGTGCAGCGCTATCTTCTGACCAGATCTCTTGCTATCATCAGATCATGAGCACAGCGACGAGACGCAAGACCTCTTTCGAGGTCGACTTCGCCAAGGTGGACGCGGCAAAGGACATCCTGGGAACCGCGACGCTCACGGACACCGTCGATGTAGCGCTCGCCGAGGTCGTCAAGCTGGAGCAGCGCCGGCGGCTCGCGGAGCTGCTGTTCGCCCCCGATGCACTCGAGCTGGGCGACCCCGACGTGATGGCCCGCGCCTGGCGCTGAGCGGTCGGTGCCCGTCTACCTCGCCGACAAGAGCGCGCTCACGCGACGGGAGACGCGCCCCGAGGTGCGCGAGATCGTCGAGCCGCTGCTGCTCGCGGGCCGGATCGCGACATGCGGAATCGTCGATCTCGAGCTGCTCTTCAGCGCCACGAGTCCCGCCGTGTACGTAGAGCTGGCATCGACGCTGCGCGCGCTGCCGCGGGTGGCGGTGACCGAGACGGTCGTCGACCGCGCGCTGGCGGTGCAGGCGCTGCTGGCCGAGCGCTCACAGCATCGATCGGTGCCGCTGCCGGATCTGCTTGTCGCCGCCTGCGCCGAGGCGGCGGGGCTGACGGTGCTGCACTACGACGCCGACTTCGAGCGCATCGCCTCGCTGACGGGCCAGCCCGTCCAATGGGTCCTGCCGCGCGGCAGCGTCCCCTGACGAGCGGCGCGCCGTCAGCCGTCGAACCGCGCGAGATCGGCTTCCAGGCGGGCTCGGTCCGCAGGGGTGAGCGTGGACGTCGCGTCGGCGGCGCTTCGGCCGGCCGCCTGGGCGCGCGCGTGCCTGCGCCAGCGGGGCAGCAGCAGCGCCAGCGTCGCCGCCAGCGCGAGCATCGCCACGAGCGGCGCCAGGTAGGCGCTCAGGTCGAACCCGTGCGCGCTCGGCAGCGCCAGCACGCTCGGGCCGTACTGGCTCACCAGCGCGCGTTCGATCTGCGCCTCGCTGTCGCCGTCGGCGATCAGCCCCCTGACGAACGCCCGCTCGCGGTCGGCCTGCGTCGACTCGGCGACGTTCAGCGGGATCTTGCACGTAACGCACATCACCCTGCGTTCGATCGTGGGCAGCGAGGCGCGCGGCGTCGCGGCATAGGTCGCGGCGGAGACGCCGATCGCGCCCGTCGCGGTGAGCGTCGCCAGCGCCGCGAGGGCTCTCATGACGCGCCTTCCGCGAGCTTGGCCGCTCTGTCCAGGAAGGCCTGGTCGATCTCGCCCCTGGAGATCGCCGCGACGTCGCCGGAGCGGTCGATCACGAAGCTCTCCGGGAGCTGGTCGGTGCCGTACGCGCGCGCGAATTCGCCGGTCGTGTCGTGCAGGTTCGGGTAGGTGATGCGGTGTTCGCGCAGGAACCCCTGCGAGTCGTCCGAGGCGTCGAGATAGGTCACGCCGAGCACGGTCCCGCCGTGCTGTGCCAGCCGGCCTTGGGCGCGCTCGAGCAGCGCGGTCTCGGCCCGGCAGGCTTCGCACCACGACGCCCAGAAGTTCAGCACCACGACCCTGCCCCGGTACGCGGCCAGCGAGCCGGTGGCGCCGGCCGTCGCGGATGGGTCGCCGGCGCCCCCGCGGGGCGCGGCGGCCAGCACCGGCAGCGCGCGCTTGGCCTGCGGCGCGGCCGGATGCATGCCCTGCGCGACCGCCTCGTCGAGCGTGCGGCTCGCCGAGCGGGTCGAGACGCCGTAGATCAGCAGCCCGATCAGGCAGGCTCCGGCGAGCGAGACGAGGATCGGCATGGCGCGGCGTCGCACCCCATCAGGATAGGGGCCCACGTCCGAGCCCAGATCGCCCAGGGCGTAAGATTGACGACCCCACGCGGTGGTAGCTCAGTTGGTAGAGCGCGAGCTTCCCAAGCTCGAGGTCGCGGGTTCGAGGCCCGTCCGCCGCTTCTCCGCCCCCGGCGACGTCGCCGGCATCAGGCGGCTCCCGGCGCCGTAGTCGCGGCCGCGTACGCGGGACGGTCGTGGGAAGCGCGGCGGAAAGCGCCGTGTCTAGGCGGGTTTGGGCGTGTACCGCGTCCCGCTCAGACTGGACACACCGGCCTCGTCCGCGCGCTCGATTCGCGTAACCCCGTCCATGGTTCTCCCGTCGTTTCCCTCCATAGTCCCGTCCCTCTCTTCGCTGCACCCCGACTGCGAACGTCATCCCCTTGACCGACTGCAACAGACTTGTGGGGAAATAAGAACACATGACAAGGAGTTTGTCAACCTCTTAGGATCTATCAAGCCCCGAGCCGGCAAGGACGAAAACGCGCTTTTCGAGGCTGCGACAGGGGTTACGGGGTCTCTCGCGCGTTGACGGTAGGAACGGCGACGAGGGAATGACCCCAGTCTGAGCGGGACGGTGGTCGCTCGCGCGGGCGTTCCCACAATCGCGTTCCCCGAGGTCCTCGCGACCGGCGAGGAGGAGCGCCTGCGGGATGCCTTCGAGGAGGCCCTCGCGCGTCTGTCCGAAGCGGTGCTCCAGGCGGCCGGGCGCGAGGAGCGCTGGCTGCGGAGGGTCCGCGCCGGCCTCGTGGCCCTGCTCGGGTTCCTCGACGACGAGCCCGCGTGGGCTCGCCTGCTGGTCGTGCAGGCGCCGGCGGCGGGAGTCGCCGGGCCCGAACGCGCCCGGCGCGTGCTCGGCGCGCTGGTCGAGCTCCTGAACGAGGGGCGCGCCGAGACGGGCGCGGCGAGCGTGCTCTCGCCGGCGCTGACGGCCGAGCTGGTCGTGGGCGGCGCCTTCTCGGTGATCCAGGCGCGCATGCTCGATCCGGACGGCGGAGCGCTGGTGGAGCTGGCGCCGTCGCTGACAGCCTTCGTCGTGACGCCGTATCTCGGCCACGCCGCCGCGAGCGCGGAGCTCGCGGGGACGGCCGCGGCGGGGGCCGCCCGCGCGCGGGTCGTGGAGCTGCCGATCCGCGCCACCGAGCGCACGACGCAGGTGCTCGGCGCGATCGCCGCGGCGCCGCTGTCGAGCAACCGTGAGATCGCGCGGGACGCCGGGCTCGCCGACGAGGGACAGACCTCGCGGCTGCTCGGCCGGCTGGAGCGGCGCGGGCTGATCGAGAACATCGGCCTCGGACAGGTCCGCGGCGAACCGAACGCGTGGCTGCTCACGCCCTACGGGCGGCGGGTCACCGAGCTGAACGGCCGCCGCCTCGCGCCGGATGTCCCGGCGGCGAAGACGAGCGCGAAGGTCGGGGAGACGGCATGAGCTTCGAGCCGTCGATCGACATTCACCCGAGAGAGATAAAGGAGTAGTGGACAAGTGAGAGACGTGAGACATGTACGGATGCTGGGAGTCTGCCTCGTCGCCGTGTTGATGGTGAGCGCGGTCGCGGCGGTGAGCGCGTCGGCGAGCCTGCCCGAATGGGGTGGCTGCGAAGCCACGCCGGGGGGTAAATACACGGACGGGGCGTGCACCGTCAGAGCGAGTCATCACAACGGGACGTATGAATGGAACACGGGCGCTAACTTCGGGAAGGTGTGGGAGACCGAACATGGCGGAAACCCACCCTTGGAACTCCAGCGCCACTTCCTTGGGTCGACGAGCACGGTCTCCCAGATCGGCCCGAGCACGTTTGAAACCTCGACCGGCAAAAAGATGGAATGCCAGGAAGGCGCGATCGCCTACCAGTTGGAAAATGCGAGCACCAAAGGCGTCAGGGACGTGTATCTGCATCTGTATGGATGCGAAGTCGCAGGGCATTCCTGCGAAAGCGGCTTCTACGGACCGGGCGAAGTGACAAACGAAGAACAGTGGTTTGAAGAACAGGGGTTCAAAGGCAAGCTCGGGTTCGTCTCCGGCAAGGAATCCCCGGAACCCGTTGTCGGCCTGTCGCTGACGTCGTTCCGTACCGCCAAGCAGTGGAAGGAAAAGAACGAAGAAGAACACAACACCGGCTTCTCGAAGACCGAACCCCTGCTGTTCGCAGAATGCAAAGGTTTGATCGGCTCGGTCAAGATCGGTGGTGGTAGGAGCAGGAACACGCTCATCTCGCTGATCACCCCGGTCGATCAGATGAGGACCGAATACACGCAGGTCTTCACCCAGACGGGCGGTGTCCAGCAACCCTCCGCCTTTGAAGGGAAGACGGGGAGCTTCATGGGCGTTGCGGAAGCCCTCGAAGAACCGATCGGCTGGTCCACCCCCCCGATCACGATCAGACCCGAAGAACGCTTCGAACCGGAAGTATGGCTGCACGTGCCGCCGATAGAGATAAAAGCGAGGCCGTAGCAATCGTGATCGTGGTGTCTCGGCCCTGACGGGTCGGGACGCCACGCACGACTCGTAATGAGACGAATGGTAATCGATATCAAACCCGAGGGTAAAAGGAGCATTGGAAAAGTGAGACTGACTAAGACGATCGGGCTGTGCTTGCTGGCTGTTTTCGCGCTGAGCGCGAGCATGGCTGGGAGCGCGTCGGCGGAAACGCTGCCGACGATCTATGAATGTGGTAAAGCGCCGAAGGTGAACAAAAAATATACGGGGAAATATACGAACAGCGGCTGTTCGATAC
>DASQGE010000060.1:0-12309 GCA_035632775.1 Solirubrobacteraceae bacterium | reverse complement strand
GATCGTCAGGTTGGTGGCGCCGGGAAGCGGCGTGTAGTTGTGGTTGTAGACCTGTATGAACACCCCAAACCACTCCTGGCCGGGCGCCAGCGCGCGCTGCGCCGGCGCGAGCCCCTGCAGGTAGGCGGAGTCTTCGACGTTGGCCGGGTTGAGCTCGCGCGAGAGCTGCACCTCGTAGACGAGCGGGCCGACGTTCAGGTACGGGGCGTTCTGGCCGGACTCGCCGGCGTACGTGCCGGTCGTGACCTTCGTGTCGGAGTTCCCGCACGCGCCGAGCGCGAGTGCCGCCAGCAAAACGGGGGCGAACGAGAGAGTTGGCTTGCTTAGGCGGCTGAGCATGCGCGCGGCAGTCTATATGGGTCCACGCCGGAGCATCCGGCGGACGTCAGTCCTACCCACCGGCGACGGTCACGCGCCCGCCACGGCCTTCGTCACGCTCGAGGATCGTGCGCAGCCGGCGCATCGCGCGGACGTTCTGGCGGCGCATCCAGCCGCGCGCGCCGAAGCCCTCGAGCAGGCGATCGGAGAGCGTGGCGGGCTCGGTCTCGAGCGTGAACTGAACGCGGGTCGTCCCGCCGGCGCCGGGCGCGAGCTCGTAGACGCCGAGCGTGCGGATGCGGTTGGCCTTGCCGGTGCGCCCGGCCTCGACGATCCGGTGCGGCCGGTCGACCTCGACGAACGTGACGTCGCCCCATGAGAAGCGCGCGCCCGGCGCCTTCACGCGAAAGCGAGCGCCGGCGCCGCGACCGACCGAGTCGATGCGCGTGAGATGCCAGTCGACGAGGTAGTGATCGGTGAACTCGGGATGGTTGGCGATGTCCTGCAGGTAGTCGAACACCTGCTCGCGCGGACGGTCGACGACGACCGAGACGGTGACGGGGCCCATGATCGGACGCCAGTCTAGACGCCGCTAGGGGCAGCCGCTATGCGGCGCGGGTGAGCCGCACGGTGTGGCCGTGCTCGGCGTGGCGCACGAGCTCTGTGGCGACCGGGTGCTCGCGGCGCAGGGAGCTGCACAGCTCGCAGACGATGCCGGGGGTGCGTGCGTACAGATGAACGTGCTCGCCGACGAGCGGGGTGCGTCCGCAGTCCGCGCAACGGTCCCGACCGGCCTCGAGCGTGCCGACGCCGCGGCGCAGCAGGAAGCGCTCCAACTGGTCGACGTCGCCGCCCGGAGATCTGCTCACGGGCCTGAGTTCGCCGCCGCTGCCGGGGTTCCTGCCGCGGGTCTGGCCGCCGACTCCCACCCTCCTGCCGGCCTGCGGGTATTCCACACGAGATACGGGCCTTGCTACGGAGGACGCAAACTCACGCAAAGTGCTAGATTTCGCTGGCCTGAACCTGCGACCACAGGTTACATCGACAGGGCTTGACATTGACAGCCTTGTTATGCTCGCCACGCACTCCTCCTGACGGGCAGCACCATGGGGAAGCCGAGCAGAAAGGGGAAGCACGGGATGGAATCGCTTACTTCGGGCACCATCGCTGGCACGGGATCGTTTCGCTGCAGGCGCTGCGGGTATGTGTTGACGCTCGCCGGGTCGGACAAGCTGAGCGACTGTCCCGGCTGCGGGGGCAGCGACTTCGTGCGCGCATCGCTGTTCAGCGCAGGCAATCTCGGCCGCGCCCACCGCTCCGGCGCCGCCGGAGCGGGCGCGCGTGGACGGATCGTCGCCGGCAGCGGCCGCGCGGGGGCGGCCGGCGCCGGCGAGGCGGACACGCTGGGGGGCGCCCTCTCCAGACCTGAGCCGATCGATGGCGACGCGTGGCTGCAGGACACGCGCGAGCGGATCGTCGAGCCCGGCGAGTACCTCGCCTACGAAGAGGGCGACGAGCTGAAGCTGGTCGCGCTGACGCGCGAGTGGACACGCATCGGACGCAGCCTGGCCGCGGACGTGCGCTTCGACGACCCCACCGTCTCGCGCCGGCACGCGCTGGTCGTGCGTCAGGCCGACGGCGTGAGGGTGCTCGACGACCGCAGCCTCAACGGCGTGTTCGTCAACGGCTCGCGGATCGAGTGGAAGGTGCTGCAGGACGGCGACGAGATCCTCGTCGGCCGCTACCGGCTGCGCTTTCTCAGCATCCCCCCCGAGCCGGACCAAACGCCGTCGGCGACCGCGCTGCGCCGCGCAGGCTGAGCCCGGGTCGCGCGGTCGCCTCGTCACCAGACGCCGTCGGCGACCGCGCTGCGCCGCGCGGGCTGAGCCCGGGTCGCGCGGTCGTCTCGTCACCGGACGTCGGTGGAGCCAGGCTGAGGCCGGGCGCGTAGTATCGCGCTCGATGGGACCGACGAGGACAGTCGCGGTGGTCTCGCAGAAGGGCGGGACCGGCAAGACGACCGCGGTGCGAACGCTCGCCGACGCGTTCAGGCGTGCGGGCCTGAAGACGCTCGCGGTCGATCTGGATCCGCAGGGAAACCTGTCCGACTACCTGGACGTGCCACCCGAGACCGAGCCGACGATCGGCGACGTGCTCTCCGGGCGCGCGTCGCTGGGCGAGGCGATCTACGACGACCTGATCCCCGCCAACCTGAGCCTGGCCGAGGCCGAGCTGATGCTCGGCACCAAGCCCGACCACGAGCTGACGCTGCGCAGGGCGCTCGCCGAAGCGCCGGAAGCGTACGAGCTGATCCTGATCGACTGCCCGCCGTCGCTCGGATTGCTGACATTCAACGCGCTCGTCGCCGCCGATTGCGCGCTCGTCACGGCCGTCGCCCAGTATTTCGCGCTGCAGGGCGTCGAGCAGGCGATGGAGGTGATCAGGCTCGCACGGGACAGCCTCAACCCGCAGCTGTCGCTGCTGGGCGTGCTGCTGAACCTGGCGGACATGCGCACCGTGCACTCGCGCGAGACGCTCGCCTCGCTGAAGGAGCGCTACGGCGAGCAGGTATTCGACACGGCGATCAGATCTTCGATCGCCTACGCCGAGTCAGCCGAGCGCGCCAGCTCGATCCTGGACCACCGACCGGATCTCGGCGCCGACTACCTCAAGCTCGCCGACGAGACGCTCGCGCGGCTGCCGGGACTCGAGCAGGCGCGCGGCCGGCTGGCGGCGCTCGCCTCCTAGACCCCGTGCCCGCGCCGCGGGCCCGCACGGGCTGATGAAAATGCCGCAATTTGCGGGAATCTGGGGCTATTTTTCTGGGCAGAGACCGAAGAACGCGGGGCCGGTCGCGGCCGGCCTACATCTCTCCCACATAGGCGCCCTGAGCCTCGAACGGCGTGCGCAGGAGCGTCGCCCAGCCCTCGACCTCGCCGCGCAGCGCCTCGACGACCGCGCCGGTCTGCTCGTAGAAGCACCAGACCAGCACGGTCGGACCCGCGCCGGAGATCGTCGCTCCGAGCGCGCCGAGCTCGGACGCGCGGGTGGCGAGCTGATACGAGCGCGGGAACAGGCTCGCCCGGCGGCGCTCGTGCAGGCTGTCCTTGAGGCCACGCGCGACCAGGTCCCAGTCGCCCTTCGCCAGGCCGAGCGTCAGCAGCGCGCCGTGGGCGACGTTGAACACGGCCTCGCCGAGCGGCACTTCGGCGGGCAACGCTTCGCGCGCCTCCCTGGTCGGGACGGCCCGCTCCGGCACGACGGCGATCGCCTCCAGACCGGTCGGGGGATCGAAGCGGGTCGCCTGCCCGTCCGCGCACACGACGAACCCACCGTTGAGGGCCGCCGCCACGTTGTCGGGATGGCCCTCGATCTCGCTCGCCAGCGCCAGCAGGTCGGCGTCCAGCTCGAACAGGTGGTCGGCCGCCATCAAGCCCGCGACGATCGCGGCGGCGCTCGATCCGAGCCCCCCGGAGAGCGGTATCCGAGAGGCGATCCTGAAGCTGAATCCATCCGCGGAGCTGAGCCGCTCGAACGCCTGCACGCACAGGTTCTTGCGCCCCCGCGCCACGGCGAGCTCCGTCTCGACCGCGAACTCCCCCGTCTCCCGCACCTCCAGCTCCAGGTGCAGCCCCAAAGCGGCGGCCATGCAGTCGAAGCCGGGACCGAGGTTGGCCGAAGACGCCGGTACGCGAACGACGCGCCTACGGTCCATCGCCCAGCACCTCCCCCGATCGGGGAGCCTCCAGAGACCTAACGGCCACGCGGCGCCCTCTCCGAGAGCCCGCGAGCCGGCGGGCGCCCGCCCAGACCGTCGGGACCGCCCTGCATGATGAGGCTACGGCTCACCCAGCACCGCCTCCTCGACCGGCCCGATCTCGGGCGCGCACGGAATCACCCGGCCGTCGTTGTGCGCGATCGCCGTCTCGGGATCCTTGAGGCCGCGGCCGGTCAGCACGCAGACGACCTGCTCCGCCCCGTCGGCCCCGTACTTGAGCAGGCCCGCGACCGCGGCCGCCGACGCGGGCTCGCAGAACATGCCTTCTTTGGAGGCCAGCAGCCGGAACGCGGCAAGGATCTCGCTGTCGCTGACGGCCCTGATCGAGCCGCGTGACTCGGTCGCCGCGGCCATCGCGTCCTCCCAGCGCACGGGATTGCCGATCCGGATCGCGCTGGCGACCGTTTCCGGGTGCGCGACCGGCTTGCCTTTCACCAGCGGCGCGGCGCCCTCGGCCTGGAAGCCGTACAGCTTCGGCGCCGCCCCCATCTCCTTGAACCCACGCCAGTAGGAGGTGATGTTGCCGGCGTTGCCCACCGGTATGCACAGCGCTTCCAGGCCCCCTTCCAGATCCTCGTGCACCTCGAAGGCCGCCGTCTTCTGGCCTTCGATGCGGAACTCGTTGACGGAGTTGACCAGCACGATCGGGTGCCTGTCGGTAAGCTCGCGCACCAGCGTGAGCGCCTGATCGAAGTTGCCCGCGAGCGAGATCACGCGAGCGCCGTGGACCAGCGTCTGGGCCATCTTGCCCTGCGCGATCTTCCCCTCCGGCACGATCACCGCGCAGGTGATCCGCGCGCGCGCCGCGTACGCCGCCGCGCTGGCCGCGGTGTTGCCCGTCGAGGCGCAGACCACCGCCTTGGCGCCTTCCCGGACGGCCGCCGACACCGCGCACGTCATGCCCCGGTCCTTGAACGATCCGGTCGGGTTGGCGCCCTCCAGCTTCAACCGCACGGTCGCGCCCACCATCTCCGAGAGCACCGGCGCGCGCAGCAGCGGAGTCGAGCCCTCTTGCAGGCTCACCAGCGGGTCGCCATCGGCGAACGGCAGCCGCTCGCGCCAGCGCTCGATCAGGGGCACGTGTCGATCGCTCATGAAGGTCCTTGGACCCCGACCGGGCGTACAAGCGCGGTCGAGGACCTGCCGACGGGCCCGAGTACGGGCGGCATGCGGCTCGTGCGCAAGCTCATACGAACTCCTCTTCGATGACCCTGATCGTGCGGGGCGTCGAGCGTACGAAGTCGAACTCCTCAAGGCGCGCGATCGCCCCCCGCAGGTCAGACTCGGGCACCGCGTGCGTGACCATCACCAGGCGGGCGTTCTCGCCGAGGCCGCGCTGGACGACGGACTTGATCGACACCCCCTGCTCTCCAAGCACCTGCGTCACAGCGGCCAGAACGCCGGGCTGGTCGGCGACCTCCATGTGCAGATAGAAGGCGCTCGGGACATCGTCCAGGACACGCAGCGCCAGCGGTGGGGCAGGTGGCCGCGCGCCGCCGGTCATCACGCTGACCACGTCGCCCAGCACCGCGCTCGCGGTCTGCCGGCCACCGGCGCCCGGTCCTGACATCGTGATCTCGGTTATCGCCTCGGATTCGACGGTCACCGCGTTGAACGGCCCCGACACCGACGAGAGTGGATGCCCGGCGTACAGGAACGCGGGGTGCACCCGCACCGACAGGCCGCCGTCGCGGCGCTCGGCGGTGCCGATCAGCTTCAGGCCGAGGCCCAGCTCGCGTGCGTACTCGAGATCGTCGCCCCGCAGGTGCTCGATGCCCTCGTAGCGCACGTCGGTCAGGTGCACGGGCGTGCCGAACGCCAGTCGCGCGAGGATCGCCATCTTCGCCGCCGCGTCCCGGCCGCTGACGTCGTCGCTGGGGTCGGCCTCCGCGTAGCCCCTGCGCTGAGCCTCGGCCAGCGCCTGCTCGTAGGAGCTGCCGTGGGTCATCTCGCTCAGGATGAAGTTGGTCGTGCCGTTGACGATCCCGTGGATGCGCTCGATCGGCGTGGCGGCCAGCGTCTCCTCGAGCACGCGCACGACGGGCACGGCGCCGGCCACGGCGGCCTCGAAGCGCAGCCTGACCCCGTGCTCGCGGGCCGTCTGGAACAGCTCCTCGCCGTATTGGGACAGCAGCTGCTTGTTCGCGCTGACCACGTCCTTGCCGGCGCGCATCGCCGCCAGCAGGTACTCGCGCGCGGGTTCGATCCCGCCGATCAGCTCGACCACCAGCTCGGCGCCGGACAGCACCTCCTCAAAGCTGCCCTGCGTACGCGTGAGCACGCCGCTGATCACCGGCCTGCGGTCGTTCATGCGCTCGATCTCGGCCGCCCTTTCGGAGAGCAGCACGGCGAACGCCGAGCCGACGGTGCCGTGTCCGAGCAGGCCCACGCGAAACGGCGGGCTCTTCGCGGCAGCCGGCGCCGAGGCCGCGACGCTCGCGGCCGAGGTCTGGGCCGGCGCGTGGCCCGCGCTCGTCTGAATGGCTTTGTCGTCAGGAGAGGACATCGCGTACGACTTCGACTCTAGGCGACGTCACGCGAGGTCAAGTCGTCGAGGGTCTCGCGCCTGACGACGACACGCGCGTGTCCGTCCCTGCAGAAGATCACCGGCGGCCGCGGCACGCCGTTGTAGTTGGACGCCATCGCGTATCCGTACGCGCCGGTCGCGGGAGTCACGATCACATCGCCCGGACGCGGATCGTCGAGCAGCGCCCGGCGCACGATCACGTCCCCGGACTCGCAGTGCTTGCCGGCGAGCACGCACTCGGTCTGGCCGCCGAAACGGTCGGCCACGTGCGCTTCGTAGCGCGCCGAGTACAGCATCGGGCGCAGATTGTCCGACATCCCGCCGTCGCAGCCCACCCAGCGCGAGACGTTCTGCTTGACGCTCTCGACCCGGTAGAGCGTCACGCCGGCGTTCGCGGTCAGCGCCCGGCCCGGCTCGATCAGCAGCCGCCTACCGGGCTTGCCCATGCCGTGCTCGCGCGCCGCCTGCACGACGGCGCCCACGTACTCCTCGATCGACGGGGGCTCCCGCTGGTCCGCGGTGTACCGCACGCCGAGGCCGCCGCCCATGTCCCAGACCGGGAAGTCGCCGAGCTTAGCCAGCTCCGCGGCCTCGCGGCGGAACGGATCGAGCTCGAGCAGCTGCGAGCCGATGTGCGCGTGCAGGCCCCTCAGCCGCAGCCCTCCCACCGCCTGCACCCGTGCGATCGCCGCGGGCGCGTCGGTCATCGAGAAGCCGAACTTGGAGTCGGCCTGGCCGGTGGAGATGTGCTCGTGCGTGTCGCCCCTCACATCGGGAGTGACGCGGATCAGCACGTCCTGGTCGCCGCGCACCACCTCCGATGTCGGGGATGACCACGCCGCATGCGGCGTGGTCGGAGGCCCCGCATGCGGGGCCTCCCGAGGCCGCACATGTGCGGCCTCGCCGGTCGGCGCATGCGCCGACCGGAGATCGACGAGCAGCCGCCGCAGGCGCTCGATCTCGTCGAAGTTGTCGATGACGATCAGTCCCACGCGACGCTCGAGCGCGATGCGCAGCTCGGCTTCGGACTTGGCGTTGCCGTGCAGGACGATCCGCTCGGGCGCGAAGCCGGCGCCCAGCGCCAGGTGCAGCTCGCCGGCGGAGGCCACGTCGCACCACAGATCCTCCTGCGCGAACAGGCTGAGCGCGGCGGTGCACGGAAACGCCTTGGAAGCGAACACGACGTGCAGGTCCTCGTGCCCGGCCCGCCGCCCAGCCTGCACGAACGCCCGGGCCCGCGCGCGCAGGTCGTCCTCCGCGACGACATACGCCGGCGTGCCGTACTCGCGCGCGAGCTCCACCGTGTCGCACCCTCCCACCTCCAGCCGCCCATGCTCGTTCAGGCGGCTGTCCAAAGGAAACGCGCCCGAGAGGCCCGCCGCCGCGCGCGGAGATGTGGTGGGAGCGGCCATCCTTGGATTATCGCTGGCCGGTCAGGCCGCTGTCGGACGGGCGGAAACCTGGATGCTCACGATCCCTCGCAGCGAACGTATGTTCGTCCGATCGGATTGCTTGGATTGTCGAGCACCAGCCGGAGGCAGGACAGCCGCTCAAAGACCTAGAGTGCGGGATGAACATGGCTCAAACTCAACTTGCTACAGCGAAGACCCAGGCGTCAAGGGGACGCCGTGCTCAAGGAGGAGTGGCGACGGCCAACGTCGTGGTTTCGGCCACCGTCGGGGGCAACGCCGACATCTTCCCCGACATTCTGCGGATGCACGTCCCCAAAGGGGCCGTCGTCGCCGATGTCACCTACGGCAAGGGAGTCTTCTGGCGGCAAGTGCCCGCCGACGACTACGTCGTGCTCGCAAGCGATCTCCAGACTGGTATCGACGCCACGGCGCTGCCGTACGACAACGAATCGCTCGACGCACTGGTACTCGACCCGCCGTACATGGAGGGTCTGTTCCGCCGCGACAAGAGCCACATGGCAGGCAGTGGTACACATGCTGCCTTTCGCAAGCACTATTCAAACGGACAGGCCACCAATGGTGACGGGCCAAAGTGGCACGACGCGGTCCTGGACCTCTACTACCGGGCTGGCGCCGAGGCCAAGCGCGCGCTGCGCACGGGTGGAACATTCATCGTCAAGTGCCAGGACGAGGTCAGCGCCAACAGGCAGCGTCTGACTCACGTCGAACTGATCACCCACTTCGAGGCTCACGACTTCTACTGCAAGGACCTGTTCGTAGTCGTGCGTGCCAACCGACCCGGCGTCAGCCGCGTCAAGAAGCAGGTGCACGCAAGGAAGAACCACAGCTACTTCTTGGTCTTCGTCAAGTGTGCGGTCGGCAGGGGACGTACGGCGAAGAGCGTCGCGGTATAGCCCAACCACCCTTCGATTCGATATATACGGCGGCGTGGCACCGCGACGTTCGCTTGATTGGGTCCTGGAGAACATCACAAATCCTCGACGCTGGACCGATCCAGAGATCATCCTTGAGGTTCTGGAGAGCTCTCCCAGCGTACGCGGCATGGTCTACGGCAACCTCGCCGAGGTGCAGCTCTCGCGCTGGCTGGTGGCCAAGGGCGTACCGCTTGAAGACCAGCTGCGCGACGACGACCATGCCAAGACGAAGTCCGACAGGACGATTCTCCATCAGGGCCGCCGTTACACGATCCAGGTCAAGTCGATGCAGACCGGCAGCATCAAGCAGCGTGACCCGCAGCGGATCACCGCACGTGTCCAATGTGATGGCAGTGACCGTCGCCGCGTCACCCTGCCCAATGGACATACGGTGGAGACCACGAACTACGTAACAGGCGAGTTCATGGTGCTCGCGACTCCGCTCCACGCATTCACTGGAAAGTGGGACTTCGCCTTCCGGCTGAACAGCACGCTTGAGCGCACGACTTATGCCAAGTACGCCCCCGAGGATCGTGAGTATCTGCTGAAGACGACTGTCCCGATCTCATGGCCTCTCGAAGGGCCCTGGACGACAGAGCTGTTCGCGCTGCTGTCAGACACTCCGGATCTAGGAGATGTGATCACAACAGGCTACGGCCATGAGCCCGGCCTGGTGCGGGCACCGAACACCGACGCCACCGTCGAAATCTCAGACCCAGACTCCAAGACCCTGCTCTGAAGTCTCCCGCATCATCAGATGCCCGTCCGCGGTCCCAAGCGGTCTTCGTATCGGCTCACGCGGCCGCCGGCTGGGGAGCGTTTCCCCCGCCCGCCTGCGGTTCCGCCAGCCCGCCGCGACGGGCCGTCAGCGCCAGCCATAGGGCGCCGATCGCGAGCGCCGCCAGGCTCTCCAGCTGGGGAGCGGTGAGGCCCGCCAGCACCTCTTCGTTGCGCCGGACGAACTCGACCAGGAAACGCTCCAGGCCGCTGAAGAAGAGGTACAGCGCGAAGATCACGCCGGGGCGCACGCGGTCGCGCAGCCGCCACAAAAAGTACGCGAGCAGGCACATCGAGACCGTCTCGTAGATCGGCGTCGGCTGCACCCGCACGCCCGGCGGGGTCGGCACGGTGCCATGCGGGTAGCCCATCGCCCAGGGCAGGCTCGAGGGGATGCCGTAGTCGCCGTCGCCGGAGACCTGGCAGCCGATCCGGCCGATGCCGTAGCCGAGCGCGAGCGCGGTCGCGCACATGTCGAACGTCTTCAGCTGCAGCGCGCTCCTGAAGCGCATCCATAGGAGCACCCCGATCGTGCCGCCGATCGCGCCGCCGTACCAGACCAGCCCCGAGCCGGAGAAGACGCTGCCGAGCAGATCGTGCTCGACCTGCGAGTAGTTCTGGATCACGAAGTACCCGCGCGCGCCGATCACGCCGCCGAGGAGCGCCGCGAACACGATCTCGTACGCCCAGTCGACCGGCTTGCCCAGCTCGCGCAGCCGGCGCGCCACGACCAGCCCGCACGCGAGGAAGCCCAGCGCGAACGTCAGCCCGAACGTCTTGATCGAGATGCCGAGCAGTTCTACTTCGGGCTTCACCGACCGGACTCTAGTCGCCTTCTGCGACAATCAGCTCCGATGGCGAAACGACATTCCAGCTTCGGCAAAGACACGGGCCTGCAGGCGCGGATGGTGCTGACGATGTTCCTGCTCGGGCTGGTGTACGTGGTGTTCGTCGGCGTGCTGTTCGCCGCCGGGGCCGGCGCCGGCGTGATCGTCGTGGTGGCGCTCGTGCTGCTGGTGGTGCAGCTGTTCGGCTCGGACAAGATCGCGATGGCGACGATGGGGGTCAAGGAGGTCTCGCCCGCCCAGGAGCCTGAGCTGCACGGGATCGTCGAGCGCCTGTGCGTGCAAGCGGACCTGCCCAAGCCGCGCGTGTGCGTGATCGAGACCTCGATGCCGAATGCGTGCGCGATGGGCAAATCGCAGAAGTCGGCCACCGTGTGCGCCACGCGGGGGATCCTCGAACTGCTGGAGCCCGCCGAGCTCGAAGGGGTGATGGCGCACGAGCTGACGCATGTGATCAACCGCGACGTGATGGTCATGACGCTCGCCAGCTTCTTCGCCACGCTGGCCTCGATGATCGCCCAGTTCGCGCTGTTCTTCGGCGGGGGCTTCGGCGGCGGATACGGGCGCAGCAACGAAGAGGAGGAGGAGATCATGCTGGTGCTGCTGGTGTCGGTGCTGGTGTACGCGATCTCGTTCATGTTGCTGCGAGCGCTGTCGCGCTACCGCGAGTTCGCCGCCGACCGCGGCTCGGCGGTGCTGACCGGCCGCCCCAGCGCGCTGGCCTCGGCACTCTTGAAGATCAGCGGCACGATGGAGCGGGTGCCGACCCAAGATCTGCGCCGGGCGGAGGGGATGAGCGCCTTCTTCATACTGCCCGCGAGGACGAAGAAGTCGCTGATGAACATCTTCGCCGATCACCCGCCGCTCGAGCAGCGCCTGGCCGCGCTGGAGCGGCTGGAGTCCCAGCTGCAGGACACGGCTGTCGCGTAGTGGCGCCGGCGCGTGTGAGCACCTCGGCGAGGACAGGACCGGCCACGACCCCTCCGCCGGCCATGAATTCCGTACCGGCCATGGAGCGCTGAGCGTGGGCCTGCGGGACATCATCACGGGCCGCCACGAGGTCAAGGGCCCCGCGCCCGACCGGCTGTTCGCGATCTCGACCGCGTACGTCGCCCTGCAGAGCGAGCACGGGATCGACCCGGCGGGGGCCGCCGCGATCGTCTTTCAGGCGCTGGCCACGAGCGAGTTCGAAGCGACGCTGCGCGACATGGAAGAGGTCGTGAAGGCGACCGGCGGCGAGAGCGGCACCACCGTCTCGACCGAGGACGACAGCTATGGCTACCGCTGGATGGTCCTGCGCAACCCCGACGGCGCGCCCAGCGTCGAAGACCTCGCGGTCGGGATCAACGCGGTGGCGGGCTCGATCGAGACCGCCGGCCATGGCGAGCGGCTGCTGTGCGCGGTGTTCGCGTTCGCCGACTCCCAGAAGCGGCCGGTGTACTTCATCTACAACTACAAGCGCGGCTTCTGGTACCCGTTCGTGCCGGCCGCACCGGGCGCCGGCGAAGCCGGCGGGGATGGGCAACGCTCGACCGAGCGCGAGCTGCAGCTGAAGGCCCAGATGTCAGGCGAGCTGCCGATCGAGCCGGAGCTCGAGCGCTGGTTCCCGCTCTGGGGAATCCCGATCTGAGGCCCGCCGGATCTGAGGCCCGCCGGATCTGAACCCCGCCCGATCTGAGGCCCGCCCGTTCTGAACCCCCGCCCGATCTGAACCCCG
>DASQGE010000059.1:0-2438 GCA_035632775.1 Solirubrobacteraceae bacterium | reverse complement strand
CCCCACCACCCCCCACACGAGCACAACTGCTCGCCAAAGCACTCAAAGCCTGCCACAAACAAAAAAACAAAAAGAAACGCACCGCCTGCGAAAAGAACGCACACAAACACTACGGCGCTAAAGCCGCCAAAACACCAGCACACAAACACACCAACACAACCCACAACAACAGGAGAGGCAAATGACACACAACCAAACCAGACCCCTCCTTGGTGCTGTTCTCACACTCGTGTTGGTCGTGTTCGTGTCGGTGGTCTCGAGCGCGCGGGCGAGCTTCGGGATAGCTCCCGGGAGCTTTTCCACGAGCGCGCTCAACCGGGATGGGAGCGTCGACACCCAGGCCGGTTCGCATCCCTACTCCTACACCGTGAGCTTCAGGTTCAACCAGGACGCGAAAGGCGAACCCGAAGGCGAAGTCCGCGACGTCGTGCTCGATCTGCCGCGGGGCCTGGTCGGCGACCCCCTCGCGGTCCCCCGCTGTCCCCACCAGGACTTCGAGGGTCAGCAGGCGCTGTGTCCGGGCGACACCCAGGTGGGGGTCCTCGACGCCCAGCTGAAGGGTCTCGGTCGCGCCCACGCTCCCGTCTTCAACCTGGTGCCCCCGCCGGGTGTGCCCGCCCGTCTCGGTTTCAGCGCCACCAGCCTCAACGCGCTGCTGGACGCGTCCGTGCGCACCGGCGCCGGCTACGGCATCGCCGTGAGCGCGAACAACATCCCCACCCACGGCATCGTGTCGATCACCTCCACGATCTGGGGCGTGCCGCCGGACAAGGGCCACGACCCCGAACGCCAGTGCGTCAACAACGGAGCGGTCGTGGAAGGCTGCTCCAGCGAAGCCCCGCCGCGACCGTTCCTGACCCTCCCCACCTCCTGTACCGGCCCGCTCAGCGCGGCCCTCAGCGCCGACTCCATTCAGGAACCGGGCAGCTTCGTCCCCAATCCCGCCGAAACCGCGTTCTCGCTGGACGCCGGGAAAAACCCGGTCGGGCTCTCCGGCTGCGAAAAACTGTCGTTCGGCGCGAGCCTGGACGCGACACCCGACACGACGAGCGCAGAAGCCCCCGCCGGCCTGAACGTCGACCTCCAGATCCCGCAGCCGGAAAGCCCCGAAGGGCTCGCCGAGGCGAACCTCAAGGAAGCGCTCGTCAAGCTCCCGATCGGGATGACCGTCTCCCCCTCGGCGGCGAACGGGCTCGGCGCATGTCCCCTCGACGGCCCCGAAGGGGTCGGCCTCGGCTCCTCGCAGCCGGCGAGATGCCCAAACTCCTCGAAGGTCGGGACGGTGGAAGTCCAGACGCCGCTGCTCGAACACCCGCTGAAGGGCTCGGTGTTCCTCGCCCAGCAGGGCGACCTGGAAGGGAACGGGTCCAACCCCTTCAAGTCGCTGCTGGCGATGTATGTCGTGATCGAAGGCGAGGGCGTCGCGGTCAAGCTCCCCGGCCTGATCGAACTCGACGAAACGACCGGGCAGCTGACCGCACGCTTCGGCAAGAAGGACCCGATCACCGGCGAAGAATCCCTGCCGCAGCTCCCCTTCGGCGACCTGAAGATGAGCTTCTTCGGCGGACCCCGCGCGCCGCTCATAACGCCCCCCGGCTGCGGGACGTACACGACCGTCTCGCAGCTCACGCCGTGGAACGGCGGCCCGCCGGTCGAAGCCTCCAGCAGCTTCACGATCGACCAGGGCTGCGGTGGCGGAGGTTTCTCCCCGTCGTTCACGGCCGGCAGCGCCGACAACCAAGGGGGCGCATACACCCCGTTCAGCGTCACGTTCTCCCGTCACGACGGCGAACAGCGCTTCGCCGGCGCGCAGGTCACCGCGCCCCCGGGCCTCCTGGCGACGCTGAAAAACGTCACGCGCTGCCCCGAGCCGCAGGCCTCCCTGGGAGAATGCCCCCCCGCCAGCCTGATCGGCGAGACGACCGTCGCCGCCGGTCCCGGCGCGGACCCCTACTGGGTCAAAGGCGGCAGGGTCTACCTCACCGGCCCCTACCACGGCGCGCCGTTCGGTCTGACGATCGCGGTCCCCGCCGTCGCCGGCCCGTTCAACCTCGGCGACAAAGGCGGGCCCGTGATCGTCAGGGCCCGCATCGACGTCGACCCCCACACCGCACAGGCGATCGTCACGAGCGACCCCCTGCCCAGAATCCTGAAAGGCGTCCCGCTGGACGTCCGCACCGTCAACGTCACGATCGACCGCAAAGAATTCATCTTCAACCCCACCGACTGCGACCCCCTGCACGCCACCGCCACGCTCTCCTCCACCGCCAACACCGCCGCCCAGGCCTCGAGCCCCTTCCAGGCCGGCGGCTGCGCCAGCCTCCCGTTCAAGCCCTCCTTCAAGGTCTCCACGCAGGCGAAGACCAGCAAAGCCAACGGCGCCGGTCTCGACGTCACCGTCGCCTCCGGCAAGGGCCAGGCCAACATCGCCAAAGTCC
>DASQGE010000058.1:0-8491 GCA_035632775.1 Solirubrobacteraceae bacterium | reverse complement strand
GGCCGGCCGCGCCGCATGCGGCGCGGCCCACCGCTCAGTCGCGCATCGCCGGGAACAGGACCACCTCGCGGATCGAGCTGCGCCCGGTCAGCAGCATCACGAGCCGGTCCACGCCCAGCCCGACGCCGCCGGCCGGGGGCATCCCCAGCTCGAGCGCCTGCAAAAACGGCTCGTCGTAGGGCTGGACCTCCTCCGCGCCCAGGCTCGCCAGCCGTCGCTGGGCCTCGAAGCGCTCGCGCTGGGAGTCCGGGTCGGTGAGCTCGCTGAAGGCGTTGGCGATCTCGACGCCGCCGGCGAACGCCTCCCAGCGCTCGGCCAGCCCGGGCTTGGAGCGGTGCTCGCGCGCGAGCGGCGACAGCTCGGTCGGAAAGTCGACGACGAACGTCGGCTGCTTCAGCGTGGGCTCGACGAACTTGGACAGCAGATCGTCGGCGAGCTGAAACCAGGCGAATCCCTTCGTCTGTATCTCCAGGCCGCGGTCGGAGATCGCCGCGGACAGCGACTCGACGTCGCGATGGGCCATGACGTCGATGCCGGTCTCCCGCTCGATCGCCTCCACGAAGCCGATCCGCCGCCAGGGCGCGGAGAAGTCCAGCTCGCCCGCGTACTCGACCGCGCGCGCCGCCAGACCGACCATCTCCTCCAGGCGCCCGGCCTCGTCCCGGTAGTCGGCGTAGGCCTCATACCACTCGACCATCGTGAACTCGGGGTTGTGCTTCGGCGAGAGACCCTCGTTGCGGAAGTCCTTGCCCAGCTCATACACCCGCTCCAGGCCACCGACGATGCAGCGCTTCAAATACATTTCGGTCGCGATCCGCAGGTACAGGTCGCGGTCGAGCGCGTTGTGGTGGGTCGTGAAGGGCCGTGCGAGCGCGCCGCCGTAGAGCGGCTGGAGCACCGGGGTCTCGACCTCGACGAAGTCCTGAGAGTCGAGGTAGGCGCGCACGCTCGAGACGATCCGCGCGCGGTCCACGAACAGCCTGCGGGCGTCCTCGCTTGAGATCAGGTCGAGCTCGCGACGGCGGTAGCGGGTCTCGACGTCTGAGAGGCCGTGGTGCTTGTCCGGCGGCGGGCGCAGCGCCTTGGCGAGCAGCTGAAAGGAGTCGACGCGCAGCGACAGCTCGCCGCGCCTGCTGCGCAGCACGGCGCCGTCGACTCCCAGCAGATCCCCGAGGTCGAGCGACAGCAGCCGTTCGAAGGGCTCCTCGCCGAGCACGTCGACGCGCGCGTGCAGCTGGATCTTCCCGGTGCGGTCGACGAGATCGAGGAAGGCCGCCCTGCCGGAGCCGCGGCGGGCGGCGACGCGACCGGCGACGCGATGGGAGTCCTCGGTCTCCTCGCCCGGCTGCAGGTGCTCGTAGGAGGCCAGGATCGGTGCGATCGGCTCGACCCCCGCGAACGCATACGGGAAGGCCGTGGGATCGGACTCGCGCAGGCGCTGCGCCTTCGCGCGGCGCTCGGCGATCAGCTCGGGCAGGCCGTGGGGGGCGGGATTCTCTGAGTCGGAGGATCGAGTCATCGCGAGAAGAGACCGGCATCCTGCCTTCTTGCCGTGTCGGGCTCCACTCTATGTGTCCGGGAGACCGTTCCGCCCGCCACGGCCGCTAGCGGGGAGGGCCGTCCAGGCCCTCCTTATTTGAGGCCGACGTCGATCTTGGTGATCTTGAGCTTGCGGGCGGGGCCACGGGGGACCTTGACGGCGACGGTCTCGTTGCGTTTGCGCCCGAGCAGCGCGCGCCCGACGGGCGACTCGTTGGAGAGCTTGTTCTCCTGGGGCCTGGCCTCGGCGGAGCCGACGATCGTGTACTTGACGGACTTGCCGGTCTTCTCGTCCTTGACGTGGACCACCGAGCCGACCTGCACGACGTCGGTCGAGAGGTCCTTCGTCTCGATGACGGTGGCCAGGCGCAGCTTCTCCTGCAGCTGCAGGATGCGGCTCTCGATCATCGCCTGCTCGTTCTTGGCGTCGTCGTACTCGGAGTTCTCGGAGATGTCTCCGAACTCGCGGGCCTCCTTGATGCGCTCGGCGACTTCGCGGCGCTTGGCCGTCGAGAGCTGCTCGAGCTCGTCCTTCAGCTTCTCCAGGCCTTCGGGGGTGAGGATGACGTCCTTCTGCATGTGACCCTCGAATCGCGGGTTGGTGGTCCGGCCGGCGAAACGCAAAAACCGCTCGGAAGCGGCGTGTTTCGGGGCCATTGAGGCTGCGGCGAGCGCAGCAGTATAGCGGGCTCCGGGACGGCATTCTCAGCCGGCCGAAGAAGCCGCTTCGCGGGCCGGAACGGCATTCTCCTCCGGCCGGAAAAGCCGCTGTCGCGGGCCGGCCGGATGACGAATGTCCGCCCTGCTCGGCTGACGATTTGGGTACGCCGCGGGTTTCGCGTGACCTGGGCCGCCCGCCTGTCCGCGGGTCGGACTCAGGCGAGCGCCATCGCCGATGCCGTCTCCGGCTCCAGGAGACCATTCACGACGCCCAGCGTCTCGGCCGTCTGCAACGACTCGCCCAGGCGCTTGGCCTCGGCGGGATCGAGTCCGAGACGGACGACGTACCAGGGATAGAACTTGCGCAGGTAACGGGTCGCGCGGGGCTCGCCGAGATGCTCGACGGCGCGCTCGATCGTCCAGCGCAGCTCATCGAGGACCTCGCTCGGAGCGGGCTCGCGCTCGCAGCCCGAGAGCAGGCGCCGGAAGAGCCACGGATTGCCGAGCGCTCCGCGGGCCAGCATCACCGCCGCGGCGCCCGTCGCGCGGTGGGCCTCGCGCGCGCGGGGAGCGTCGCCGAGGCCGCCGGTGAGGATCACCGGCGCCGGCAGCGACCGGACCAGTCGCGCGGCCAGCTCGTAGTCGGGAGCGCCCTTGTGATGGACGGCGGCCGAGCGGGGGTGGAAGGCGATCGCGGCGACGCCCGCCTCTTCGACGAGGCGGTGGGCGAGCGCGAAGCCGCTCGTCTCGCCGGGCCGCAGGCCCGAGCGCAGCTTGACGGTGACGGGCAGCTCACGACCGGCGTCCGCGGCCCCCGCGCGCGCGGCCCTGGCGAGCGCGACCGCGCGGTCCGGGTCGGCCAGCAGCCCGACGCCGGCGCCGGTCTTGCGGACCTTGGGCACGGGGCAGCCCATGTTGATGTCGATCGCGTCGGCGCCCACGGCCGCGACATGGGCGGCGGCGAAGCGCATGATCGCGGGATCCTCGCCGAACAGCTGGATCGCGATGGGCGCCACGAGCCCGCCGTCGCCGGGGCCGTCGGTGGGGCGGCGCTCGTCGGGATGGATGCGCAGCATCTCCACGCACGTCTTCTCGTTGCCGTAGTGGATCGCATGCGAGGAGACCATCTCCGAGAAGGCCATCCCCGCCCCATAGCGCTTGGCCTGCAGGCGCACGAACCAGTTGCCGATCCCGGCCAGCGGAGCCAAGAGCACGCGGTTGGGCACACGCAGCGGGCCGAGCATCCACGGGTCGGTCAGCGAAGCCGTCATGGCCCAATGATTACGCAGCCGGGCGGCCGCAGGCAGCGCGATTGTGCCGTCAAGAACCAGGTAGTCGTCGCGCGGATCGCGGCACACGGTCGGGTGGGGACCGAGAGGATCGACCAGCAGGGTGGTCTGCGCGGCCAGATCAGCCACGAAACGCGTCGCCTCGTCAGCCGAGACGTACTTCCGCAAGCGCGGGCGCGAGAGCACCGACGTGATCTCCCGCCCACTGCTCAGTCTCGTCCTCCTGAGTCTTGAGGAAAAAGCTATATATCCTCAACACACATGGTAGAATCGCGCCCATGAAGGCGGTTGCGCGGCGAGAGCGCCTGATCGAGAACCTGGTGAGACTGCGCCATGCCGAGCGGGCATCTCCGGCGAGCAACGAGGTCACGGCCGTGCGCGCCGACCTCGAAGAGATGGCCGGCCCGACGGTCACCCGCGCGATGACCGCCCGTCTGCTCGGCGTGAGCCAGACAGCACTGGAACGATGGATCGCCACAGGGGACATTCCTGTCCTCCTCACGCCCTCCGGACGCTCCGAGGCGCCCCTGCACGCAGTCCTGGAGCTGATCGAGACCGTGCGCGAACACCGCGCCGCACAACCCGCAGACCGCCATCCGCTGGGGTCGGTGCTGCGCGCCCGCCGCGCCGAGGCCGAGCGCCTGAACACGTCCCGACTGCTGAGCCGGGCCGGCCGTCAAGCCGGCCATCCCGACGGAACGAGCGGGAACGGTCATCGTGCGGTCGAGCGGCGCGGCCTCGCTTATCACCGCGCCGTAGCCCGCCGCCTGGACGAGCAGATCGTGCGCGACGCTCGCAGCCGGCTGACCCGATGGCGCTCACAGGACAGACTCGATCCGCGCTACGCCCGCGCATGGGAGGAGATCCTCGCCATGACACCCACCCAGATCGCACAGACGATCGCCGCCGACACGCCAGGTATGCGCGACCTGCGCCAAAACTCACCCTTCGCCGGCTCTCTCAACGAGCCCGAGCGCCGGCGCGTGCTCGCCGCCGTCCACGAGATGACCACGTGAAGCGCGACGAGCTCGAACACGTCATCAGAGCAGCCGCCGCCGTGGCCGGCGAGGACGAGATCGTCGTCGTCGGCAGCCAGGCGATACTCGGCCAGTTCCCCCACGCGCCATCCACGCTGCTGTTCTCCCAAGAGGCCGACGTCTACCCGCGCACCCGACCAGAGCGAGCGATCGAGATCGACGGCGCGCTGGGCGACGGCTCACAGTTCCACGAGACCTTCGGCTACTACGCGCACGGAGTCGGACCCGAGACGGCCAAAGCCCCCGAGGGATGGCAGCAGCGACTTATCCCCGTCAGCATCAAGCCGGTGGTAGGCCCACACGCCGAGGTCACCGGCTGGTGCATGGAGGCACACGACCTTGTGCTCTCAAAGCTCGTCGCCGGCAGAGACCGCGACATCGACTTCGCCGAGCAGGCCATACGCCACGACATCGTGCAACCACAGGAACTGCTGCGCCGCCTCTGTAGCCTGCCGATCGACGACCAGCACCAGCAACACGTGCGCTCGCTGCTGGACAGCGCCATCGCCCGGGCGAGTCGCTCATCCGAGATCGCATGAAGATGCTCGCCTGATCAAGGGCCCGGAAGAGATCCGCATGAACAACCATCCCCGTACCACCTCGGACACCCCCGCCGACGTCCGTCCTAGCGGTTGCGCTCGTGCAGCAGCCGCAGGCCGGTGAGCGTGAGCAGGTCGTCGATCTCGGAGAGCTCCTCGGCGAACGGCACGACGAGCTGGGCGAGGCCGCCGGTGGCGATCACGGACGCGCGCTGGCCGAGCTCGTCGTAGAGGCGCCTCAGGATCGCGTCGATCGCGCCGGCGTAGCCATAGACGACCCCCGAGCGGATCGCGTCGATCGTGTTGCGGCCGATCACCGAGCGGGGCGGCGCGAGGTCGATCTTCGGCAGGCGGGCGCCGCGCTCGGAGAGCGCTTCCAGGGAGATCTCGATCCCCGTCATGAGCGAGCCGCCGAGGTAGTCGCCGTCGGCCGAGACGACGTCGAAGGTGGTGGCGGTGCCGAAGTCCACGCACACCGCCGGACCGCCGAAGCGCTCGCGGATGGCGACGGCGTTGACAAGACGGTCGGCGCCGATCTCGCGCGGGTTGTCGTAGCGGATGGCCATGCCCGTGCGGGTGCCCGGACCGACGGCGTGCATCTCGTGGCCGAGGTAGCGGGAGGCCATCTCGGTCCACTCGGGCTCTAGCTGGGGGACCGTCGAGGAGACGATCGAGGCGTCGAGATCCTCGAAGCCGAGGCCGCGCAGGCCGAGCAGGCTGCGCAGCGCGGCGCCGAGCTCGTCGGCGGTGGACTGGCGGACGGTGGCGAAACGCCAGTGCTCGGAGAGCTCTGAGCCGCGGAAGGCGCCGAAATGGGTCTGGGTGTTGCCGACGTCGACGACGAGGAGCATCGAAGGCATTATCCTGACCGGCATGGCGACGAGGAGCGCGGGTGTGGGGACGACATGGCCGGCGAGGCGCACGGCGGGAACGGCTGCATGGCCGGCAAGACGCGCGAGAGGTTCTGAAGCATGAGCATGAAGCTGTATGTCCTGCCCGGCTCGCACCCGTGCGCGGCTGTCGAAGCGGCGCTGAAGCTGAAGCAGCTGGAGTTCGAGCGGGTGTGGCTGCTGCCGATGACCCAGATGCTGATCGGACCGGTGCGCTACGGCGGTACGACCGTGCCGGGCATGCGCATCGACGGCGAGCGGATCGTCGGCTCGCGCAGGATCATGCGCCGGCTCGACGAGCTGAAGGCCGAGCCGCCGCTGCTCCCCCCGCCGGGAGACGAGCGCTACGCCCGCGTGCTGGAGGCGGAGCGCTGGGGCGACGAGGCGCTGCAGAGCGTGCCGAGGCGGATCATCGACGCGGCGTTTTTGCGCAGGCCGCTGGCGATGGAGAGCTACGTCGGCGATGCGAAGCTGCCGATCCCGCGTAAGCTGATGCGCCCGGCGATGCCGGTGACGGCCAAGCTGATGGCGTTCAAAAACAAGGCACGCGACGCGACCGCGCGGGCCGACATAGCCGCGCTGTCGAGCCAGCTCGACCGGGTGGATGAGTGGATCGAAGCGGGAATCATCGGCGGTGAGCAGCCGAACGCGGCGGATCTGCAGATCGGCAGCACGATCCGTCTGCTGCTGAGCATCGGCGACATGCGCCCGCTGATCGAAGGCCGCCCCGCGGCCCGGCTGACGAAGTGGTTTCCGCCGATGGTGGGCGAAGTGCCGGCCGGAACGCTGCCGGCCGAGTGGCTGCCGGCGCCTGCGCCCGCATAGAGCAGCTGGTCGACCGGATCGGCCGACGGACACGCCCGCGCGAGAGCGATCGTCCGAGGATCGGCCGGCGCGGCACGCCCGCGCGCGAGCGATGTCCGTCACAGCAGAGGGACTCCTCCCCGCGCCGATCCTTCCCGACGTTCCCGATGCGCGACGCGCAGCCGGATCTCCCCAACCGATCCCGCCCGGCGCTACAGTCGCTGAACGGCAAGCGCCATGAGAACCCTCGACCCGCAATCGCTGCCTTCCCACGTCGACCGGCTGTATCGCGCCGCGTGGGCGCTGTGCGGCAGCAGGGAGGACGCGGAGGATCTCGTGCAGGAGACGTTCGCGCGCGTGCTCGCGCGGCCGCGGCTGGTCAGGGGCGAGGATGACCTGTACTACCTGATGCGGGCGTTGAAGAACACGTACTTCACGACCAGGCGCACGGCGACCCGCCGGCCCGTGACGGGCGCGGCGCTCGAGGACGCCCTCGTCGCCGACCCCCGCCCCATGGGCAGGCCGGAGAAGGCGATCGAGGTGCATGAGCTGTACGCGACGATCGCGCAGCTGCCGGAGGACTTCCGGCTGGCGCTGGTCGCGGTCGACGTGCTCGGGCTGTCCTACCGAGAGGCGGCCCGCGCGTTGAAGGTGCGCGAGGCGACGATCACGACCCGGCTGTTCAGAGCGCGCCGGCGAGTGGCGCGGGCGCTCGAGCCGGCGCCGGCCGCAGACGGAGCGGCTCAGGACCGTCTCCCCGCGCGTCCGGCGCGATCGTCCGGCTCCGAGCAGACGCCCGGCGGCCGCCCCGTCGCTTCGCGCGAGAACGCCCAGAACGATCGCGTGCAACGGGAAGGGACGCGCGCGGGCGGCGTCTTGGAAGGTAGGAGAACGCCATGAGCGATCGCCACGAGAGCACACGGTCACGACAGGACGAGCACGAGCATGTGACGGCGCTGATCCGCGCGGTGGACGTGCAGGCGCCCGAGCGGCTGCACGAGCGCGTGCGGGAGATGGTCGCTGCGCGCGAGCGGCCGAGCCGCGGCCCGATCGGGGTCAGGCTGAAGCCGACGCTCGCCGCGATGGCGGCGGCCGCGGCGGTGGGAGCGGCGATCGCGCTGCTGAGCGGCGGCGGGACACGCTCGCTGAGCTTCCACGAAGCCTCCTCTCTGACCCTGCGCGCGGCGACGATGGCGGCGCCGCGGGAGACCAGCGCGCACAGCGCACAGTTGAACGTGGCCGTCGACGGGGTCGCGTTCCCGTACTGGGAGGAGCGCTTCGGCTGGCGCAGCACGGGCGCGCGCATGGACACGATCGGCGGGCGCAGGATCACGACGGTGTTCTATGGGGGCGCAGACGGCAGCCGGATCGGCTATGCGATCGTCGGCGGCACGCCGGCGCCCGGCGTGCGGGGTGGCGCGGTGATCTGGCGTGGCGGCGTGCCGTACCGGCTGCGGCGGGAAAACGGCGCGCCCGTGGTCGTGTGGCAGCGCGACGGCAGGCTGTGCGTGCTCTCGGGCCGCGGCGTGAGCGGCGCGACCCTGCTGCGGCTGGCCAGCTGGGGCGACGGCAGCCGGCCCGTTTAGAACCGCTTTCAAAAAGATCGGCACGCCCGGAATGCGTCCCTGGACACGGCGCTGGATCGCCACGTGACGGCTCGCACGTGCCACCAGCATGCGCTTCGCCGCCCCGCGTCGCCCAGCTTGGTCCATGAACGCCCCGACCGCACCGCC
>DASQGE010000057.1:0-48932 GCA_035632775.1 Solirubrobacteraceae bacterium | reverse complement strand
CGACAACATCCACTCGGCCGACCTCGTCGCCGCGTTCGAGGCCTTCCACCGCGCGCCCCGCGCGGGCGGCGCCGTCTACAACATCGGCGGCGGACGCGCCTGTAACTGCTCGCTGCTGGAGGCGATCGACCTGTGTGAGCGGATCTCCGGGCGCGAGCTGGACTGGACCCTGAGCGAGCAGCCCAGGGTCGGCGACCACCGCTGGTGGATCAGCGACCTGCGCCCCTTCATGCGCGACTATCCGGGCTGGGCTCTCACGCGCGGCCTGGAGGACATCCTGCGCGAGCTCCACGATCGCAACGCGGAGCGCTGGCTCGCCGGCAAGTGATCGCGGCGAGCGCCTCCGGGCGACGAGCCGGCCACGGGGCGGCCGGTGAACAGAGGAGCGCGACTTGGCAGACTTACGCCGATGAAGAGCTTGCTCGAGCGCCTGCGCGAGCGCACCGACGGCTACACCGTCACGCCGGCCCAGTATGCGCGCGTCGCGTACGTCGCGCTCGGCGCGCTCACTCTGATCGTGCTGACCGGCGCCGCGGTGCGGCTGACCGGCTCGGGCCTGGGCTGCCCGGACTGGCCACGCTGCTACGGCAACGCCTACCCGCCGCTGAACACCCACGCCGTGATCGAGTTCTCCAACCGGCTGATCACGGCGCCCGTCTCGATCGCGGCGGGCGCCGCCTGGCTGCTGGCGCTGCGCCGCCGGCCCTACCGGCGCGATCTCGTCTGGCTCGGGGCGCTGCTGCCGCTGGGTGTGATCGGCCAGGCGATCCTCGGCGGCTTCACGGTCACCGGCGCGCTCGACTACGGCTGGGTGATGGGTCACTTCGCGCTGTCGATGCTGATCATCGCGGCCGCCGCCGCGCTCGCGTGGCGCGCTGGCCGATCTGCTGGCCGTAGCGTGCCGGATGCGCCCGAGTCCCGCGCCGGCGCCGCGATCGCGCCCCCCCCGCCGGCCGACAGGACGCTCGTGTGGTCGGTGCGGGCGCTGGTCGGTCTCGGCGCGCTGACGATCTTCGCGGGGACCGCCGCCACGGCCGCGGGCCCGCATGCGGGGGGCTCTCCCGGCCAGAGGATCAACCGCCTCAGCCTCGACGGGCGGGGGACGATGGACTTCGTCATCCACCGCCACGGCGAGATCGCGCTGGCGTTCGGGCTCGCCGCGCTCGCCGTCTGGTGGCTGGCCCGCAGCCGCGCGGCCGATCCGACCGTCAGGCGCTCGCTCACCGCGCTGTGCCTCCTGCTCGCGCTGCAGGGGATCGTCGGGCTGGACCAATACGAGACGCACCTGCCGACCGAGCTCGTCTGGGTCCACGTCGGCCTCGCCTGTGCCGCCTGGATCGCGGCCCTGTGGGCGGCCTACGCGGCGGGCCGCCCAGCCCCGCGAGCGGCGCCCGCCGAGGAGCGCCACGTGGCTCCGCCGGCGCGCGTTTCGGCCTGACCCGGCGGACCTTGGCTCGCCCGCGCAGGGGCTCCGTCTGGCTCCAGACGGGCGGATCTGGGCTCGAAAGCGGCCTAGCGCGGGGGCCGTTTGCGGAAATTAGGGCTTCTATCGGCCCCAAATCCAGCAATTACGCCCCTCGCCGTCCTGCCGAGCGGTTAGCCTGCCCTCAGAAAAGACACCCGAGAAGGGAGCGCCATGACCAAGAACGAGCTAGCCGAGAAGGTCGCGGGGAAGACCGGGATGCCCGCCAGCCACGCCCGGGAGGCGATCGATGTCGCGATCGAAGCGGTCTCCGACGAGCTGGCCGCCGGGGGGGAGGTCGCGCTTGCCGGCTTTGGCAAGTTCAGCGTCAGCCACCGCGCGGCCCGGCTGGGACGCAATCCGGCCACCGGCCAGACGATCAGCATCGCCGCCAGCAAAGCGGCGAAATTCTCGGCGGCGAGCGCACTGAAGAAGCGTCTGAACCCCTAGGACATGTATGGACAGTGAGCGGCGCCAGGCGCGTCGTGAGGCTCGCCGCAGGGAGCTGGCGCGCCGCCGCCGCCGGACTTTCGCCGGTCTGAGCCTGCTGCTCGCGGCCGTGGTCGTTGCGGCGGTGGCGCTTCTGGCCGGCCGCGGTGGCTCCAAGCCGTCCACGCGCGGAGTCGCGGGGTCGGGCAACGCGCCACGCGGGTCGTCCTCCGCGCAATCAGGCGGGTCGACGTCGCCGCAAGGCTCGTCGTCCTCCGCCGGCGCAGCAACCGGCAAGCCGCGCACCGGGGCGGCGCCGATCCTGATGTACCACGTGATCAACCCGCCGCCGCCGGGAGCGCCCTTCCCGGGGCTGTACGTGTCCGCGAGCGAGTTCGCAGCGCAGATGCAGGCGCTGGCGAAGGCGGGCTTCCACGCGGTCACGCTCGATCAGCTGCAGGCCTACTGGCGCCACGGCGCGCCGCTGCCGCCCGGCAAGCCGATCGTCGTGAGCTTCGACAACGGCTACCAGTCGCAGTACACCAACGCGCTGCCGGTCCTGCGCAGGCTGGGCTGGGTCGGCGACGAGAGCATCCAGCTCACGGGGCTGCCGCCGTCGCAGGGCGGCCTCTCCGAAGCCCAGGTCAGGGGCCTGGTGGCCGCGGGATGGGAGCTCGACACGCAGGGCTTCAGCCACGCCGACCTGATCGCCCTGGACGGGACCCAGCTCGCCTACCAGGTCGCCGGCGCGCGGAAGGTCATCCAGCAGCGCTACGGCGTCCCCGTCAACTGGTTCTGCTACCCCTCCGGCCACTACGACGCGACGGTGATAGCCGAGGTCAAGACGGCCGGCTACGCCGGTTCGACCACGGTCGTCCCGGGCTGGGCCGGCCCGAACAGCGATCCCTACCGCCTGCCTCGCCTGCGCGTGCTCGGCGGGACCGGCCCCGAAGCGCTGCTCAGCGAGATCGCCGCGATCCGCAACGATCCTGCTCCCCCCGCCTCTTATAGCGGCTGAGGGCTGACCGGGCGGTCAGCCATGGGTTAGCCAGGGTTAGCCACAACCCGTGTTGTTTCCGCACGACGAGCACGTGTAGCACGAGCCGGTGCGCTGCATCATGCCGCCGCACTGGCTGCAGGCCGGGCCGAGGTCGAGCCCCTGCAGGCGCGCGGGCACGACCGGCGGGGTGTCGGTGAGCGCCGAGGTCGCGGGCGCGCTCGCGCCGCCCGTGGTGGCCGATGCGCTGGGCTCCCTTGTCGTGGCGGTCTCGCCATCCGCGCCCGCGCCGCCCTCGCCCGGCCCGGCGGTGTCGGAGGCGAGGACCGACTGGGCGGCCTCCTGGGCGGCCTTGCGGGCGCGCACCTCGCGAGTGAGGATGCCGAGGTCCTCCTGGACGTCGACGTCGAGGAAGCGTGAGGCGAGCCAGCGCATGATGTAGTCGGGCATCGACTTGGCGAATGGGATCTCCGGGTTGGAGGTGATCCCCTCGGGCTCGAACCGCATGTAGCTGAACTTGCGCACGAGCGTCTCCAGCGGCACGCCGTACTGCAGCGAGATCGAGATCGCCGTGGCGAACGAGTTCATCATGCCCCTTAGCGTCGAGCCCTCCTTGCCGATGTCGGTGAGGAAAATCTCCCCGACCGTGCCGTCCTCGTACATCCCGGCGGTGATGTACCCCTCGTGGCCGCCGATCGAGAACTTGTGCGTGATCGACTCGCGCGTGACCGGCATCCGCTTGCGCCGGGGCCCGGCCTCGGCGAGCGCCTTGCCGACGGCGTCGTCGACGATCGCGTCGATGTCTCCCTGCGCCGCCCCGCCCCGGTCGGCGTCCTTGCCCTGACCCAGCCCTTCGGGCTGTGTGCCCGCGTCGGTGCGCAGCGCCTGCGCGGTCTTCGAGCCGTCGCGGTAGATCGCCAGCGCCTTGATCCCCAGATGCCATGCCTGCGTGTAGGCGTCGGCGATGTCCTCGACGGTCGACTCCTCGGGCAGGTTCACGGTCTTGGAGATCGCCCCCGAGATGAACGGCTGCACCGCGCCCATCATCTTCAGGTGGCCCATGTGCGAGATCGCGCGCTCGCCGACGGCCACGTCGAACACGGGCAGGTGCTCCGCGGCCAGGCCCGGAGCGCCCACGATCGTGCCGTGCTCGGCCAGATGCGCCTCGATCTGCTCGATCTGCTGCTCGGAGTAGCCGAGCGTCTGCAGCGCCAGCGGCACCGTGCGGTTGACGATCGTCATCTGCCCGCCGCCCACGAGCTCCTTGAACTTGACCAGCGAGAAGTCCGGCTCCACGCCTGTCGTGTCGCAGTCCATCAGGAAGCTGATCGTCCCGGTCGGCGCGAGCACCGTGGCCTGCGCGTTGCGGTAGCCGTGGCGCTCGCCCAGCGCGACGGTCTCGTCCCACGAGCGCCTCGCCGCCGCCAGCAGCTCCGCGTCGGCGCACGTCTGCTCCGCGATCGCGTAGGCCGCGTCGCGGTGCATCTCCATCACATGGTTGTGCGCCTCGCGGTTCTCCGCGTAGCGCTCGTACGGCCCGAGCGCCGCGGCGACCTTCGCGGACTCGCCGTAGGCGCGCCCGGTCATCAGCGCGGTGATCGCCGCTGCCGTGCCGCGGCCCGCGTCGGAGTCGTAGGGCATGCCGTCGCTCATCAGGTACGCGCCGAGGTTGGCGTAGCCCAGCCCGAGCTGGCGGAACGCGCGCGCGTTCACGCCGATCTCCTCGGTCGGGTAGCTGGACGGCCCGACCACGATCTCCTGCGCGAGCAGCATGATGTCCACGGCATGCTCGAAGGACTCCACGTCGAGGGTGCCGTCCGCGCGGCGGAACTTCATCAGGTTCAGCGAGGCCAGGTTGCAGGCCGAGTCGTCGACGCTCATATACTCACTGCAGGGGTTAGAAGCATTTATACGACCCGAATTTGGGTTGGTGTGCCAGTGGTTGATCGTCGTGTCGTACTGCACTCCCGGATCCGCGCAGCGCCATGCCGCCTCGGCGATCTCGCGCATCAGCTCGCGTGCGCGCACCGGCTCGCCCACCGGCTCGCCGGTCGTCCTGGCGATCAGGCGCCACTCGCCGTCCTGCTCGACGGCCTGCATGAACTCGTCGGTCACCCGCACCGAGTTGTTCGCGTTCTGGTACTGGATCGACTTGAAGCCCTCGCCGTCGATCGACATGTCGAAGCCGGCGTCGCGCAGCGCGGCGGCCTTGTCCTCCTCCTTGGCCTTGCACCAGACGAACTCTTTGATGTCCGGGTGGTCGACGTCGAGCACCACCATCTTCGCCGCCCGCCGCGTCTTGCCCCCAGACTTGATCGTGCCCGCCCACGAGTCGGCGCCGCGCATGAACGACACCGGCCCGGACGCCGTGCCGCCCTTCGCCAGGTGCTCCATCGAGCCGCGGATGTTCGACAGGTTGATGCCCGATCCCGAGCCGCCCCTGAAGATCATCCCCTCCCTGGTGTTCCAGTCGAGGATCGACTCCATCGTGTCCTTGACCGAGAGGATGAAGCAGGCGCTGCACTGCGGGCTCTCCTCGAAGCCGACGTTGAACCACACGGGCGAGTTGAACGCCGCCATCTGATGCAGCAGGATGTGGGTCAGCTCGGCCTCGAACGCGTTGCCGTCCTCGTCGCTCGCGAAGTAGCCCCGCTCACGCCCCCAGGCCGCGATCGTGCCCGCGACGCGGCTGATCATCTGCTTGACCGAGCGCTCCCGCGCGGGGTGGTCGAGCTGTCCGCGGAAGTACTTCTGGGCGACTATGTTCGTCGCGTTCTGCGACCAGCTCTTGGGGAACTCGACGCCCGCCTGCTCGAACGCGACGCGGTCGCCGTGGCCGATGCGCGCGTCGCGCAGCTCCCACTCGACCGTGTCGAAGGGATGCGTACCCCGCGTCGTGAAGTAGCGACCGATCGACAGCGCCTGACCGGGCTGGACATCCTGAGCAAGTGCTGTCTTCGGGGTACCGTCCATCGACCTGCCTCCTCTTTCTTCGTTCGGCCAAAACCGTCAATTTGCGGCTTAAAATCGGCGTTCTGCGGGTAACACCGAATCATCCGCTTTTGACCGGACGGACCTTTTCTCGGACCGTCGCTGAGCGAGGCTTGCTGTCTATGGGCAGGATAGCGACAAGTTCCGTCCGAACTGTCGGTAACGCTGTTAACAGTGAGCGAGCCTAGAAGGGGCGTTACCCGGCAGACTCTGGGTCGTGTGGGACCCGGTCGACCAGCTTCGGGAGTCGTTTGAGAAACGGTCCCTGAGCACATCTAGACTCAACTGAAAATCGTAGGCTCCGGACCGGACGGTCAGCCTGACGGCGATGTGCGCAGTCGCAAACTGGGCCGGCCGCTGCAGCTAGCGGCCGAGACGGACCCAGTCGGAGAATTCCGCCCACGTCGCCGACGTGCGAAAACCAGCCTCGGCCAGCGCGTGGCGCAGCGAGAGCAGCCAGTGCGGCTCGAACGCGCGGCTGCGCGCAAACGCCCATGCGCTGCAAGCCAGCACCAGCAGCGCGCCGATCGCGGCGAGCACCACGGCCTCCGTCGACACCTTCCCGGAGCTGCGTGTTCGCGCGCGCGCGAAACGCCCCAAATCGGAACGTGTCGCCGCCGAGCCCGGCAGTGGGATCGTGGACGGGGCATACGTGGGCGGCGAGGCGCCGCTCGTTGCCGGTGCTGTCGCGGCCGGCGCCGTCGTCGCGGGCACGGTCGTGGTCGCGGGCGTGACCGGCACCGCCGTAGCCGGCGCGGTCTTGACCGGCGTCGGGGAGATGGTGGTCGGCTGCCCGATCTTCGCCGAGGCCGGCGTCGTGACCGCGGGCGTCGTGGCGGGCAGGGCCTGGGCCGGCGCACCCAGCGCCAGCGCCAGGACCGTAGCCGCGGGGAGCAGGCGGGACATCGCGACGTTCATAGCAGGTCCTCGACCGCGGCCAGCGCGTCCGTCAGGACCCGCTCCGGCGCTCGGGAGGCGTCGAGCACGCGAATCCGCTCGGGCTCGTCGCGGGCGAGCTGCTCGTAGGCGGCCGCGACCGCGGCGAAGAAGTGCTCGTCCTCGCGCTCCAGCCGGTCGCGCCCGTGTGCGCGCGCCCGCAGGCGCGCGCGTCCCTGCGCCGGGGAGACGCGCAGCAGGAGCGTTCGATCGGGCGTGAGACCCCCGGTGGCGAACAGGTTGATCGCCCGCACCTCCCGCACCCCCAGCCCCCGCCCCGCGCCCTGGTAGGCGAGCGAGGAGTCCACGAACCGGTCGAGCAGCACGAGCTCGCCCAACTCGAGCGACGGACGCACGCGCTCGCTCACGAGCTGCGCCCGGGCGGCCGCGTACAGCAGCGCCTCGGCGCGCGCGCCGATCGACAGCGACGGGTCCTTGACGAGCGCCCTGATCCGCTCCGACACGGCCGCCCCGCCGGGCTCGCGCAGCAGCTCCACCGCCCGCCCACGCTCGGCGCACGCCCGCGCGAGGCCCTCCGCCAGCGTCGACTTGCCCGCGCCGTCAAGGCCCTCGATCGTGATCAGCCTCCCGCGCGCCACGGCCGCACCGTAGCGGCTCTACGATGACGGCGATGGACACTCCCTCCGACTCCGCGGCAGCGCGAGACGCGTCTGGCGCGCAGCTGCTGGCGGGCGTCGGCTCGCACCCGCACGCACGCGCGGTCCTCGCTTCCGCGCTGCCCCCGCAGGGCCGCCCCTCACACGCCTACCTCTTCCACGGGCCGTCCGGAACGGGCAAGCGGACCGTCGCGCGCGCGTTCGCCGCCGCCCTGCTCGCCGACGGCGCCCCCGACCCGGACGGGTCGCGCGTGCGGGTCGCGCGCGACACGCACCCGGACTTGAACTGGGTGACGCCGAGCGGCGCGGCGGAGATGCTGGTCGGGGACGTCGACGAGCCCGTCGTGGCCGCCGCCACCCGCACGCCGTTCGAATCGACGCGCCGCGTGTTCGTGATCGAGGCCGCCCACACGCTCAACGACCAGGCCGCCAACAGGCTGCTCAAGACGCTCGAGGAGCCGCCCTCGTTCGTCCATCTGCTGCTCCTGAGCGACCGGCGCGAGGACATCCTGCCGACCATCGCCTCGCGCTGCCTGCATGTCCGCTTCGACCCGCTCCCCTCGCAGGCGATCGCCGAGCGGCTGCTCGCCGGCGGTGGGTCCTTCACGCGCGCGACCGGCCGACCTCCCTCGGAGGACGATCTTGCGCGCGCCCGCGCGTGCGCGCGACTGGCCCTCGGCGACGCCCGCCTCGCCGAGCAGCTCGCGAGCGAGCAGGGACAGGCGCTGCGCGCCGCCGCCGAGGGCTACGTGCGCTCGGCCCTGGCCGGCGCCACCGGCGAGCGCCGCTGGACCGGGCTGCTCGACGGCGCCAAGACCGCCGGCGCCTGTGCGGGGGAGGAGGTCGCAGAGCGGCTCGACCGCGAGCTGGAGCTGGCGCCGGGGAGGGACCGCAAGCGCCTGGAGCGCGAAGCGCTCGACGTCAGGCGCCGCGCCGAGCGCCGAGGCCGAGCGGGCGCGCTCGAGCAGGCCCTGCGCCTCGTCGAGCTGTGGCTGCGCGACCTGCTCTGCCTCGCCGAGGGCGCGCCCGAGCTCGTCCACAACCTTGATCGCCTCGCCGAGCTCGAGCGCGACGCGGCCTCGTGCCCGGGCCCGCGCGCGCGCGCGGGCATCGGCTTCGTGCAGGACACCCGCCTGCGCCTCGCCCTCAACGTCTCCGAGGAGCTGGCGCTCGAAGCGCTGGCCTTCCGCCTGCAGGCGCTCGATGGCCTTCGCGGATGCTTTGTCCTCGGTCACTCGCGTGCATAGCACGCCACGCTCCCTGCGTCCGCACCCCGCTCGACCCTGAACACCTGGATGTCGTTGTCTCCCCGAAGGGTGTCTTTTCGGGGCGATCGGGCCGAGCGGTCCCGCCGTCTGTCCGCGGCGCCCACCTCGTTCGGACGGTCCTCAGCTGGCGAGTGGTCCCAGGTTCGGCTCAAGACCGTAGGTCTCGAACGCGAGGAACTTCGAGAACAGGCGGTTGTCCGGACCGTGGAAGTCCGAGGAGCCGGTGCTGAGCAGCTCCAGCTCGGCGCAGCGGCGGGCCAGCAGCTCGGTCTGCTCGCGTGTGTGGGTCACGTAGAAGGCCTCGACCCCGTCGATGCCCGCCGCCCGGAAGCGGTCGATCATCTCCAGCGTCTCGAGCGCGTCGTCCACATCCCAGAACGGGTGTGCCCACACGGCCACCCCGCCGGCGCCGTGGATCGCCTCGATCGCCTGCGCCACCGTCGGCGTTTCGCGCAGGCGGAACGCGGGCCTGCCGTCGATCAGGTACGCCCTGATCAGCGAGCCGACGTCGTCGATGTTCTCCTCCCGCAGCCGCGTCTCGTTCTCCGGCGCTCCGAGCACCGCTTCGGCGAGGTGAGGGCGGCCGATCGGCTTGCCGGCGCGCATCCGCTCGGAGATCGCGCGGTCGTCGAGCGCGAAGCCGAGCTCGCGCAGCGCGGCGGCCATCCGCAGCGTGCGCTTCTCGCGGTCGGACAGGAAGTCCGCGAGCTTCGCTTCGAAAGCAGGGTCTGAGTGGTCGATCAGATAGCCGAGGATGTGCAGTTCGCGAGGATGCTCCGCGTCCGGGTCGATCGAGGAGATCTCCACGGCCGGCGCCACCCGCACCCCGTGGCGCTCGCCGGCGGACAGCGCCTCGGACACCCCCGAGACGGTGTCGTGGTCGCTCAGCGCCAGCAGCTGGACGCCGGCCTGCGCAGCCCGCTCCACGACCGCGGCGGCCTCGAGCGAGCCGTCGGAGTGGGTCGAGTGGGATTGCAGGTCGAAGGCGGGCCGCATCGAGTGCGGCGCAGCCTATGTCATCGCCTCCGGTACATGCCCTTCGCGGCCCTTCGGTGGAATCGGCCACTCAAGGCTCGTGACGCACCTCTCACGACCTGTCGAGGCTCAGGACCCGGCGTGCTCGCCGGCCCGGGTGACCTTGCTCGGCGCTGCGATCAGCGCGCGGACGTGTTCTGAGACCGCCTCGCGCAGCAGGCGCACGGCCGCGTGGTAGCGGCGCGCCTGAAGCGCCAGCGCCTGGTCTGCGCTCGCGCGGGTCGCGCCGAGCGCGGCGAATGCCGCGTCGCACTCGACCGCGAGCCGGGACGCTTCCAGCCACGTCACCTCGAGATAGGCCAGCGCCGCGCCGAGCTGTTCCTCGGGGAGGCCGCCCGGGGTCTGCAGCTGACGCAGCACCGGTACCACCTCGCGACTCAACCACAGCTGCTCTGCGTGGGTGCGCAGCAGCAGGCAGACCTCCGGAGGCGGGGGGCCGATGTCTGAAGGCGGGTAAGAATCTGAATAGTCGTACATGCGAGTCATCCGTGCTCACAGGCTGCGTCTGCTTCCGGCTTCGGCGCACGGAGGCCGGGGCTTTAGGAGTCGACCGGCTTTTCCACGCTTTTTGGGACTGAAAGTCCTGCTCACACGAGCTTCCCTGCGCTCCGCCGGATCCGATGGAGCGCGGTCGCGCCGGCGATCGGCCGGCGCGCGGCGGGACCGCGCGATCGGATGAGGCGCGATTCGCCAAGAGCCCACGTCGGGCGCTAAAGGAGCCGGATCGATCGAGCCGATATAGAGAGAGACAGATGCACGTCATCGGCTATGACCCGACAGCCCGCGTGGCCGGGCAGCACGCGCGCGCGATCGTGCGACGCCTGCGCCTGCGCACGCTCGGGGCGCTCGGGGCGCTCGCCGTCGCCACCGCGCTGCTGGGACGGACCTTCGGACTCCGCGACGAGCGCTTTCTCGGCGCCGAGATCGCGCTGCTTGCGGCGATCTTCGCGATCACGCGGTTCGTCCTGCCGCTGGTCGAGCGCCACGATCGGGGAGCCGCCGGCGAGGAGCAGGTCGGCAGCCTGCTGGACGACCTCTGCGCTCACGGCTGGCGCGTGATCCACGACGCGAGCCTCGGCAACGGAAACGTCGACCACATCGTGATCGGGCCCGCGGGGGTGTTCACGATCGAGACCAAGAGCCACCCCGGGCCGGTGCGGGTGGCGCGCGTTCACGGCGCCACGCTGAACCAGGCCCAGGCCCAGCGCAGGGCGATCGAACGCGTGACCGGTCTGGAGGTGGAGCCGCTGCTCGTGTTCAGCCGCGCCTGGGTGGACCGGCCGCTGGCAAGACGCAAGGGCGTGCGGGTGCTGCCCGCGCGGATGCTCGCCGGGTATCTCGACCGGTGTGCGGTGCGGCTGTCGCCCGAGCAGATGCAGCTGGCGAGCGGACGCGTGGCCAGGGCGCTGCGCGAACACGGGGCGCGCGGGCGGGGTGCGCGCCGGCGAGGGCTCGCCAGGCTGCGTGCGTTGCGGTAAACATACGAGTGCGTTCCCCCGACGGAACCGCTCGAGTCATGGCCAGCACCCTCACAAGCCCGCAGCCGATCGACCTCGGCGAGCTCCCGGCAAAGCGTCTGCCGCCGGGCCCGCCGCTGCCGCCGGTCGTGCAGACGCTCGCGTGGGCGCTGGCGCCGACATGGGTAATGGACCGGTGCGCGAGGCGGCTGGGGGAGGCGTTCACGTTGACGTTCGCGCCGAGCGGGATGAAGCTGGTGATGATCAGCGACCCGGAGGCTGTCAAGACGTTGTTCACGGCGCCCGCGGAGGTGGCGCCGTCGGCGGCCGGGAGCTCGCCGGTGGCGTCGGTCATGGGACCGAGCTCGGTGATCGTGCTGACCGGGCCGGAGCACATGCGCCAGCGCAAGTTGCTGCTTCCGCCGTTCCACGGCGAGCGGATGCGCGAGTACGAGGATGTGATCGTCGAGGCGACGAGGCGGGATATGGCGAGCTGGCCGCTGGGGAGGCCGATGCGGCTGCACGAGCGCACGCGGGCGATCACGCTGGAGGTGATCCTGCGCGCGGTGTTCGGCGTGGAGGCCGAGAGGATGGGGGATCTGAGGGCTGCGATCGCGGGGCTGCTCGCGCCGATGCACCCGCTGAGGGTCGTGCTGTTCGCGCTGCGGCGCCCGAGCCTCGAGCGTCCCACGGGAGCGATCGGGCGGGCGCTCGACCGGCTGGACGCGGTCATCTACGGGGAGCTCGCGCTGCGGCGTGGGCAGGAGGACCTGGCGGAGCGCAGGGACATCCTCTCGCTGCTGATGCAGGCGCGGGACGAGCAGGGAGAGTCGATGACCGACACGGAGCTGAGGGATGAGCTCGTGACGCTGCTGCTGGCCGGACACGAGACGACGGCGACCTCGGTCGCGTGGGCGGTCGAGCGGCTCGTGCGCCACCCCGAGAAGCTGGGGCGTCTCGTGGCGGAGGTCGACGCCGAGGGGCAGGACGGCGGGGATGCGTACATGAGGGCAGTGGTCGATGAGACGCTGCGGGTGAGGCCTGTGGTGCCGATGGTGGTGAGGATGCTGATGGAGGATCTGCGGGTGGGCGAGTACGAGTTGCCGGCGGGCACGCGGGTGTTCCCGTCGATCTACTTGACGAATCGCAACCCGCGCGTGTATGAGGCGCCCGAGGAGTTCCGCCCGGAGCGGTTCCTGGAGGAGGCCCCCGACACGTTCGCCTGGATCCCGTTCGGCGGCGGCATCCGGCGCTGCATCGGCGCGTCCTTCGCGATGCTCGAGATGAAGCTGATGCTCCGCACGATGCTGCGCGAGCTGCGCCCGAGCGTGCCGCGACACGGGCTCTGGCGCGCGGGCGAGTGGAACCGCCGGCGCGCGATCACGCTGGTGCCGGCGGCCGGCGCTCGCGTGGTGTGGGACCGTCGCTGAGCCGTCCCGGCCGAAGCGCCGGGTAGCTTCCACTGCATGGAGCGAAGCCCGAGCGATTCGACCGCGCCGTCCCCCGAGACGCTGCTGAGGCGCTTCGGCCTGGACTCCTTCAGACCGGGTCAGCGCGAGGCGGTCGAGGCGGCGCTGGCGGGACGGGACAGTCTCGTCGTGATGCCCACCGGCGGCGGCAAGTCGCTGTGCTACCAGCTGCCGGCGCTGGCGGGGGCAGGGCTGGTCGTGGTCGTCAGCCCCCTGATCGCGCTGATGGCCGATCAGCTGCGCCGGCTCGCCGAAGGGGGCGTGCGCGCGGCCATGCTCGCGTCGGGGATGGCCGAAGGGCACAACGCCCAGGCGCTGCGCGAGATCGGCGGCGGCAAGACGCAGCTCGTGCTCGTCGCGCCCGAGCGCTTCGCCTCGGGCGCCTTCCGCGCGGCGCTGCAGCGGCGCAAGGTCGCGCTGTTCGTGGTCGACGAGGCCCACTGCGTGGCCGAGTGGGGACACGACTTCCGCCCCGACTACCTGCGCCTGCACGACGCGATCGCCGCGCTCGGCCGCCCGCCCGTGATGGCCGCCACGGCGACCGCCACGCCGCGCGTGGCGAACGAGATCGCGGCGCGGCTCGGGTTGCACGAGTGGGTGTCGGTCAGGGCCGGGTTTGACCGGCCGAACATCGCCTTCGACGTCGTCTTCGTCGCGGGCAAGGGCGCGATTGCGCGCAAGCGCTCAGCGCTGCTCGGAGTGCTCGGCGAGAAGCGCGCGCGACCGGCGATCGTCTACTGCGGCACGCGCAAGGACACCGACGAGGTGGCGAGCCTGATCGCCGAGCGGGGGATCTCCACCGTGGCCTACCACGCGGGGATGGCGCCTGCGGCCCGGCGCGCGAGCCAGGAGGCGTTCATGGCGGGCACCGCCGAGGTCCTCGTCGCCACCAACGCGTTCGGGATGGGCGTCGACAAGGCCGATGTGCGCACGGTCGCGCACTGGGCGCTGCCGACGAGCCTGGAGGCCTACTACCAGGAGGCCGGCCGGGGCGGGCGCGACGGCGAGCCGGCCCGCGCGCTGCTGATCGCGGCACGCATGGACCTCGGCCGGCTGATCCGTTTCAACACCCAGCGCGACACCACGGTCGCCGACGTCAAGGCCTATGTCGCGACCCTGCGCGCTCGCGCCGAACGCGACGGCGGGGCGGCGGCGATCGGGCACGGGGAGCTGGACGAGCGCGACCGCATGCTGCTGTCGATCGCCGAGCGCGCGGGCGCGGTGCGGCTGAGCCCCGGCGGGGCGAGCGGGCTGCTGGCGCGGCCGACCGGCGAAGGCAGTCCGCGCAGGGCCTGGGCCGCGATCAAGGCGGCTAAGGACCGCGGCTGGGAGTCCTACCGCTCGATCGAGCGCTTCATGTCCGCCTCCGAGCGCTGCCGGCGCCGGCAGATCCTCGACCACTTCGGCGACCCCTCGCCCGGCGCGCCGACGGGCAGATGCTGTGACGTGTGCGACCCCGACCCAGAGCTGGAGCGGGCGCTGCAGGCCGATCTCCGATCGATGCCGCGGGTCGAGCCCTCGCGCCGGCGGGCGCCAAGCTCGGACGCGCGATCTGTGAGGCCGGCTCGGGAGCGCCGCGGACGAACCGTCGATCGCGCCCCCGAGCGGGTCTGGGCCGGGCTCGACGAGTCGGTCGCCGAGCAGCCGGTCGAGGAGCGCGAGTTCGAGCGCCTGCGAGCGTGGCGGATGGGCCGCTCCGAAGGACTGCCCGCTTTCAGGGTCGCGTCCAACGCCGTGCTCGAACATGTCCTGCGCGCGCGCCCGGGCGACATGGAAGAGCTGCTGGCGGTGCGCGGGATCGGCCCTTCGTTCTGCGCCAAGCACGGCGAGTCGCTGCTGGCGGAGCTGAGCGGTCTGTGGGGGACGGGACACGCCGCGACGGCGATAGCATCGGTGACCGCGCCGACGTAGCTCAGCTGGTAGAGCACCACTCTCGTAAAGTGGGGGTCCGGGGTTCGAGTCCCCGCGTCGGCTTCTCGTCCGCGTCGGCCTCGTGTCCCCGCGGGCCTTGCGTCTGCGCAGGCGTCGCATCCGCGGCGCTTGACAGCCACCGGCTGGGTGCTTGACAGCGGCTCACCGAAATGCTTGCATCTACCGATGTGCTCCACGGGCCGGGCGGGCACTGGGCTCGGACGCGGACACAACCGGTGCCAAAGCGAACTGGCGGGACGGAGGGCACCAAATGGGACGGGAGTACCGGCGCCGGGGCGCAGACAGGGAGGGATGCGCCTCGACGCCGGCGGTTCGACGCCGTCGACCCGGCCAGACATCTGACGGACTGATGTGGCCGCTTCGCGGCGTCTGAGGCCATCGCCCGGTTCCGACTGCGAAGAAGTTGGTAAGGATCGCGGTGTTGAGCGCTCCTGCGTCCAATACAGGCGGGTTGCACCGATATCGTGCCGCGCTCGGCCCAGCGGCCGCTCCGTCCTGGATTCGGGGAGGTTGAATTTGAAGGTCGCAGACCCAGTGTCCCAGCTCACCACTCCATCGTCGGTCGCGACCACCCTCGCCGAGCCGCTCCGAGTCGGCCCGCGGATCAGCCGCCTGGCGCTCGCCGAGGCGCAAGCGTCGTTCTCCCAGGAGGACGTCCTCACCCTGCTCGGGATGCGCGGCGACGAGTTCGCCGAGCGCATCTTCTCCCGCTGTGGCGTCCACAGGCGCCACCTCACGCTCACGGACGATCTACTGGCGAGGACCTTGCAGGGGCGCACGGCACAGGTGGAGAACCAGCTGTTCGGCTACGCGGCCGCCGCGATCGAGCGCCTGCAGGTCGATCCCCGCGAGATCGGCACGGTCGTGACGGCGACGCTCTACTCGCTCGGCGGTCCCACGCTCGCCCACCGCATCGTCGACCACTTCCAGATGGACCCGGACACGGACAAGTACCACGTCGTCGGGGTCGGCTGCGCGAGCGCCGTGCCGCTGATGCGGCTCGTCAGCCAGTTCCTGCGCCAACATCCGGGCAGGCAGGGCCTGATCGTCGCGGCCGAGAGCATGACCGGCGTCCTGATGGGCGCCTGTGCGGACGACGCGAGGGCGAAGGTCGTCGGCTCCGCCATCTTCGGCGACGGCTGCGCCGCTGCGCTGCTCGCGGACGACCCCCGCGCGGATGGTCCCGCGATCGTCGCCGCCAAGGTCCACCAGATCGCGGGCACGCTCGACGCGGTCAGCCTCGAGCTCGCCGCCGAGGACAGCTACCTGCACCTCAGTCGCGACCTCCCCGACGTCGCCGCGGCCGGCCTCGGCGAGCTGGTCGAGGACTTCCTCGGTTCAGCCGGAGTCGAGCGCACGGCGATCGATCACTGGGTGGTCCACCCCGGCGGCAGGCGCATCATCGACTGCGTGCAGTCCGCGCTGTCGCTCTCCGACGAGGAGGTCGAGATGAGCCGCGAGGTGCTCGCAAACCACGGCAACATCGGCACACCATCTATCTTCTACGTCCTTCATGAAACGATCGAGCGGAGAGAGCCCCGTCCCGGCGATCGCGGGCTCGTGGTGACGATCGGGCCCGGGATCACGGTCGGCCTGATGCTGCTCCAGTGGTGAGGGACCGCTGTCGCGGACATGAAAAGGTACGGTCTGATCGTCCTGGCGGTCGTCGCGCTTGGGTGGGTGGCGGTCGCAGTCGTGCTCGGTTCCCCCGGTCTCGGCCTGTCGGGCACGAGCTCGACGATCACGCCCAGCGGCGTTTCGCCCTCGTGCCTGCCGGCCACGCTCGAGCACAGCGCCACGCTGCCAGGCACCGATGTCTACGTCTCGCCCGGGCCTGAGACCGACACGGCCAGCCCGTATACCCAGATCAGCTTTCTCGGGACGAGCGTCACGAACATCCAGGACGTCTCGGTCGTCGGCTCCGAGACCGGCTACCACTACGGCCACGTCTACGGGTACTTCCAGGGCGACGGCGGCAGCTTCGTGCCCGACAAGCCGTTCGAAGCAGGCGAGCGGGTCTCGGTCAGCGCCGTGGTCGGGTCGCGTGGCGAAGGGCACAGGACGAGCTTCGGCTTCCGGATCGCCACGCCCTTCCCCACCGGCGGGATCCCGGAATTCCCCAACCCCGAAGCCCCCGCCGCGTTCTACCAGAGCTTCCTCTCCTGGCCTGGCATGCATCCGCCGATCCTGAACGTGAGCACTCCGGACCGGGACCCGTCCGCGGGGAACATCATGATGACCGCGGGACCGGGGCCAGGGCAGTACGGACCGCTGATCTACACCCCGCAGGGACGCCTCGTGTGGTTCGAACGCCAGTACGACGGAACCGCCGCGGAGAACCTCAGCGTCCAGCGCTACGAAGGTCAGGACGACCTCACCTGGTGGCGCGGCAAGGTGCTCGCGCTCGGGTTCGGCGAGGGCGAAGACATCGTCATGAACAGCAACTATCAGCGCGTCGCGACGATCCACGGCGGCAACGGCCTGCAGGCCGACCTGCACGACTTCCAGCTGGCGCCCGACGAAGTCGCCTACACGACCGCCTACGACGTGATGCGCTGCAACCTCGATCCGGTGGGCGGAGCGCGCAACGGCGTGATCGTCGACACGTCCGTGCAGGAGATCGACATGAAGACCGGCCTCGTGCGCTGGGAATGGCACGCGCTCGACCACATCGGCGTCAGCGAGTCGCATGAGCCCCTCCCGACGTCGGCGACGCCGTGGGACTGGTTTCACCTGAACTCGGTCGACCCCGAGCCGAACGGAGACCTGCTCGTCTCAGGACGGAGCACCTGGGCCGGATATCAGCTGGAAAAGGGCTCCGGCAAGATCCTCTGGCGCCTGGGCGGCACCGACAGCAGCTTCGCCATGGGGCCCGGGACGCGCACGGCCTGGCAGCACGACGCGCGCATGCAGCCGGACGGGAGCGTGACGTTCTTCGACGACGGCTCGAACCCCCGCGAGCACTACCAGTCACGCGGGGTGCGCATCGCCCTCGACACCAAGAGGCGCACCGCGACGCTGGTCAAGGCCTACACCCATCCGAGCCCGCTGCTGGCCGACAGCCAGGGCAACATGCAGGTCCTTCGCAGCGGAAACGTCGTGATCGGCTGGGGGGCGTCTCCCTCGATCAGCGAGCTCTCGCCCGGCGGGGAGCTCCTGTTCGACGCGCACTACGCGCCCGGTCTCGGCTCCTACCGCGCGTTCCGCTTCCCGTGGACCGGACGTCCGCTGCAGCTGCCCAGCGTCGTCGCCAGGGTCACGGTCACCGGCGACGAGACGGCTGTGGCAACGAGCTGGAACGGCTCCACCAAAACCGTCTCCTGGCGGGTGCTCGCCGGGGAAGACCAGTCCTCGATCACGCCGCAGGGTTCGATGCCGGCCGCCGGCTTCGAGAGCTCGGTGATCCTGCCGCAGTGCTACGCCTACGTCGCGGTTCAGGCGCTCGACTCCTCCGGACAGGTGCTCGGCACCTCGGCGACGGTGAGAGTGCAGAAGCTTCCGCCGGGCGGGTGCCCGAAAAGGTCCCAGCAGCCGTGAAAGCGCAGCCTCCTTCCGGGTAGTCGTTCACCCATGGGCCACTACAGTACGTCGAGATGAGCGCGGCCGCGGCAACCGCTTCGAGGGGCGCCACCGGCTCGGCGGCGGGGGGCGAGGCGCAGGCCCCCGCACGCCACTCGCTGCTGCTGACGTTGTGCTGTTTGGCGCAGTTCATGGTGATCCTCGACGTCTCGATCGTCAACGTCGCGATTCCCTCGATCCATGCGAGCCTCGGCTTCTCCCAGGCCGAGCTGCAATGGGTCATCAACGCCTACACGATCACGTTCGCGGGCTTCTTGATGCTCAGCGGCCGCGCCGCCGACCTGTTCGGGCAGCGACGGACGTTCGTCACCGGCCTGTTGGTGTTCGCGCTGGCGTCGCTCGCCGGCGGCACGGCGCTGAGCCAGCAGGCGCTGATCGGAGCGCGCGCGCTGCAGGGTCTCGGCGGCGCGATCATGGCGGCCGCGTCGCTGGCGATCATCACCTCCTCGTTCGCCCCCGGCCCAGAGCGCTTTCGCGCGATCGGGCTGTGGGGGGCGATGAACGGCGCGGGCGGCGCCACCGGGACGCTGCTCGGCGGGATCATCACCCAGGAGCTCAGCTGGCGCTGGGTGCTGCTCATCAACCTGCCGATCGGGATCGCCGCGGCGCTCATCGCCCGTGTCGTGGTCGCCGAGCGCCGCCGTGAGGCCGGCGCCGGCGGGTTCGACCTCGGCGGCGCGCTTGCGATCACCGGCGGGATGCTGGCTCTGGTCTACGGAATCGTCAACGCGGGCAACGAAGGCTGGGGCTCGCCCGCCGCGCTCGGTCCGATCGTGCTGGGTCTCGTGCTGCTGGGGGCGTTCGCGCTGATCGAGTCGCGCGTCGCGCAGGCGCCGCTCGTGCCCTTGCGCGTGTTCGCGTCCCAGCCGTTGCGGGTCGCAAACGGCGTCGTGCTGCTGTTCAGCGCCGCGCTCTTCCCGATGTGGTACTTCACGACGCTGTACATGCAGGAGGTGCTGCGCATGCCCCCGCTCGGCGCCGGCCTCGCGTTCCTGCCGATGGCGCTCACGATCATGGCCTGCGCCACCCGGGCCGGTGCGCTCGTCGGGCGGTTCGGCATCCGCCCCGTGCTCGGCTTCGGGCTGACGCTGATGGCTGTCGGCTTCGTGCTCTTCGGCGCCCTGATCGAGGTCAACAGCAGCTATGGCGCGAGCGTGCTGATCCCCGGGTTGTTCATGGCGGTCGGCATCGGCTTCACGGTCGTGCCGTCGACGATCGCCGCCACCGTGAGCGCCAAGCCCGGCGAGGCGGGCCTCGCCTCGGGCCTGGTCAACACCTCGCGCCAGATGGGCGGCGCCCTCGGGCTCGCGATCCTCGCCTCGCTCGGCGCCCAGTTCACCAGCCACCTGATCAACGTCGACTTCCGCTCTCCCCTGCTGGCGCTCACCGACGGTTTCCGCCTCGCCTATCTGCTCGGCGCCGTGCTCTGCGGCGTCGCCGCGGCGATCACGTTCAAGCTCGTCCCCAAGCTGCCCGCGCGCGCGCCGTCCGAGCCCGCGGGCGAGGCCCCGGCCCCCGGGCGCGCCGCTGCGGCCGTGGCGGCGCCTGCGCAGGCGCCCGCGTCCTCGGTGCCGGGCGCGCCGAGGATTTCCAACCAGGTCTCCCCGGATCGGGTCGCGCAGCCGCCCGCGTCGGGGAACGGAAACGTCCAGCCGTCAGGCGGGCCGGTGCCGCCCCCCGCCGAAGGCGCGCCGATCCGCCCCACACGCGCGGCGGTGGAACCGCCTGTGGCCTCTGTCGTGTTCTCGCTGTCCGGCGAGCGCAGCTGGCCCGTGGCGGTGGGCTCGATGACGATCCGGTTCGCCGGCGCCGGCGAACGAGCCAGACGGGAGAGCTGATCGGCGTGGCAAGGGTGCCGGGCGGGCTGTTCGCGGCCGTGGCGACGACGCTGCTGCTGTGCGCGTGCGGGACGATCTCCTCGGCGAGCTCCCCCTCGGCGAGCTCGGGCACGATCATCTCCGCCGCGGACATTCGTGCGGCAGCTGCCAACCCGGTCACCGTCTCGCCGCTGCCCGGCACCGAAGACGCGTCGCCCACGACGCAGATCAGCTTCCTCGGCGGTCCCGGCACGCAGGTCGCAGACGTGCGCGTGGTCGGCTCCCACAGCGGCGCGCACGGCGGCCGCCTGGAGGCCTACTCGACCGGCACGGGCGCGAGCTTCCTGCCGGCTCACCCGTTCATCGCGGGCGAGCGGGTGACGGTGCACGCGCTCCTCGGCACGGACACCCCGAACCGGGCGGCGAGCACCACCTTTACGATCGCCCACCAGGCGACCGTAAGCCAGAGCGAGTTCCCGAACAATCCCGGCGATCCTCACGCGGTCCAGCGCTACGCCTCGGCGCCGGGCGTCGCTCCCTCCACCGTTCGGATCACCGTTCCCGCCCGGAGTGGCGCGAGCCCCGGCGACCTGTTCCTAGCCCCGTACCAGGGCAAGGGCTCGCCGGGGCCGATGATCGTCGAACAGAGCGGCTCGCTGGTGTGGTTCCATCCGCTGCCGCCGGGTGAGAAGGCGACCAACTTCCAGGTCCAGAGCTACCAGGGCAAGCCGGTGCTGACCTGGTGGCAGGGCCGGATCCTGCAGGTCGGCTTCGGCCAGGGCGAAGACGTCGTCTACGACAGCTCCTACCGGCGCGTCGCCGAGATCAGGGCGGGCAACGGCTACAAAGCCGACCTGCACGAGATCCGGCTGACATCGCAGGGCACGGCCTGGATAGACGCGTTCGACCCGATCCACATGAACCTCTCCCGCCAGCACGGTGCGAGCAACGGCGTGCTCACCGACTCGGTGGTCCAGCAGATCGACATCAAGACGGGTCTGGTCATGTGGGAGTGGCACGCGCTCGGGCACATCGCTCTCGGCGAATCGAAAAACCCGGCTCCTTCCGGCAGCTACCCGTGGGACTACATCCACATCAACTCCATCGATCCTGGCTCAAACGAAGACGTGCTGCTGTCGGCGCGCAACAGCTGGACGCTGTACGACGTCGACCTGCACAGCGGCGGCTTTCGCTGGCGCCTGGGAGACCAGCAGAGCAGCTTCAAGCTCGGCCCCGGCACTCGCTTCTACTGGCAGCACGACGCGGAGCTCCAGCCCGGCGGGCTGATCTCGGTGTTCGACAACGGCTCGGACCCACCCAAGGAGAAGCAGTCGCGCGGCCTGCTTTTGCGACCGGAAACGGCCAGCCACACGGTCACTCTGGTCCGGCAGTTCATCAACCCCGCGAAGACGCTGCTCGCCGAAAGCCAGGGCAACATGCTCAGCCTCCCCGGCGGCAACTGGCTGCTCGGCTACGGGAGGCTGCCCGCCTTCACCGAGTTCGACGCGTCGGGCCACGTCCTCTTCGACGCCACCCTCGGCAGGAACGTCCAGGACTTCAAGACCTACCTCTCGCCCTGGAGCGCCCGTCCCGCGAGCGCCCCGTCGCTGGCGGTCGAGTCCGGGGCCGCCCCCACCCTGACCGTCGCCGTGAGCTGGAACGGCGCCACCGAAGTCGCCTCCTGGCGGATCCTCGCAGGGCCCTCGCCCGGGTCGCTCGCGCCGGCGGCGAGCGCCGCGAAGAACGGCTTTCAGACGACCATCGCCGTCAGACCCACGCCGTCCTATCTCGCCGCTCAGGCGCTCGACGCCTCCGGGGCGGTGATCGGCGTCTCGCCGACGATCAAGGCCTGAGCGGCCCGTCCGCAGCGCTCGTCGTTTCGGGCGCCTGCGCTTCACGTTCGTGTTCGGCCCGGCGCTGGGCGGCGCGCCCGGCCGCGCGGGTGGCGATCGTGAAGTAGTCGTCGAAGCCGCTCCGGCGCGCCGCATGCAGGTGGGCCGGCAGGGGATGACGCAGCTCCTGGGCGTACGCGTGCTCGAGGGTCGCGTGCAGCGAGTCCTCCAGCGGGCTGGGTCCTGAGCTGTTGTGCAGCTCCAGGCGCCCGCCTTGCGTGCGGTAGTCGTACAGCTCGCGCTCCTCGCCTTCGGCCAGGGGAACGCTCCCTCCCTCCGGCCAGTGCGAGTAGGTGGCGTACTTCGCACGCGGCGTGCGCAGCGCGAGGACATGCAGTGGCGCGTTCGCCGTATACGGCTCGATCGCGAACTCGGTCACGATCTCGTCGGTCGTGTGCAGCACGTAGGGGCGCCCTGGGGCGGAGGGGTCTGACAGGATGCGCGCGACGTCCAGCCGCCGTGCGAGGTGCGCGTAGCGGGGCTCTCGCCGCCATTCGTTCGCCCCGGTCGCGATCGTCAGCAGCAGCGGCGCCACGTCCACGCTGGAGGTCAGCTGGCCGCGCGTGCGCTCGGGGCCTCGCGTGAGCACGCCGCGCGGATCCTTGACGATCAGCGGCACCTTGATCGCCTCCTCGTACGCGCCCGCTCCCTTGCCGCGCAGGCCGTGCGACGCGCCGTACTCGCCGTGGTCGGAGGTGAACACGATCACGGTGTTCGCCGCGACCTCGGGACGGCTCTCCAGTGCGTCCAAGACGCGCCCGATGTGGCTGTCGACCTCGAGCTGGAGCTTGATGTAGAGATCGAGGAACGGCAGCCATGCGCTCGCGACTTCCGGCCCGGCGAACGGGACCGCCCCGAAGGAGGAGGCGGCGGTTTCCTGCAGCGAGCGCTGCAACCGCGGCTTGTTGCGAGCGACCAGCAGCTCCGGCGTCTCGAAGTTGGGTGGCAGCCGGTGGGCGACGCGCGGCGCCTGCGCCTCGGCCGGCACGCGGCGGCTCCAGTCGTACCACCAGGCGATGTCGTGCGGGTTCACGAACGACACCGTCGTGCACCACGGCTCGGAGCCGCCGGCCGTCGACAGCCACTGCTCGAACTGGCCGGCGATTTCAGGGTCCACCCGCCAGCCCTGGCCGGGAGCACCGTCGGGTGAGGGGTAGCTGCCGCCCGCAAACCCGTAGCGCTCCAGCGCCTGCGGGCCCGCCGCCGGCGTCCAGCGGTTGTCCCCGTGCGTGAGATGCCACTTGCCGTACCAGCGTGCGTCGTAGCCGTGTTCGCGCGCCATCGATCCCCACGTCGGAAAGCCCGGGTCGAGCGTGCTCCCGCCCGTGATCATGCAGCCGGTCTGGTGCGTATACAGGCCGGTCAGGAGCGCCGCCCGCGCCGGCGTGCAGTCGTTGGAGGCGGTGTAGTGCCGGGCGAACGAGACCGCGCCTTTGCGCAGGCGCTGGATGTTGGGCGGCAGGCTCGGGCCGCCCGGCGTGCTCGCAAGCCACTGCGGATAGCGCAGCTGGTCGACCAGGATCACGAGGATGTTCGGCTTGCCCGGCCTCCTGGCAGGGTGCCGGCGCGCCGGCAGCGATCCGGATCCGTCCGTGGCGTCCGCCAGCCTGGAGACCGTCAGGCCGCCGCCGACCACGGCGCTGCCCGCCAGAAGCCCTCGCTTGAGGAACGTGCGTCTGTCGATCCTTCTTCCGATTCTCTTATCCTCGTCTGCTCTCATGATCTACGTACGCGCTTCGAGCGCCTGTCTCGGAGCGCCGCTTGTGCTTGGCAGAGCTAGCGTGAGCGCCAGCGCTTCTCCGTGCGCGCCACGCACATTGAACAACCCCGCGCAACTCGACGGGGCAGTCACCGTCCGCGCCTAACACGGGCGTGCCCACGTAAAGCCGCAGCTGGGCCTGCCGAGTCTCGACGCGATGTCGTACGGATATACGTATACCTCGATGTCCCCCAGTCGGCGCGCGCTCAGCGGCTTGCCGAACGCCGGATCTGGTGCGAGGACACTGCCGTAGGACGTGCCGGGAGTGTCCACCACGAGCAGGCTTCTCGTCCTTGGCCTGGGCGTGTACCAGCTGGAGACCATGCCGAGCTGCGGATAGCACAGAGCGCGCGAGTGAGCGGCGCACACCCGCACCGGCCGGACGAGCACCCTGAAGCTCGTCCCCCAGGTGAGCTCCTCGGCGTCCCAGTAGCCGCCGTAGCCGTAGGTCACCTGCTCCTGCCGGGCAAAGTGCGCCAACGCGCTGGCCGTGCTGGGGCCCGGGAACGTGACGCTCGCGTCCGGCGGCGTGACCACCTCGAACGGCCGCCTGATCACCTGATACGCGGCTATGAGGGCGAACACGCAGACGCCCGCGGTGACAGTTGCGCGCGTGTGCGAGCTCCGCGTGGCCACCAGCGGCAGCAGTGCGGCTATGGCTGCGTATCCGGCGAGGAGATAGCGACCGCTGAGAGCGTCCTTCGGTGCGTCGCTGAGCACGAACACGAGGCTCGTGGCCACCAGGCTGATCGACCAAAACGCGACGTAGACCAGCCGAGCATCTGTCATCCCGTGGCGGATCGACCGTGTGCCGAGGATGCGTCGCACTTGATCAAGGACCAGGACCAGCGCGATGAGCACGAGCGCCGCGCTGGCAAAGACGAGGACACTCTGGACCTCGACGCTCGGCGCCAGGATGCGGCCTCCAGCCAGGTAGGCGTAACTATCTGCCAGCAGCGCCATGTTGTGGCCGACCTCGTCAAGCGCGACAGACGCCACCGACAACACGCGTGAAGTGATGCCGCTGTGACGCATGACGCTCGAGAGCGCCACGGCGCCGATCGCGGCCACGCCCACCACCACTGCGGCGAACGTCGCCAAACGGGCTCGCGCCCGTGGCGGGGACCGCCACGCCACGATGGCCGTGGCCCCGACGAGCGGAGCGAGCGCCCAGAATGGGAAGAGGCCGTCCGAGGCGGTCGGGAAGGCGCTCAGCACCCCCAAGCCGACCGCGACCACGATCAGGCGCCGCCACGAGATCGCGTGGACCTGCGGCACGAGCCACACCGACACGCCGACGATCAGGATCGTGTGCACCAGCGAGAGCGAGTGCCACTCGATCGCCAGAAAGCAGAAGCGACCAAACGCGCCCACACAGACGAGCGCTGCCCCGCATAGGGCCGCCGACCATGTGTCCAGCGCTCTTCGCGCCGTCCAGACGAGGATGCCCAGGCCGAGCAGGCTCCACAGCATCGGGGCGCGCTCCCACAGCTGTAGATGGGCTGGCAAGCGGCGGGTGGCAAGCAAGAAGAGCCATTCCTCGTACCATGCGTGGTTGCCCAGCGAGACGTAGCTTCCGGCGGGAATGTGTCCGATCGCCTGCCCGAGAACGGGCGCGACCGCGACGTCGCTGTTGAGGTAGACCGAAGTGATGATGTCGTGGAAGTTGGCCAGCACCGCCGCTGCGTAGACGACGGCGCACAAGACGGGCAGCCACCAGAAGACCGCCCAACTCCGTCTCGCGACGACGCGCTCGAGCCCAAGCGCACCGGCGGTCGGCCACGGGCGTCGGGACGAGCTCAGGCCTCCACTCAGTGCCATGCCAGCATCGTCCCGAATCTCAGCAGTTGTTGCCGACGATCGGTGGACGCCCGGTCTGCCGCCTCTGTTGCCGATAGCCTAGCTTCATGCCTCGTCGGGTCACGCTCCTCGTTCCCGCCCTGCTCACCTTGCTGCTGGGGCTTGGCGTGGATGCCCACGCGTCGCGGTCACCCACGCGACGAGAGACGAGAGAAATACGCGAAGACGCCAAGCTCTACCTGACGGGGGGCGACTGGCGGGTGAGCGGCATCCGGGTGTCGACCGTCAACGGCCACTACGCAAAGGCAGCCGTGAAGCAGGGCCAACAAGGCCCGGCAGGCGAGATGATCCTCCATCTGCGCCACGGCATCTGGCACGAGGCCTTCCTGGGAACCGACGAATTCTGCTCGGCGCCGGTGCCCAAGCGGGTGCTGGACGACCTCGGCTTCCGCTGCTGAGCGGGACGGGAAGCGCGAAGGCTGGCAGCTGAAGCACTGACGGAGAGGGCGGGAAAGTCCTCGAAATCTCCGTGGCCGCTAATCCGGAAGCTCCACGAGGGGCGATTTGGCCGCTGAGGAACAGATGCCCTACCTCATGCCCTATACTTCTCGGGCATGCGTAAGACAAGCGTCTATCTCGATGAGGATCAGGCTCAGCGCCTCGCCCGCTTGGCGCGTGAGGAGGGACGGTCACAGGCAGAGGTATTGCGTGAGGCCGTTGCCACCTACCAGCCAAGGCCATCCCAAGACCGGAACTTCGCATTGGCCGGCTCAGGGCACGGCGATGGCTCATCGATCGCGGAGGTTCCGGAGGAGGACCTGCTCAAGGGCTTCGGCGAGTGACCGTCGTCATCGACGCCGCACCCCTCGTTGCCTTTGGCGATGCCAACGACCCGCACTTCCCGCGCATCGACGAGCTGCTTCGGACCGTCGGTGGACCGTTGATCATTCCAGCGCCCGTCACAGCCGAGGTGGACTACTTGCTGGGACAGCGGGTTGGACGTGGGCCACGGCGAGATTTCATCGCCGACCTCGCCGCCGGGAGATTTACCGTTGCCTGTCTGGAGCGAGAGGACTATGCCACGATCGGAGAGCTTGACGCGCGCTATGCGGATCTCGAGCTTGGGCTCGCCGACTGCGCGCTGGTCGTGATCGCAAACCGCTACAAGACCAATCGCATCCTGAGCTTCGACGAGCGGCATTTCCGAGCTGTCACACCCCTTCAAGGTGGAGCCTTCACGATCCTGCCCAGTGATAGCTGAGGAGATCTGCACAGCGCGCGGCACGCACTATCGGTACGCAGAGCAGCGAGCTGACGGCATCGGGCACCGCTAAGCGCGATCGATGCTTGGGACATCCCAGCGGGCAAAAGTTAGAGCAAAGACCTCGTACAGGCCAAAAACGGAGAGGGCGGGATTCGAACCCGCGATGGAGTTTGACCCCCATACTCGCTTAGCAGGCGAGTGCCTTCAGCCACTCGGCCACCTCTCCTGGAGGTCCCGCCAGTTTAGAGGCTGCCTGTGGGCTGCGCACATGACATGGAATCGCCGACGTGCCGGAACTGCGGCTGGCGAACAGAGTGTCGGCGGCGCGCCGGCTCGGTGCCTGCTGCGCCTGTGCGAGCTGCCGGTGTACCGTGGCGTAGCATCTGATGGCCCCGGAGGGGTGGCAGAGCGGTTGAATGCGGCGGTCTTGAAAACCGTTGGGCCTGGCGACAGGTCTCCCGGGTTCGAATCCCGGCCCCTCCGTAGCCGGCGATTTTTCGTAGTTCTTGGCTGTGTGAAGCTAAGAACGGGCAACCGACCGGACAGGAGCACTTGGGCCATGTCCGACCCCAGGCACGCCAGGAGCATGGATGTCGAGTGGCTCTACTGCGATGGTTGTTGTTGTGCTTGTTGCGACCGATCTGCGGCTTCGATCTCGTTTTCGGCCCACGTTCTGACCCGCTCAACCAGGGTGAGGGCTGCGGATCGGTTGAGAGCTGGCGGCTCTTCCCCCTCGTAGCGGAACTCGACCGCCCAGGGCGAGAGCACGTCGGCTTCAGAGAGATCCTCCGGAGCCTCGATCTCATTTTCTTCGACCAGCCCGACCAGGTAGCTCAGAGCGTGGCTCTTCATGAATGCCACACCGCGTGCGGCCAGCACCGCCTTGATCAGCTTCTCGACAGCCTGCTGTGCGTGAAAGCCGACGATCGCGTCGGCGATGTCCGTGTCCGGGGCGACCTTTCGTACGAGCGTCTCGTCCTCGATCGCCCTGGCGAGCAGTACGCGGGCCAGATCGAGTCGGTCATGCCGCGGCATGCAGCACTCGACCCTCGGTGAGCGCGGCGTGCACCATCGACCCTTCCACGCCTCCCCAATCCTCGGCGTAGCGCTCGCTTACGACGACGACATCGAACGGCATCCCGAGCGGGCGGAGAGCTCTACCGAGACGCACCATCTCGGCGTGCCGGTCCTGAGGGTCGCGCTCCACGACCAGGAAGTCGAAGTCGCTGTCCGGGCCGGCGTCACCACGGGCACGCGAGCCGAAGAGCACGATCTTGACCGGATCGGCCGCAACGGCCGCCAGGGTCTGGCCTGCGGCTTCGATGACCTCCTGCGGAACCATGACGACACCGTAGCGAAGCCGCCGGGCGGGCCCGCACTTGGCAGGCTCGAAGCGATGGAGACGGCAGGGATCTGGACCCGGGCTGTCAGCGATCAGCCTCCTCGATCGCCTCCGCTGTCAGCCGGCGCCGTTGCCGGCCTATGGGCTCAATGAGATGCTCAAGAAGGCGATCCAGGGCTGCGGCTGGGTTCGCAGGTCGTCCCGCCCCCTCCGCTGATAGAGCCAAATCGCCTGTGTCACGAGCGATTTGGCGCACCCCAAGGATGTCCTTGGACGAGCTGCATCAACCCCTGAGAGGGCTGAGACGGACTCCTGAGGGGTGCTGGCTACCCACGGCTACCCCGTGCGGGAGGCCGGAGGACCGAGGAAGGCTTCGATGGCTGCCCACGCCGCGCTATGGGTCAGAGGCCCGAGTCGCAGCGTCCAGTCGTCGCCAAGCTCCTGCCGGATCGATGCTCGGAGGCTTGCGGCCCGAAGGCGCTGTCGCTGCGCCTCCGCCCGCTCGAAGCCGGTCGCGCCGTGGTAGGTGGCGTCCAGGCCGTAGCGTCCGCCCTCGACCGGCCATACCGAGAGGCGATCAGGGGCGAGGACGGGACCGGTCTCTGCTGGGAGGGTCATGTAGCGCTCGTTGCGACGGTTTTCTGCCGCAGTAAAAATATAAACATCGAGAAGTCAAACTATCTTGATTTATAGTCGCCATCTACGTTGGCAATCCAAGGAGCGGCGACAGTGGTTCGCATCTATGACGCTGAATTTTCTGGTACCGAAAGGGAACACAAGCACATCGCCAAGTTTTGGCACGAAGACGATGTTTCCGGACAGTGCGGGACATGGAACCCGGGACAAGCCGTGAGCTATGTCACGCGAAATCCGGACACAGTCTATGTCCGCGAGGGTACTGCGCGTATTGGAGTCCGCGCGAACTCGAACGACCAGACCGAATGGATTCAGACATATGCCGACAGGATCTGGAGAGACAACCTGACGGCGCTAGCCGAACGCCACGCAGAAGGCAAGCCAAACACTTGAATACTGGTGCCGACGGGTCGTTCTATAAGATCACCGATCGCGGGCAGATGTCGGACACGCACAAAACGTAGCACCATCGCTACACAGCGCCGGCTCATCGACGTCACGTGTCTTGCTGGTAGGTGTGGATGACTGTTTGGTTGTGGCGCCGGCAGGTGACACGGGCGTCGATCTCGGTGGGAATCGATTGCCGTCGTTCGTGGCAGGTGAAGCCGAGCACGGTACTGTGGCAGGAACCGGCACGGCCAGAGCGCGTACGACAGTGGTAGTAGGCGACGACCAGCTTCCGGCCGGTCGCACAGTCTGTGTTCGTGACGCTGAGCGAGGTGAAGTAGCCGAGGCCCGGGTACTTCGGTACTGAGCAGCTGCGTGCCGAGTGAGCGACGGGTGCTGCGCTGGCGGCGGCTCCTGTCCAGGCGGCGATCGTGACGGCCGCGACGGCTGGCAGGGCACGCCACCGGGCAGCCGATTTCCGGCTAGGTGTCAGGCGATTCTCGTTCATGTGGTCTCCTTGATGATGGGTTGGCGATATTCACGCATTTCAATTCGTTTGGTGATCCGAGCTAATAGGTGAAATCCTGCTGGATCGCTTCGAGGACCACGGTTGCGAGCAGGCTCGAGCCGGCTTCGTTGAGGTGGATGCCGTCGGCCTGGCGCACGATCGTCTGGGTGCCGCCTATGCTCATGGCGTCACGGTAGACTTCGCCGGGGGTGAAGATCGGCACGGTGTTGATCACGCGGACCTGGGAGGCCCACGGCTGGGCACCGACCGTGATCGCGGCGTTGACGACGCGGGCGATCTTCTGGCGGGCCTGTTCGCGCGGGGTGGGCAGTGTCATCCAGTACACCCGGGCGACTCCGGCCTGACGGTAGGTGTTGGCCATCTGGCGGACGCGACCGGCGTAGATGGCCGCCCATTCGGCGCCGCAGCATGGGATTTCACGACCGCTTGGGCCGGTCATCGGGAAGCCGTCGTTGGCGCCGATGAAGACGACGACCGCGTCGGGGTGATCGGCCTTGACCTGCGCCACGGAGAGCTTGCCCCAGTCGACGACGAAGGTGGTCGAGATCCCGGTGCCGATGTGCGGGTCCTGGATCACGTGGACCCCCTTGGGGATGAGTCGCTGGGCGAGATCGGAGTCGAGCGGCATCGACATCGAGTCGCCGGTGACCAGCAGGGTGTGCAGCGGCCGCCGCGCAGGCGGCTTTTCCCCGATCGTTTCAGGAGTGAACGCGGCCGACGTGACCGGCGGGATCTGGCTGGCGACCGCCGGCGCGCCGGCGGCGCTGAAGCCGCCCGGCCCGTTCAAGCCTCCTTCCGGGTTGAGCCACGCGGTCGCGGTGTGGGCGATGTGCGCCAGCGGCAGCTGTGTGGCGATCCAGTCGCTCGGGCGACCGACCGCCAGCACCAGGGTGCGGCCGATGCCGGGGTTCATCTCATTCCCGGCCTTGAGCACCGACGGCCCCTCGAACAGCACGAGCAGCACGGCGGCGAGCAGTACCGACAGCACAGCGTCGCGGGCGCGGAAACGGCGCAGGCCGAAGCGGTCGAAGCGGCTCATCAGGCTGTCATCGCGTGGCTCGGTCACGGCTCAGAAGCGGAAGTAGATGAAGGGCGGCACGCCCTGGCTCGATACGGTGGCGCCGGCGAAGGCGACGACGGCCGCCAGGCCGGCGCCGAGGAGGGCGGGGCGGAGGCTCTCGATTCGCACTTGCAGGCGCTCGAGCGGGTGCGGCGGCAGAAGCTGCAGGCCGATCGTGATGATGATCGCGGCCAGCACCGGGGCGGTCCACAGCGTGGCTGCTCCCGGTACCGTGAGCCGTGAGAGGAACGTCCAAAAGCCGGCGAGGCTCGGCGAGCGGAACAGTATCCAGCCGAAGACGATCAGGTGGAAGGTGACCAGCCAGCGCAGCCAGGCGGGCAGTTTGAGACGTCCGCCCAGAGCATGCTCGGCCACCAGGCCGAGACCCTGAAATGCGCCCCAGAGGACGAAGGTCCAGGCGGCGCCGTGCCAGAGGCCGCCCAGCACCATCGTGATCATGAGGTTGCGGTAGGTGAGCAGCCGTCCGCGCCGGCTGCCGCCCAGGGGTATGTAGAGGTCGTCGCGCAGGAAGCGCGACAGCGTCATGTGCCAGCGCCGCCAGAAATCCCGAAAGCCCGTCGCCCGGTAGGGGCTGCGGAAGTTCTGCGGGAAGACGTAACCGAGCAGCAGGGCCAGTCCGATCGCCATGTCGGTGTAGCCGGAGAAGTCGCAGTAGATCTGAGCGGTGAAGCCGTATGCCGCGAGCAGCACATCCGGAGCGCCGTAGGCTTGCGGCACGGCGAACACCGGTTCGACCAGCGTGCGGGCGAGGAAGTCGGCGATCACGACCTTCTTGACTACGCCGAGAGCGAGGAGCGACAGGCCTGAGCCAACCGCGACGAGGTTCGGGTCGCGGGGCTTGGTGAGCTGCGGCAGGAACTCTCGCGCCCGGACGATGGGACCGGCGATGAGGTGCGGGAAGAAGCTCAGGTAGACGGCGAAGTCGAGCATGGAGGCCGGCTCGACCTGGCGGCGCTTGACATCGACGACGTAGGAGATCGCCTGGAAGGTGAAGAAGCTGATGCCGACCGGCAGCGCGATCGTCAGCAGCGGCAGCGGCAGCCCGAGCCCGACGCCGCCGAGCAGGTCCGCCCACTGCTGGACGAAGAACGAGTAGTACTTGAAGACGCCGAGCGCGCAGAGATCCAGCGCCACCGTGATCGCGACGATCCCGCGCCGCCGGCGCTCGTCCTCGGTGCGGTGCAGCAGCACCGCACCGGTCTGGTTGCCGAGCGTCACGCCCGCCAGCAGAAGGCAGAAGCGCCAGCCGGCCGAGGCGTAGAACGCGTAGCTGGCGATCAGGATGAACGGCTTCCACAGGCGTGGCCGCCCCATCAGCGCCCACGAGATCGCGAGCACGACCGTGAAGAAGATCGCGAACTGGACCGTTGGGAACAGCAACCGTCTTTGCCCTTCAGCGCCAGGACGCCATCAGCCGGTCGACCTGCTGGAGCAAGAACGGCCCGAGCGTGGTCGCAAAGACGCTCGTCAGGTGGTCCGCATCCCGGTAGACCAGCGCGCCACCCACGACCGGGTAGCACAGCCGTCTGTCACAGAAGAAGTGCGTCAGGTCGACGACTTGGACTCGGTGCGACCGCAGCCGCTCCGCCGCCACCACGTCGGGATCGTGGTGCAACGCTTCGCCCCGGAGCACCGCACAGGCGGGGCCGGCATCCTCGTGTCTGGCTATCGCCCGTTCGATGCAGGCGAGCGTGCTTTCGTGGACGTAGGGGATGTCCCGGATCACGATGACGTGCTTGACGGTGGCGGGCAGGGCGTCCCAGGCGGCGGTGACGCCCGCGACCTGGGCCGCCAGCAGGCTCTGGCCCCGTGAGGTCACCACCGGGCCGGGATGATCTGAGGTGAATATCGTGCTGATCTCGGGGTGCTGAGTGAGCCACTGGAGGAGACCTCGGTTCCACTCGGTGCACTGCGCGCGCTTCGGTTCGGGCAGGAGCGTGAGGCCCTCGGTGAACGGACAGCTGGACCGGGTGCTGGACAGGCCCTGCCAGTTCAGCGCCCGGGCGACGACGTCGACGGCGCCGCGCCACTGCCAGGCGTGGCTGTCACCGATGAGGGCGATGGTCCCGGCGGCCGTGGCGGCGGGCGTGCCGAACGTGCAGACGTTGATCGCCGCCTCGATCGGCGTACATGGCGTGTTGGGCATGATCTGCGCTTCGCTCGGCGTAGGCACGACCCTGAGCTTGAGGCTGGCGTTGATACACCGGTGAACGGGATCGCGCGCGGCCGCGCCAAAGCACGCGGGATGGGAGGCCCAGGCCGTCTGGACCGGCGTCGTCGACCACACCGGCAAGCCGGTGACGATCAGCCCGACGACGACTCGACGCATGCCCGCAAAGCGGGTGGCTCGGACCGCTCGGACGGGCCGGCGGCCAACGTGTCGCACTCCCATTAAGGTCGCTCCTTTGAACTCCGCGTGGGTCTGAAGGCCGGACGAAAACGCCAGCAGGAGGCCCGCCGCCGCGTCCCTCGTCTACTGATCGCGGAGCGTAGCGGATGGCCCCGACCCGTGCCGCAATTCCGTGCGTGTCGTTTGCGGAGCACTCGTGTCGTCGATCTCGCGGCGCCCGTCGCGGTGAGCACCGGAGCCTCGCCCTTCGGTTCGAAGCCCCTCACTCGCCGTCGGGCGCCCCGACCGCGAACACGATGTGGCGCCGAGCGACGGTCAAGAACGGATACAGCTCGACGGGCCCGCCCGAGAGCGGCTCGACCGAGACCTCCGTGAGCGTCAGGAAGTCGCGCTCGGGGGCGTTGAGGACGTCGGAGACGCGACTGCGGTAGCCGTCGCGGGCGAGGGTCAGGAACCCGACTATGCGGTGGCGCTCGGTCTCGATGCGGATGCGCTCGCGACGGTGGTCCATGCTGCGATGGTCTTTCGCGGGCTGCTCCTGCGAGGCAGGATCGCCGGGGGTCATGGAGCCATCATCGTGCGTCAGCCGACGCGCTCGGGGGCGCGGGCCTGCAGGCCGGCCCGCGCGGGGGGCATCGTCGCGGCGAAGCCGGGGACGGTGGAGCCGGCGAGACCGGGCTCGTCGGCGGGACGGTTGCGCTCGTCGCGGACGATGTAGAGAGGGCGGTGCTTGACCTCGTCGTAGATGCGCCCGACGTACTCGCCGATGACGCCGAGGGCGATGAGCTGGATGCCGCCGAGCAGCAGGATGGCGATCGTGATCGAGCCGAAGCCGGGCAGGTAGGAGTCGAAGATGCGCAGGGCGATCACGACCGGGATCGCGACGAAGGCGAGCCCGGCGGAGAGCAGGCCGGCGTAGGTGGCCAGCTGCAGGGGCAGGTGCGAGAAGGAGGCGATCGCGTCGAGCGAGAAGCGCAGCATCTTGCGCAGCGTGTACTTGGTCTCGCCTGCGTGGCGGGCGTCGCGCTCGTAGGAGACGGCGGTCTGCGAGAAGCCGACCCAGACGGTCATGCCGCGCAAAAAGCGCGAGCGCTCGGTCATCGACAGGAGCGCGTCCAGGGCGCGGCGGTCGAGCAGGCGGAAGTCGCCGGAGTTGGGCTCGAGGTCGACTTGGGCGAGCTTGTCGAAGAGCTTGTAGAACCAGGAGGCGGTGGCGAGCTTGAAGGCGGTCTCGCCCTCGCGCTGGCGGCGCACTGCGTAGACGACGTCGGCGCCCAGGCTCCAGCAGCCGACCATCTCTGAAATCAGCTCGGGCGGGTCCTGCAGGTCGGCGTCGATCATCGCGACGACGTCGCCGCGGGCGTGCTCGAGGCCGGCGGTGAGGGCGGCCTGGTGGCCGAAGTTGCGGGAGAGGTGCACGACGCGCACGCGGGGGTCGGCGTCGGCGATGCGGTCGAGCAGCTCGGGGGTGCGGTCGCGGGAGCCGTCGTTGACGAGGATCAGCTCGAAGGGGTATGCGGCGACCGCGGCGGTGGCGCGCCGGACGAACTCCTCGATCAGCTCCTCCTCGTCGTAGACGGGGGCCACGACGCTGAGCAGGGTGGGGGTGCGAGGCGAGGACGGCGGCATGGATGCTGCTAACGGTAGAGCTTGCACAGAGAATCTATCGTTGATGCCCTCATGAGCACGCCGCCGGAGCCGATCTCCCAGCGCGAGGAGCCGCCGCGACCGCCAGGTCAGGCGGTGGCGCTGCGGCTGCCGTTGATCGTGCAGTTCCTGAAGTTCGGGATCGTCGGGGTGTCGAACACGCTGCTGGCGTTCGCGGTGTACACGCTGCTGTTGAAGGTGTTCGGCGTCTGGTACGTCGCGGCCTCGGGGATCGGGTTCGCGGTGGGTGCGGTGAACGGCTTTTTGCTGAACCGGAAGTGGACGTTCAAAGAGCACACCGGGGACGCGCTGACGCCGGTGCGCTGGGCCGTCGTGCAAGGGTGCGGGCTCGGGTGCAACCTCGGACTCGTCTACCTGTTCGTCAGTGGCACCGGGCTGGACGAGTTGGTGGGGCAGGCGTGTGCGACGGCGATCGTGACGGTGTTGACGTTTGCGGCGAACCGGTCGTGGACGTTTCGGACCCGCCCAGAGGTTGCGTTCGCCGGCCGAGCTGAGATCGGCGGCGACGGCTGACCTGCGGTTTTTCTGGGGGGGAGACAATCTGGCGCGGCCCCCCGAATCGAGGTGGGTGTCGCCGGTCGCAGAGCGCGGCGTCGCCGCGCAGCGCTTTTTGGGCCTGTTCCTGCAAGGGCCGCACGTCTCTATTGGGACGGGCTGCGGGGCGGGACGGGCTGGGGGCGCTCAGCGAAACAGGGTGAGCAGGGAGAGCCCGGCGGGGATGCGCCCTCCGGGGATGCGCCCCCCGTGCCCGATGATCGCGGCCTCGAGCGCGAGCGGGCGCTCGAGCAGCCAGTTCAGGGGCGCAGGCGGGACCCACAGGTCGAGGCTCGACTCGGTGGTCTTGGAGGAGAACCGGTCGAGGACGCGCAGGAGGATGGCGACGGGGAGCAGGAGCGAGTTGAAGTAGGTGGTGCGGACGCTCTCCCAGCCCGCCTGCTCGGCGACCTGCAGCAGCGAGCGGCGCGTGTAGCGACGGTAATGGTGGTTGATGACGTCGTGGCCGCTCCACAGCCACTGGTAGGCGGGGACGGTGACCAGCAGGGTGCCGCCGGGGGCGACGACGCGGCGCAGCTCGCGCAGGGCGGCGAGGTCGTCGGCGAGGTGCTCGATCACGTCGAGGGAGACGGCCAGGTCGAAGCTGGCGGACTCGAAGGGCATCTCGAGGACCGAGCCTTCGATCACCTCGCCGGCGGAGCGGGCGCGGGCGAGGGCGACGCTGGTGGCGGAGAGCTCGACTCCGGTGACCGTCCCGTGGCGGGCGAGATCGACCATGTTGCGACCGCTGCCGCAGCCGGCGTCGAGGATGCGCGCGCGGGCGGGCAGGCGCAGGCCGTCGATCACGCGCTCGAGCACCGAGCGCCGGCCCCGGTACCACCAGTGGCGGTCCTCGGCTCGGTGGGTCTGCAGCTCGTAGTTGCGATCCATCGGGAGGCATCTTTTCCTAAAGGTCCCCTCGTGCGCGGTGCGCTCCAGCCGGCGGCCGTCGCGGGGGCTCGCCCGAAGCGCGGCCGGAAGCTCGAGAGCCGCTTGAAAAGGGCTTGTGAAAGCCGTTCGAGGCGGGCCTTGAGAAAAGTCTTGGCATGCCATAAGATAATCGCATGTCGATCCAAGAATATGCAGAAGAGCGGGTTCGCTCCGAGCGGGTGCGCTCCGAGCAGGTGCGCTCGCCCGCCGTGGAGGACTACTGCAAGGCGATCTTCGTGCTGCAGTCGCGTGGCGAGGCGCCGGTGTCGACCAACGCGCTGGCGCAGCGCCTGCAGATCACGCCGGGGTCGGTGTCGGCGATGCTGAAGAAGCTCGACGGCGACGGCCTGATCGCAAGGGTGCCCTATCGCGGGGTGCGCCTGACGCCGGCGGGGCGCAGGGTGGCGCTGGAGGTGATCAGGCACCACCGGCTGCTGGAGCTGTTCCTGGCGGAGACGCTGCAGATGCCGTGGGATCGGGTGCACGCGGAGGCGGAGGTGCTGGAGCACGTGATCTCCGAGGATCTCGAGCGGCTGATCGCGGCGAAGCTCGGCGACCCGACGCGCGACCCGCACGGGGATCCGATCCCGAACGCAGAGCTGGAACTGCCCGAGCGCGAGAACAGCCGCAGCCTGGACAGCCTGGAGGAGGGCGAGGGCGGCGTGTTCGTGCGGGTGTCGGACTCCGACTCGGAGATGCTCAGATACCTGTCCGAGCACGGGATAGCGCCGGGGGAGCGGGTGAAGGTCGAGGAGCGCCAGCCGTTCGGCGGTCCGCTGCTGGTGAGCTTCGCGGAAGGCAGGCGCGAGCAGGCGATCGGCGGCCAGCTGGCGCACGCGATGCGGGTGACGCTGGACGAAGGGCGCGAGGAGGCGCAGGCATGACGCGCGAGGTGCGCCGATGAGCCCCCCGCCTCCTCCACCGCTGCCGATCGGCGGCGCTCCGGCGCTCGAAGGCGCCGGGGCGGGCGTGGGCACGCGCGAGGTCGCGCTGGGGCCGAGCCACCTGGAGGCGCTGCTGGCGAAAGGCCGTGTGAAGGCGACGCTGGCGATGCTGGGCCCGGCGTTCGTGGCGGCGATCGCGTACGTGGACCCGGGCAACTTCGCCACCAACATCCGAGGTGGCGCGCAGTTCGGGTATCTGCTGCTGTGGGTGGTGCTGGCGGCCAACCTGATGGCGATGCTGATCCAGTACCTGTCGGCGAAGCTCGGGATCGTGACCGATCACAGCCTGCCGGAGCTTTTCCGCAAGCGCTACCCGAAGGCGCTGTCGTGGGGGATGTGGGCGCAGGCGGAGACGATGGCGATGGCGACCGACGTGGCCGAGTTCGTGGGGGCGTCGCTGGGGCTGAATCTGCTGTTCGGCGTGCCGCTGCTGGTGGCGGGAGCGATGACGGGGTGCATCGCGTTCGCGATCCTGGCGCTGCAGTCGCGCGGGTACAGACGCTTCGAGCTGGCGATCTCGGCGCTGCTCGGTGTGATCTTCCTGGGCTTTCTGTACGAGGCGCTGAAGATCGGACCGTCGGCGCGGGAGTCGCTCGGCGGGCTGGTGCCGAAGCTGGGAGACCGCGACAGCCTGTATCTGGCGGTGGGGATCGTCGGCGCGACGGTGATGCCGCACGTGATCTATCTGCACTCGGCGCTGACGAACGGACGCACGCCGGTGCGCGACGCGCGCGAGCGGGCGCGGGTGCTGAAATTCGAGCGCACCGACGTGATCGTCGCGCTGGGGATCGCGGGTCTGGTGAACCTGGCGATGCTGGCGGTCGCGGCGAAGCTGTTCCACGGGACGGGTCACACGGGGGTGAGCACGATCGAGCAGGCCCACGCGGGCTTCGCGCAGCTGGTCGGCGGGGGCGCGGCGCTGGCGTTCTCGGTCGCGCTGCTGGCCTCGGGCGCGTCGTCCTCGAGCGTGGGGACCTATGCCGGCCAGGTCGTGATGAGGGGGTTCGTCGGCTTGAGCGTCCCCGTGTTCGCGCGCCGGCTGGTGACGATGACGCCGGCGATCGCCGTGCTCGCGCTGGGACTCAGCCCGACGAGCGTGCTCGTGCTGAGCCAGGTGGTGCTGTCGTTCGGGATCCCGTTCGCGCTGATCCCGCTGGTGGCGTTGACGAGCAACAGGGATGTGATGGGAGCGCACGTCAACCGCCGCGCGACGACGCTGGCGGCGTGGGGACTGGCGGGGCTGATCACGGCGATGAACGTGTTCTTGATCTGCCAGCAGCTGCTCTGAGGGCTGCTGTGAGCGGCGATGGCGGCCAGTGTGCGCCCGCCCGTGTGCGTGTCGTGTCCGGCGTTCGGCGAGGTTGCTGGGCGTTTGGCACGGCGTCTGGCGGCTCCGCCGGTATCTTGTTGCCCGGAACGGCGACGATCGGAGGATGAGGTGCGGCGAGTGATGAGTCGGAGGCCGAATGGGGCGCTGGTCGCGGCGGTGGCCGTGGGCGTGCTCGGTTGCACGGGGGCGGCGCTTGCAGCCAACCAGGTGAAGGGGGCAAGGTACAGCGGTCGTCTGGCGCCGCCCAGGTCGGCGGTGGTGGTCAGCTTCAAGGTGTCTGGGAGCGGCAAGCAGGTGACGGGGCTGACGATCAGCGACACGCCGTTCTACTGCGAAGGCGGCGGGCGGGTGACCCCGGTGAAACTCGCGAACGCGGGGATCTCCAAGTCAGGCACGTTCACGAGCACCGGCAAGTACGTCATCGCGGTGGGTCCCCTCAAGGGCCAGGTGGGGACGAGGCTGAAGATCACGGGCAAGTTCGGCAAGCACGGGAAGGAGCAGGGGACGCTCACGGTCACCTATCCGAAAAGCCCGAGCTGCAGTGGGAAATCGAGCTACGCGACCAAGAAGGGCTGAGCAGGCGGTTGCCCCTCGAGAACCCTCTGGGCCTAGCCGCCAGGCTCGGGACCGTCCTTATGCTGAGAGGCTCGCGGCGTCCGCCGCGGTTCGGGCGAAACGGAAAGGAGCGAGGATGGCTGTGAAGCTGCACCGCTGCTCGACGATGTGGGTCAAGGGCCCGCATCCGTGCTGGCAGGTCCAGAAGGCGCTCGACGAGCAGGGCATCGAGTACGAGGTGGTGCGCCATCCCGCGTTTCCCCGTAGTCGGCGCAGGGAGTACATCGAGCTGACCGGCCAGAAGCTGTTTCCTGCAGTCGAGTTCGAGGACGGCAGGGTGTTGCGGGAGGAATCGAAGGATCTCGCATCGCGGATTCGCGCCGGGCGGCTGTTCGAGGTGCCCACCGGTACGTAGCGCGGGCGACCGGCGATTCGAGGAGGTGGAGCCGACGGAGCTTTCCGGCGACATGTGTCATCACCGGTGGGCTTTCTGATCCTGCCCCCATGAGGAGGGCGCGCTGCACATGGCGCTGAAGGCGTCGGCGTCGCTCACATGTCTTCCAGCCGTCGCCGAAAGGGCTCGGCGGGCTCAGCGCTCGCGCCCGCCGTGTGCACGCGGTCGACGAGCCAGTGATCCGAGGTTACGACGCGGATCGCTCCAGGCTCGGAGTCGGCGGCGAGGAGGCGGACGATCTCGTCGTCGGCCGAGTCACGGCGTGGACGCGGGGCATGGGCGACCTCGATGACCGTGGAGGAGATCGGCGGCGATGGAGGCTGCTCGAAGACGACGGTCACCTCCTCGCCGCTAGAAGCGGCCCAACGCTCGAGCAGGTAGACGAGCCGAACCATGGCTGCATGTCTGTCCTTCCACCAGGCGTCCGGACGCGTTCCGATCACGTTCATCCCGTCTATGAGCCATCGCACGAGAGCAAGCGTATGCCTTCGCGGACCGACGCGCGAGGGCGCGCGCCGCTGCCGTGTGTCCGTCCTTCTACCGGTCTTGCCGGCTCGGAGCCGGGCTATAAACTCCTCGTCAGATGCCTGCTGGTGCTCGGGGTTGGGGGCCACAACGACAAGCTGGTACTCGCCGGGAGGCGAGCCTGCATCCGTGTCTTCATCCGGTGACGTGAACGCGCTCCCCGCCAGGTCCGTCCCGGGCGGTGAAGCCGCCCGCGGGCGCTCTCGTGCGCACGCGGCGGCGCAAGCGCACGCGCTGACGCTCGCAGTTGGACTCTGCGCTTCGCTGCCGGTGATGGTCGCGACGACGCGAGCGCTGCGCGCCGGCTGGCAGCCGGTCGCCGATCGGGGGATCATCGCCACGCGCGCGTTCGACGTTTTCAGCTCGCATATGCCGCTGGTGGGTCAGTACTCGTTTGCCAGCACCGTGACGGGACGACTCACGTACAGCCTCGGGCCGATGCTCTACTGGCTGCTGGCGCCTGCGGCGCATCTGGGGGCGCCCGCGTCGCTGGTGCTGACGATGGCGGCCGTAAACGTGGGCTCGATCCTTGCGACGGTCGCGCTCGCCCGCCGGCGCGGGGGAGTCTGGCTGATGTTCGCGGCTGCTGTGGCGATCGGCCTGATGTGCCGCTCGCTGGCCGCGTTCAACTTCTATGACATCTGGAACCCCTCGGCCGGGCTGTTCGGGCTGATGCTGCTGATGTTCGTCTGCTGGTCGCTCGGCTGCGGCGAATATCGCCTGTTGGCGCCCGCGGTGCTGGTCGCGAGCTTCTGCATGCAGTGCGAGGACGCCTTCGTCCCGCCGAGCCTGGGACTGCTCGCGGTCGGCCTCGGCGGTCTCGCGCTCGCGCGCGGGTGGCTGCGGCGGCCGGCCTCGGCACTCCGCCTGCAGCGACTGTCCGGCGCGTGCCCGCCGCCTGCAGGCGTTCTGTCCGCCTCGGGCGAACGCCAGTCGGTGAAGCGCTGGATGCTTGCCGGGCTCGCCGTGGCGCTCGTCTGCTGGACGCCGCCGGTCATCGACCAGGTTGCCCATGGCGGGAACCTCGGCCTGGTGGCGCGCGCCGCCGCCGAGCGCAAGTCCTCGCTCGGCGCGACCGTGGGAGCGCGCGCGGTGATCCATGCGGTCGGCGTCAAACCTTGGTGGCTTACGAGGCCGTCCAGTCCCTGGGCGCGCAAGGTGGAAGTCCGCCGGCCGGTGGGCCTGCTGGCGACGGGCTCGGCGATCCTGATTCTCGGCTGGCTGCTGTTGGCCGTGGCGGTTGCCCTGCGACGCGGTCGCAGGGACGTGGCTGTGGGCGCCGCCATCGCGCTTGTGCTGTGTGCCGCGCTCTGGTCCATCGCCAGCTCGACCCCCACCACGCCGCTGCTGGCCGGTACGCTCGGCTACACGCTGTGGTGGGCCAGCGCGAGCGGGATGTTCGTGTGGCTGATGGCGGGCTGGTCGGCCGTCGTGCTGCTGGGGCCAAGCGCGCTGTCGGCATGCGCGCGGTTCACCGGCAGGGCGCAGGTCGGTCTGCCCGGAGCGGTGAGGGGCCCGTCTGGCAAGGCGTTCGCGACGATGACCGGGCTGGCGGCTGTCGCGATCGGCGCAGGCGCGAGCGCCGCCTCGGGGAAGCCCGATGAACGCGACTACGAGTTCGGGGCGCTCGCGGTCATCAACTCTCGCCTCGGCGCGGTCCCGAGCGGTCACACGGTGTTCCTGGGAGCGCAGCTGGACGGCGTGATCACCCCGCTGCGGCCGGAGATCACCTTCGACCTGCGCCGCCGCGGTGTGCGTGCGCTGGGGTCCGGCGCATACCTGCGGCTCGGACTTTGGTATGAGAAGTGGGCTCACCCCTACGACTACGTGGTGTGGATCTACGACCAAGGGTCCGCGCCGATGAAGGGCGCCAGGGTCATAGCCCGCAGCGGCATCGGCGGCGACGGCAGGCGCCACATCGTGACGGTCGCGATCGCCCCCACGCGAGCGCGCTGACCCGATGGACTTCGACTCCGATCCTCGCCGCGCGGATCCTAGGGAGGCCGATCCGCTCGATACCGATCGGCTCCGTCGGCGGCGAGGGCGCACGGGGGCTGGCATCAGGCCGCTGCTCGTGGCGCTGGCGGCGGGCCTCGGGCTGCTCGGTGGCCGGCTCGGCGACCTGCCCGGTGGCGGCGCGTCTGTCGCGACGGCGAGCGCCGGGACGCGCACGTGGTCCGCGCCGCGGATCATCGCCGAATGTGAGCTCGCCTACGGACCCCAGATCGCGTTCCCGAGCGAGAGCCCGTTCACTCCGACGGGCGCCGGCGCGATCGTGTGGGCTTCGGACCCGTCACCCTGCGGCTCGCCGTCCGCGCACGGATTAGGCGCGCGCTGGGGCGTGTCGGTGGCCGCGCTCGGATCGACCGATGCGCCAAAGCTCAAAAGCACCGTCTCGCTGAGGCGCGCACCGAACGCGGCGGGCGTCGGTCTGGCAACGGTCGGCGCGAGCGCTGGGCGGGTCGTGCTCGCTGCGGCGCCGCACGCCTTCGGCGCGCCGGCAAGCCCGGCGACGGTGGCGCTGCAGGGACTGGCGGGCGGGCCGTTTGGCTCGCCGGTGTCGCTCTCCGGGCCCGGACTGCCGGTCGCGCTCACGCGTGCCTACCTCGGGGACGTCGCGATCGCCAGCGTGGTCCCCGGGCCGGCGATCGCGGTGCGCGTCGAGCGATATTTCAAGCGCGGCTTCGGGCGGGTACAGACGATCCCGATTCGTCCCGGGCTGGTGAGTGCGCTGACAGCGACGATGGACTACCGCTCCGACGTGCTCGTGACCTGGCAGCAGAACGGCGCGATCTACGCCCACATGCTGCGCGCGTCCGGGCGCGTCGATCCGACCCAGCGCGTCGGACCGAGCGCGCCGGAACCGCAGCTGCAGGCGGTCGTCAGCGACAACGACCATGGCATGATCGCTTGGTCGAGCAGCGAGGCCCGACAGCGCTCGGGCACGAGGACGCGAATTTACCTCGACCTGTCGAGCGCGGGCGTACGCTTCGGAGCGCCGCGTGTGCTCGCCTCGTTTGCCGATCCGCAGCAGAGTGGACGCAGCCCCGGCTCCCTTGCGCTCGTGCGCCTCTCGACCGAGAACGTCATGCTCGCGTGGACCGCGGTCGAGCACGGAAGCTACGTGGTCAGGGCGAACCCGGCGGTCTTCGCCGCGACCAGGCCGACCGTGCGCCTGTCGAACCCCGGTGAACAGTCCGTGCTGGCCGGTCTGGCCCCCGGGCCCGCAGACGAGGCGGTGGCGCTGTGGAGGAGCGCCCCGCGCCTGCCGGACGGCAGGCTCGATCAAGGGCGTACGGCGCTGTGGACGGCGCGGACGTGGATCGGCGAGGGTGACCGCCTGCAGGCTGGGCCGCCCGAGATGATCGCCGCGCAGGGCCCGAACGCGGCTGCGACCGTCGCGGTCGATCCGGCGAACGATCGCGCGGTGGCGGCGTGGCGCACGCTCGCAGCGCCGCAGCGCATCGAGTATGCCCTCGGCGCCGGTGACGCCGGCTACCGCCGTCGCGCCCTCCCGGCGACGGCCTCGATCCCCGGGCCCGGGACCCACTGGCTGAGGATCACGCTCGCCGTGGGCGGCGCGGCGGCTGCGGTGACGCTGCTCGCTGTGGCGATACGGCTCCGGCGCCGCTCACGAGACGTATGAGTGGTGAATCGCCGGCGGTCCACGCAGACGGTGTGTCGCCGTCAAGCAGGCGGCGTCCCGGCGTCGAGCGCGGTCGTCGCGCGGCGCCGCCGCGAGTACAGGAAAGCGCCGCCGCCGATCACGGCGAGCGCGCCGATCACGCCGGCGGCGATATAGCGCAGGTGGTGATGGACGATCGTCGACTTCGATCTGATCGCGGCGTGGCGTGAAGCGAACAGCACGCGGATGTGTCGCGCGTGGAGCAGCCGCTGCAGGGTGGGCTGCGCGCCCGCCGGATAGAAGGCCTCCCACTCAGAGAGGTCGCGGAACTTGATCTCGACGTCGCCACGGCCCCGGTTGATGACCGCACGGATGACCGGCCCCGACTCGATTTGGGTGAGGAGCGCCGAATAGCTCACCGGCGTGGCCGCGACCGCCGGCGCTGGCGCAAGGACGATCGAGCCCACGAGTGTGATCACAAGCAGTCGATGACGCAAGACGGCAATCCTAGAGGAAGCGCCTGCTCCTCAGAACACAGGGCGTCCTTGCGGCTGCGGCCGAGCGAGCCCTGCGCCAACGGCGCAAGGCGATGCTCTCGCGGATCACCCGTGGGCCCCGGGTGTCAGAGACCGGTCTCGGCGGTGATGTGGCCGGACTCGACCGCTGCGGCCAGCGCCTGGTAGTCGCGCTCGTTCTGCTCGGCATAGGCGTGGGAGAACTGGACGATGGCGCGGTCGAAGCTTGAGCTCTTGCCGAGGTAGGCGGCGATCGCGATGCGGTCGCCGCTGCGGGCGTGCGCGCGGGCGAGCGTCCAGCCACACAACCGGCCGTAGGCGCTCATGCCCGTCGGGACCATCTGCTCAGTTTCCGCCGAGCCCTTCCAATCCTTCAGTTGACGCCCGTAGAAGTCCCGCTCTTGGCCGTCGATTCCGGACTCGACGTGCAGCCAGCCGAGGAAGATGTCGCTGCTGGCCTGCATCAGCCGCTGTCCGGCGACCACCCGCTCGCCGTGGTTGTCAAACTCGCTGGGAGCGAGGAACTCCTCCAGCACCGAGGCCTCGGCCTCCTTCATCTGCAAGAACAGCGGGTCCTGACCGTCGCGGCCGAGCATCAGCGCGATCCATGCGCGCGTGCCGACGCTGCCGACGCCGACGACCTTGCGCGCGAAGTCGGTCAGACGAAACTCCTCGAGCAGCACGCGCCGGTCGTACTCCAGCGTGGCGCGGTATGAGCGCAGCAGTTCGTGCAGCCCGTCGAACATCTCATCGCGCTCGCTGCCCGACACGAGGTCGTCGATCGGCACGATCAGAGGCGGTTCGGCGACGATCCGCGCCTCACCGTCCACCACGCGCGTCAGTTTGGAGAAGGCCGACATGCTGTCCTTGGTGCGGGCCTTGGCGAGCATCTTCTCGGTCTTCTTGACCCCCCTGGGCTTCAGCTGCGAGCCGAATTCCGCCAGCACGGTCTCGATCTCCAGACGGGCATACCAGACGTCGAGGTTCTTCATGGCGGCGAAGCCTGCCATCGCGGTGCGGTACGCCGCGACTGTGTCCAGCACGATCCGATCCTGATCCTTGACGGCAAAGCCGTTGTCGCGCGCGGCGATCAGCATGCTCACGGCCAGGCGCTTGACGTCCCACTCCCACGGCCCCGGGAGCGTCTCGTCGAAGTCGTTGAGGTCGAACACCAGCCGCCGCTCGGGCGAGGCAAAGACGCCGAAGTTCGACAGGTGGGCGTCGCCGCAGCACTGCACCGTCAGACCTGAGCGCGGGGTCGCCGCCAGGTCGCCGGCCATGATCAGCGCGGCGCCCCGATAGAACGTGAACGGCGAGACGAGCATGCGGCCGTAGCGGATCGGCACCAGCTCGGGCACGCGCGTCTTTGCCTGGCGCTTGAGCAGCGCGATCGGATCGACGCGATGCGGCGCCGGCTCGTAGACGGCGTGGCTGGAGCGCGGCACCTCGGCTCGCGCCGCCTTGCCGCGAGCCGCCCGCTCGGCCACGGTCAGGTGCGGTACGACCGAGGCTGCGTCGCTCACCGTCGCCATCCACGGACCATACTCATAATTCGTTGTGCCCAAACCGCCGCCGCTACGAGCGCCGCCAGGGTCGCCGCAGCCGTGCCAGCGTCCGCCTGCGGGCCTTGCGGCGGCGCACCCTGAGCGGCTCGACGACGCCGAGCAGGCGTGTCTGTGCTTTCGTCCGCCGGCGAGCTATGAGGCCGCCGCCGAGCCCGATCGCCGCGAGCGCGGCGAGGATCAGACCGGGGCGAGCCAGCTCGCGGCCATACTCGCGCTGGACGGCCGGCCACACCTCGCGGTCGATCAGCTCGCTGAGCGCGTCGGGTCGATCCGAGAGCCGCCGCGGATCGATCGCGGGCAGAAACGCGAGCTGCACTCGGCGGGGCTTGGGGAGCGGCCCGAGCCACAGCTTCTGCGTGCCGGCGATGGCGGCGGGAACGATCGGCGCGCCCGTGAGCAGCGCCAGCCTGCCGGCGCCATGGTGGGGGGAGCCGAGCGCCTGGGGGTCCTCCACCCTTGTGCCCTCGGGGAAGACGACGAGCAGGCCGCCCTGCTCGAGGATCAGCCTGGCGGTCTCCATCGCCTGCGCGTCGGCCTCGCCGCGGCGCACCGGGAAGGCGCCGAGGCGTGAGAGCAGCCAGCCCAGCGGACCTTTGAACAGCTCCGCCTTGGCCATGTAGCGCACGTGGCGGCGAGTTGCGATCCCTATGAAGAACGGGTCGAGGAAGTTCTTGTGGTTCGGCGCGACGATCCCGGCGCCGAGAACGGGGATGTGCTCGGTCCCCGAGATGCGCATCCGAAACCACAGCCGCAGCGGGGGCGCGACCAGGAAGCGCACGAGCGCGTAGAGCGGCGCCAGCACGCCGCGCTCGCGGGCGCGGCGGTGCGCACGGTCGAGGTTCGTTGGCTCACGCTGCTCGGTCATCATTGCGTCAGCCGGCCGGGGCACGTTGCAAGACCTTCCGGATAATCTGGTTGGAGGTCTCGTCGGGAGACTCGGATATCACGACCGCGGGACGAGCGCTGTGGGAGAGCGCCTGTGCGAGCGGCTCGGCGCGCAGCGTGCCCTCGCCGTAGGGCAGGTGTTCCTTCTCGTTGCGGTTGGCGAAGCTGATATCGGAGAAGTGGATGTGAAATGGCACGCCGGGCGCGAGCACCGCGTCCGCCGCGCCCAGCGCCTGCGCGAACGCGTCCACGCTCGTGAAGCCGCCATCGCTCGTCGCGTGCATATGCGCGAAGTCGATGACCGGCCGCACCCACTCCAGGCGGCGGCAGATCTCCACGACGTCGGCGAGGCTGCCGAGCTCGCGTACGCGACCCATCACCTCGACGCCGAACGGTACGGCGCGACCCTTCGCCGCCAGGCGTTCGCGCAGCTCGTCGAGCTGGGCCACCACCGCCTGGATTGCCTGCTCGCGCGTGCGCCCGAGCAGGAAGCCGGGATGGATCACGACCGGCGCGGCGCCGCAGGCGGCCGCCACGCCCGCTGAGTGGTCGAGCATGCCGATTGCCATGCGGTGCTTGCGCCCGCTGTGCTCGACATGGCCCAGGAACGCCGCCAGCGGCGCGTGGACCGAGAGGGCCACGCCGGCGTCGCGTGCCAGCGCTCCGAGCTGCGCGGCGTAGTCCCAGTCCATCCAGAAGCCGCCGCCGAAGTCGATCTCGCACGCGTCGTAGCCGCGCTCCATGAGCGTCTCCACCGCCGCCTCGGGACTCTCGCGCGATGGAAGCGCCGCTGGACCGACGCGAATCATGCTCTCACCCGGCTCACGACACTGGAGCGTTGCAGACGCCGCGAGCAGGCCATGGATCGGGTGACGCGCGCGGGGCTCGCGCGAAAGCGCCGCCGCCACCCGCGCGAGTCTGCGGTCAATCCCGGACGAGGTCGCGCAGTTTGCCGCGATGACCGGCCGGAGACCATCAGTCAGTATCCAAAGCTGAGAGCGTGAGTGTTCCGCAAGGAACGACCGCCAAACCGGCCGGCGGCGTAAGCCGCAATGCCGACGGCACTCACGCTCTCTGAATGTAGCCGCCGCGGTGACCTGGGGTTACCCGGCAAGACAGCGAAGGAAGCATGTGGCTGAGACGGACCGATGACCGCGTGAGCACACCGATCATCTTCCCCCTGCCGGAGCATGACCCGCTGCTGGGGCGCGCGTTGACCGAGCGTTCGGCGCCTGCGCGGGGAAGCTGCGAGCTCTCGCGCTTCCCCAATGGCGAGCTGTACGTGCGCATCGGGAGTCCGGTCGCGGCGCGCGTGTGTGCGGTACTGGGCTCCCTGGCGCCGCCGCATGAGCAGACGCTGTCCGTGCTGCTGCTGGCCCACACCCTCGAGCGCGAGGGAGCCCGGCGAGTCGTGGCGATGCTTCCCTATCTGGGCTATGCCCGCCAGGACCGTGTCGAGCCTCGGCAGAGCCTGGGCGCCGGCTGGGTCGGCGATCTGCTTTGCGCGATGGGCGTCGATCGAGTGCTCACGATCGACGTACACAGCCGTCGGGCGGCGGCGTGCTTTCCGATGCCGGTCGACTCGCTGTCGCCCGCACCGCTGTTTGCCGACGTGCTCGTGCAACGCGGCCTGGTCGATGTCAGCGTCGTGGCGCCGGACGAAGGCGCGCTGGAAAGGTGTGAGGCCGTCATCCGCGCAGCGGGCATCCGCACGCCGCTTGCTTACCTGCGCAAGCAGCGTGACGCGGACGGCGTCACGCACAGCTCCCTCGTCGGCACGGTCACGTCGCGGGTCGTGATCGTTGATGACATCCTCGACACCGGCGGCACCCTCGTGTCGGCGTGCACCGCGCTTCGACAAGCGGGGGCGCAGGAGATCACGGTGTTCGCCACCCACGGGCTGTTCACCGGCCAGCGCTGGCGCGAGCTGCCCGCCCTCGGGGTGCAGCGCATCTACACGACCGACAGCATCCCCGCAGCCAGGGAGCATGGAGGGGATGTCATCGAGGTGCTCCCGGTCGGAAGACTGATCGTCGACGCGTTCGCGGCGATCGCGGACAGCCAGCTCGAGCGGACCGCCGCGCCGGTGCGCACCGCGGGGCGTCTGTCGGTCGTAGAAGAGATCGAGGGTCCGGCGCCGGCAGAAGACTCCAGCCTGCCCGCCGAGACGGACTGAAACGAAGGCCCCTACACCTCGGCCACGCTCGGATCCTGAGCATCACGTTCACATCCGCGGCCTGCGCGAGCGCGCGGGAGACGAAGACCGAGCATTGCCGAGGCGATGACGGCCTATACGTATGCATCGCAGGAGGGGCAGGGTCTGATGGAGCCGCCACGTGAGCAGGGTCGCGGTGACTGCGCCCGCCGATGCTA
>DASQGE010000056.1:0-28498 GCA_035632775.1 Solirubrobacteraceae bacterium | reverse complement strand
GAGCCCGTCCCGCCGAGCAGGTAGCCGTGGAAGATGAGGATGCGCATCGGGCGAGAGCCTATTCGCGCCGCCCGCCGGCCCATCGATCGCGCGCGCGCCATCGGAATGGAATCCGCGGGCGCGGCAAGGGCCCGCCGGCTTGGGAACGGGCCGGCCGGGCGTGACGCCGGCGCGCTCCGGTAAAGTGCCGCCGATGAGCACCCAGCAGCGCTACCGTCTGCGCAACCCCGCCAGCGGGCGGGAGATCGTGATCGAAGCGCAGCCCGGCGAGATCTACAGAGACCGTGACACGGGCGAGGAGATGGAGGTCGTCGGCAAGGTGCTGCCGCTCGCGCCATCGGACTCGAAGCTGCCGTGGGCGGTCGAGAGCCTGCGGTTCTGCCCGTGGTGCGGCCAGCTGGCGCAGAGGGACTTGAACGACTGCCCGAGCTGCGGCCGGCGGATGGGACCGCTCGGCGCGCCGGCTCCGAGCGCGAGCGCGTGAACGCCGTCCGCAATCCCACCCTTACCGCCCGCCGCCCCGCACGCCGTGCCACGGCCGTCGCCGCCACCGGGCTGGCGCTGCTGGCGTGCGCCGCCGGACTGAGCGCGTGCGGCGGGTCCGGCAACGTCTCGGACGTGACGCCGAAGAGCACGCCCAACATCACCCCGCCGACGGATACGAGCGCCGAAAAGGAAGCGTCGAAGACGACGGCGACCTCGACGACGGCGACGACCAAATCGAAAACGACCGGGGAAGGCGAATCGGGCTCGTCGAGCGAAGAAGGAAAATCGAGCTCGGAATCGACCGGCGGCAGTAGCGCGGGCGAAGGCGAATCGGCCGGCGGCACCTCGGCGGGCGGCACGAGCAAAGAAGGCGCGAAAAGCGAAAGCAAAGGCGGCAGCGAAGCCAAAGAAGGCTCAGGCGCCACGGGCGGCGCCGGCGCCCCGTAATACCTAGGGCGTGGAGATCAGCGTGGCGCTGTAGGTGAGGCGCGCGGTGCGGTAGAGGCAGAAGTACTGCACGTTCGAGCCGATCTGGGTTTGGGCGGTCTGGCTGGAGGTGCTCGTGCACTGGCTCTTCGGCCTGGAGGCGCGCCAGGAGGTCGAGTTGGTGAAGCCGAGCGCGAGGGAGGGAGCCCACGAGGGCACGGTCAGGGCGATGACGTCGCCCTTCTTGACGTTGATCGTGGCGGCGAGCGGGAACTGGGCGGTCTTGCCGAAGTACTTTTCGAGCTTGACGACCGGGCTCTGTGAGATCAGCTTGTACGTGAGATTGGGTTTGCGCTGCAGACGCAAGACTGCGATGCCGGCAGTGGCGACGCCGCCCTCGTTGGCGTTGAAGAACTTGATCTGGCTGGCGTTGGGCTTGCCGAGGGTGATCGTCCAGGCGACGATCGTGCCTTCGCGGGGCGCGGACAGGATGTTGCTCGCGGATCCGACCTTCACCTGGAAGCCGGTCGTGCGGCTGACGGCCAGACACGGGCTGGCGGGGCAGCTGGGCACGGTCGCGGGCGTGGTCGCGCCGATGACGCCGACTTCGCTGAGCGTCGCGGGCGCAAACGCCGGCAGCGCGAGAAGCAGCGCGAGCGCCCCCAGTATCGCGGTGGATGCACGTTTCATATGCGTCATGAACACGCCTGCACGAAGGATGGTGCGGTTAGCTAGTTCGCGGAACGCCCGCGAGTTCCTGCGCGGCGGCCGCGATTTCGGCGGAATCGCCCGGCGCGGGCACCCACGGGAGCCGCAGCGGGTCGTCGGTGTAGCGCGGGATGACGTGGATGTGGAAGTGAAAGACGCTCTGCCACGCCACCGCGCCGCAGGAGTTGACGAGGTTGACGCCGTCGGCCCCGAGACGCTCGGTGATGCGCGCCGCGAGCCGCTGCGAGGCGAGCGCGACGGCGTGCAGGTCTTCGGAGCCGACGCTGAGCAGATCGACGGAGTGCGCCCGCGGGATCACGAGCGCGTGGCCGCGCGTGGCGGGGTTGATGTCCATGAAGGCGATCGTGCGCTCGTCTTCGTCGACGATCGTCGAAGACAGCTCGCCGGCGAGGATCTTGCAGAAGATGCAGTTCGGATCTGAGATCGGGTCTGGCATCGACCGCGAAGAGTAGACGGTCTGAGAGAGGCGGTCTTTTCGGGAGACCCGGGAGCTCGCTCCTGCGTCGTTCGCCGCCGGCGCCGGTCACCGCAGCCGTCGGCGCTCGGTCGTCAGGACGAGGACCGCGGAGGCGCAGGCGCCGTAAGCAGCGCGCGCGCGTGGGCGAGAGCCTCGTCGCGGGTCGCCACCTCGCCCGCGTACTGCGCCGCCGCGAGTTCTTCGAGCAGCTGGCCGATGCGCGGGCCCGTAGGGATGGAGAGCTCCGCGGCGAGCTCGTCGCCGCGCCACAGCGGCTTTGGCGGCCCTTCGGCGCGCCAGCGCAGGGCGTCGGCGAGCATCGCGCCGGCCAGCCGCAGGTGAGCGTCGATCGACTCTGCCGCGCGATCGCCCCGGGTGGCGAGGCGATCGGCGACGGACAGCAGCGTGACGTCGACCTCGACGGGAGACGTGGCGCGCATGTAGGCGAACACGGTGCGCCGCGCCAGCGGCTTGGGCTCGTGCACGAGAAATCCGAGACGCAGGTGGTGACGGACGAGCGCCGCCACGTGAGCGCGCAGGCGCTCTGACGTGCGCAGGCGCTCGAGGGCCGAGCGCGCGAGCTCGGCGCCGCGGACGTCGTGGCCGACGAAGGTAACGCGCCCGTCGGGGCGAACGGCGCGGGTCAGCGGCTTGGCGGCGTCGTGCAGGAGCGCGCCCCACCGCAGCGCGTCGCCGCGGGTGAGCTCGTCCGCGAGCGGCTGGGCCAGCACCGCCGCCACCTCGGCGCCGTGCTCGGGCGCGCCGAGGACCGCCGCGGGGTCGCCTTGCAGCGCGATCACACGCTCGAGCACCTCGAGCGTGTGGCCGTAGACGTCGCGGTGATGGAAGCGGCTCTGCTCCACGCCGTGCAGCGCCTGCAGCTCGGGCAGCACCGCGGCGGTGAGCCCGAGCGAGCCCATCAGCTCCAGGCCGTCGAGCACGCGCGGCGAGGCGAGGACGCGGCGCAGCTCCATGAAGGTGCGCTCGCCCGAGACCCGCCCCAGCTCGCCCGCAGCCAGCGAGGCGGCACGGGCGGTGTTCCGATCGGGCTCCAAGCCGAGGTCGAGCGCGATGCGCACGAGACGCAGCGCGCGCAGGGGGTCTTCGGCGAACGCGCGGGGGGAGGCCATGCGCAGGCGCCCCGCGGCGAGATCAGCGAGCCCGCCGAGGGGATCGACCGGCGCGCCGCCCCCAACAGGCTCGGCGATCGCGTTGACGGTGAAGTCGCGCAGCGCCAGGTCGGCCGTCAGCGAGCCGCCGCGCAGCGGCTGGACGTCGACCTGCCAGGAGCGATCGCGCGCGATCACCCGCCACCCCGAGAAGTCCGCGGAGAGCTCGAAGCAGGGGGCTCCCCCGGCGGCTCGGGCGACCGCGCGCGCCGCCTCGGAGGCGCTGCCTTCGACGACGACGTCCAGATCGGCCGTGACGCGCCCGAGCGCGCGGTCGCGGGGTACGCCACCGACGAGCCAGGCGGGAGTGTGCTCGAGCGCGGCGCGGAGGGCCCGCAGAGCCTCGCCGGGCGCCGCCTCGCTCACGAGAGCGCAGGAGATCGGGGAGGGTAGGCGCGGTCCACGCGCGCCGACAGGCCACAGGCGATCTCGTAGTTGATCGTGTCCAGGCGTCGCGCGAGCTCCTCGACGGTGATCCGCTCGTCACCACGCGCCCCGATCAGGACCGCCTCCGCGCCCCGCAGCCGCATCGCCGCCGGGTCGGGGCCGAGGTCGACGGCGACGTTGTCCATGCTCACCGTACCCACCAGCGGCCGGCGACGACCGTCGACGAGCACGTCCGCGTTGTTCGACAGCCCCCGCCGCCAGCCGTCGCCGTAGCCGATCGGGAGCACGCCGATGTGCGTGTCGCGCTCGGCGACGAAGCGCCGCCCGTAGCCGGTGCTCTGGCCTGCCGCGCACCGCTTGACCTCGGCGAGGTAGGAGCTGAGCTCCAGCGCCGGCCGCAGCTCGCGCGCGAAGGGGTCCGCGCCGAAGGGGTCGAGGCCGTAGAGCGCGATGCCGCAGCGGACCATGTCGAAGTGGGCGCGCGGGTCGCGCAGGACGGCGGCGCTGTTGGCGGCATGGACGAGGATGTCGGGGTGCTCGGCCTTGACAGCGCCGGCCCAGCCGGCGAACGCTTCCAGCTGAAGCTCGAAGAAGCCGCCGTCGTCGAGGATGTCGGCGGTGGCGAAGTGCGTCATCACCCCCGCCAGCCGCACGCCGGGAGTATCGACGGCGGCCGCGAGCACCCGCGCCGCCTCGGCCGGGTCGCGCGTGCCGAGGCGACCCATGCCGGTGTCGAGCTTGACGTGGACCCGCGCCGTGCCCGAGACCAGCCGAGCCGCCTCCGAGGCGAGCGCGACGGACCGCTCGCGCCACAGCACGATGTCGGCTCCGAGCACGATCGCCCGCTCGAGCTCCTCGCGGTTGCGCAGAGCGCCCATGACGAGAACCGGCGCTTCGACGCCGGCGTCCCGCAGCTCGTCCACCTCGTCGACCGTGGCCACCGCCAGCCACGTCGCGCCCGCGCCGAGCGCCGCCTTGGCGCACGGAACCGCGCCGTGACCGTAGCCGTCCGCCTTGACCACGGCGCACAGCTCCGAACCGTCGAGCTCGCGCAGCAGCCGCGCGCAGTTCTCGGCGACCGCGCCCAGGTCTACGCTCGCCCTCGCACGCGCGATGCTCATCGGCGGTCGGCCCCGTCCGCGCCTCCGCCTCCTTTGCTCCGGCCCCGGCCGGGCCCGCCGCGACGAGCGCGGTCACGTCCGCGGGCGGGGCGACGGTGTGCAGGACGGCCGCCTCCCGCGCCGCGCGCGGCCGGCAGCTGCGCGATCAAGTCGGAGGCGATCACGCCCTCGGCGGCGCCCTGCGCCGCCGAGGCCAGGCGACCGGCCTGCGCGTGCAGAAACACCCCGGCCGAAGCCGCGGCGAACGCGGGCAGGTCCTGGGCCAGCAGCGCGGCGATCACGCCCGCAAGCACGTCCCCGGTGCCGGCGGTCGCGAGCGCAGGACTGTCGCCGGGGCTGACAGCGACGAGGCCGGAGGGATCGGCGACGAGCGTGTCGTCGCCCTTGAGCACGACCACCGCGCGCGCGCGCTGCGCGGTCAGGCGTGCGTGCGCCAGGCGCTCGCGCGCGATCAGCTCGTCGTCGATATCGAGCAGGCGCGCGAGCTCGCCGGGGTGCGGGGTGAGCACGGTGGCGGCGTCCCGCTCGGCCAGATCGTCCAGATGGCCGCCGCCGTGCGAGCCGGCCGAGTTGTCCGCGTGCGCATTCAGGCCGTCGGCGTCGAGCACGAGCGGAACCTCGGCGCGACGGGCCAGGGCGCGCGCGAACGCGACCGCGTGCTCGCCGCGTCCGAGCCCGGGACCCAGCACGAGCGCCCCGCCGCGGCGCGCGGCCTCGAGCACCACCTCGACTCCCGCGGGCGTGAGCGCGCCGTCCGAATCGGGCAGCCCGCGGGTCATCAGCTCGGGCGGACCGCTTGCGAGGATCGCCTGAAGCGAGGCCGGAACGCACGCCGTGACATAGCCGGCGCCCGCGCGCATGGCGCCCAGCGCGGCCATGCGCGGGGCGCCCGTCAGGCCGCGCGAGCCGCCGGCGACGAGAACATGGCCGGAGGAGAACTTGGTCGACGCGGCGCTCCGGCGCGGCAGCATCTCGAGGACCGCGGGTGCTATCAGGCCGATCTCGGCGTCGGGGGGCGCGCCCCGGGGAATGCCGATGTCGAGCACCTCGACCTCACCGGCGTGCGCCTTGCCGGGATGGATCCAGAGGCCCGGCTTGGACGCGTGGAAGGTCACCGTGATCGCGGCGCCGACGGCAGGCCCGGAGACGACGCCCGTGGAGGCGTCCACGCCGGATGGCACGTCCACGCTGAGGACCGGCGCGGAACAGCTCTCGACCGCCGCGATCGCCTCGGCGACCGCGCCGCGAGGCTCGCCGGCAAAGCCGGTCCCGAGCAGGGCGTCGACGACGATACTCGCCCCGCCGAGCGCGTCCCCGCCTTGCGCGAGCTCCAGCGGCGCGGCGCCGGGAAGGCGCTTCAGGTTGGCCTGCGCGTCACCTGAGAGCTCCGCGGGCGGAGCGGTGCACAGCACGGTGACCTCGCGGCCCGCGTCGCGCAGCAGACGCGCGACCACGAGGCCGTCGCCGCCGTTGTTGCCCCGGCCGCAGACCACGACCGCCGGACCGTCCGGCACCAGGCGCTCGACCGCGCGGGCGATACCCGCGCCGGCGCGCTCCATCAAGTCCAGCGACGGCACGCCGCGGACCTCGATCGCCCAGCGGTCGATCGCCCGCATGCGCTCGGCGTCGGGCAGGGGGTTCAGCCACTCGGGGAGCGCCTCCACGAGTTGCGATGCTAATCGGTCCCGCCGCGGCCATCTCCCCGCGCAAGGCCGCACCCGCGGCCGTCGGAGCCCGCTCGCCCCGACGATCTCCCCGCGAAGGACACTGCTCGTACGCCCCAGCGGGACCGAGCCGCTCGTGCGCGTGATGGTCGAGGCGCCGACAGACGCCGAGGCCCAGGAGGTGTGCGACCGGCTGGTGGGGCTGGTCGAGCGCCCGCGCGGCCGCCGGGTCCCGCACGACCCGCGATTCCCCGCGCAAGGCCGCACCCGCACACGCGGGTGCTCCCCACTCGCCCCGACCATCTCGCCCAGCGGTGCGCTCGCGCGCCCGACGCCGCTACTCGACGGTGACGGTCTTGGCGAGGTTGCGCGGCTGGTCCACGTTCAGCCCGCGCAGCCTGGCGATCTCGTAGGCGAGCAGCTGCAGCGGGATCACCGCGAGCATCGGCTGCAGCATCCAGTCGACCGCCGGAACCGGGATGACGGAGTCGGCGTGCTTTGCGATCCGCTCGTTGCCGGCGGTCACGATCGCGATCACCTGGGCGCCCCGGGCGCGGACCTCCTGCATGTTCGAGGCGAGCTTCTCCAGCACGGGCGAGTCGGTGGCCACGCTGACGACCGGCGTCGAGTCGTCGAGCAGGGCGATCGGGCCGTGCTTCATCTCCCCGGCCGCGTACGCGTCGGTGGCGATATAGGAGATCTCCTTCAGCTTCAGCGCGCCCTCCAGCGCGACCGGCAGGCCGACGTGACGGCCGATGTACAGGAAGAACTCGCTGCGGAAGCGCTCCTGCGCGACGCGCGCGACCGGCTCGCCGGCGCGTTCGAGCACCTCGTCGATGCAGTGCGGCAGGCGCTTCATCTCCGCGACCAGCTCGGCGACCCGCTCGGGCGCCAGCGTGCCCCTCAGCTGGGCGAGACGCAGCCCGAGCAGGTAGACGACCGCGACCTGGCACAGGAACGTCTTCGTCGCCGCCACCCCGATCTCGAGACCCGCGCGCGTGAACAGCACGCCGTCGGCGTCGCGCGTGGCCTGCGAGCCCATCACGTTGGTGATCGCCAGCACGGTGGCCCCGCGCGCGCGCGCCATCCGCATCGCCGCGAGCGTGTCCGCGGTCTCGCCGGACTGCGAGATCCCGATCACGAGATCGCCGGGGCCGAGCACCGGGTTGCGGTAGCGGTACTCCGAGGCGATGTCCATCTCGACCGGCAGCCGCGCCCACTCCTCGATCGCATAGCGCCCGATCAGGCCGGCGTGGTAGGAGGTGCCGCAGGCGACGATCACGATCCGGCGCACGCCGGCGAGGATCGCCTCGTCGAGCGCGCCCTCCTCGTCCAGGTCCACGCCGTCCCCGCCCGCCGTGCGGTCGGCGATCGTCTCGGCGACCGCGTCGGCCTGTTCGTATATCTCCTTGAGCATGAACGTCTCGTAGCCGCCCTTCTCGGCGGTCTCTTCGTCCCAGTCGACCGTCTGCACCGGCCGCTCCAGCTCCTCGCCCGCGGGAGTCGTGATCGTCACGCCATCGGGTCTGAGCACGACGATCTCGTCGTTGTCGAGGAACTGCACCCGTCTGGTCTCCGCCAGGAAGGCGGGCACGGCCGAGGCGACGAACTGCTCCCCCTCGCCACGGCCGACGATCAGCGGACACTCGCGGCGCGCGCCGACGAGCACCTCGGGCTCGTCCAGGCTCATCGCCACGAACGCGTAGTGCCCCTCGAGCTCCCCGTAAGCGGCACGGACGGCGGCCGCGAGATCGCCGTCGTAATGGCTTGCGATCAGGTGCGCGATCACCTCGGCGTCGGTCTCGGAGGTGAACACGCTGCCTTCGGCGGCGAGCCGCTCCTTGAGCGAGATGTAGTTCTCGACGATCCCGTTCACGACCACGTGCAGGCGGTCGTGGGAGTCGTAATGCGGGTGGGCGTTCTCCTCGCTGACACGCCCGTGCGTGGCCCAGCGCGTGTGGCCGATGCCGGTCGTAGCCGGCCTCGCCGCCACGGCGACAGCCGGACCGCCACGATCGGCCTGGGCGGTCGCGGCGAGCTCGTCGAGCTTGGCCTGCAGCGCTCCGAGGTTGCCGACCGCCCGCACCGACGCGATGCGCTCGTCCTCGATCACGGAGATCCCGGCCGAGTCGTAGCCGCGGTACTCCAGCCGCTTCAACCCGCTGAGCAGCAGCTCGCGGACGGGGCGATTACCGACGTAGCCGACGATGCCGCACACCCGGTCGAAGATATCAGCGGCCCTCGGCCGGCCACGGCCTGAGCCTCGATCCACCGATGGCGGGTTGAGCATCGGTGCCGGGGGTCGAGCCTCCGGACATCGACGGAGCGCCCGTAGTGTGACCCCTCGGGGCGACGGCGATGGCGCCTGGCGATGCGCCATCCGGTGCCGAGACGACCGCGAAATCGTGGATCCAGGCTGAGATCCTCCTCGCAACGTCCACCGGTCGGGCGTCGCAATCCAGCCCTCGGGCCTCGAGTCACGGCCGTATCAGCCCAGCTCGCGCTCGACCAGCCCCACCAGCCGGTCGCACACCTCCTGGGCCTCGGCGTCTGTCGGCGCCTCGACCATCACGCGCACGAGCGGCTCGGTCCCGCTGGGGCGTACGAGTACGCGCCCGCGCCCCGCCAGCGCCTCGTCCGCGGCGCGCACCGCCGCCGTCACCTCCTGCGCGCGGTGCAGCGCCTGGCGATCGCGCACGCGCACGTTGACCAGGCGCTGCGGCAACTTCGCCATCGCGCCCCGCTCGCGCAGGTCCGCCCCCGCGAGCGCCTCGAGCGTCAACAGCGCCCCCGCGATCCCGTCGCCGGTTCGGTTGAAGCCGAGGTCGATCAGATGTCCCGACTGCTCGCCGCCGAGCGTCCAGCCGCGCGCGCGCAGCTCCTCCAGCACGTATCTGTCCCCGACCTTCGTGCTCGCCACCTCGATCCCGGCGTCGGACATCGCGGAGTGAAAGCCGTAGTTGGTCATCACCGTCACCGCGACCCCGCCGCCCGTAAGGCGCCCGGACTCGCGCAGATGAAGCGCCGCCAGCGCGATCAGCTCGTCGCCGTCGACCACCCCTCCGGCGCCGTCCACCGCGAGCACCCGGTCGCCGTCGCCGTCGAACGCGAACCCGAGCGCGTGCCCGCCCGCCAGGACCCGCTCGGCCAGCCGCTGCACGTGGGTGGAGCCGCACCCGTCGTTGATGTTGCGCCCGTCGGGAGCATCCGCGATCACGGTCACGCTGGCGCCGAGCCGCCTGAAGATCTCGGGAGCGACCTCGTAGGTAGCGCCGTTGGCGCAGTCCAGCACCGCGTCGAGGCCGGTCAGGTCCAGATCGGAGAAGCGGGCGTGCAGCTCGCGCAGGTAGTCCTCGTCCGCGCCCCTGAGCTCGCGAATGCGGCCGATCTGCGGCGACGCCTGCCGGCTCGCTCCGGCCTCCCCCGCTCCGGCCTCCCCCGCTCCGGCTTCGCCCTTTCCAGCCTCCCCCTTTCCAGCCTCGCCCGCTCCGGCCTCTGCGTTGGCGACCCGCTCGCGGTCGTGCTCGAGCTCGCGCTCGATCTGGAGCTCGGCCTCGTCCGAGAGCTTGTATCCGTCGGCGCCGAAGAACTTGATCCCGTTGTCCCGGTACGGATTGTGCGACGCCGAGATCACCGCCGCCAGCTGCAGGCCGTAGCGATCGATCAGCAGCGGCGCGGCCGGCGTCGGCAGCACGCCGCCCAGCAGCACATCCCCGCCCGCCGACGCCACCCCCGCCGCGAGCGCCGCCTCCAGCATCGGGCCCGACTCGCGCGTGTCTCGCAGGATCAGGACCTGGGGACGCTTCACCTGCAGCCGACGCGTCGCCGCCCTGCCCAGGCCGAGAGCCAGCTCGGCGCTCAGCAGCTCGCCGGCGACGCCACGCACGCCGTCGGTCCCGAACAGACGACGTGTCATATCTGGAAGAGTGACGACATCCGGACCCCCTGGGCCGGGCGAGCTCGGCGCCCCACCGGCTGTCTAGCGCTTGGAGAACTGCGGACGCTTGCGCGCCTTCTTCAGGCCCGCCTTCTTGCGCTCCTTCGCGCGGGAGTCGCGCGTGAGGAAGCCGCGCCGCTTCAGCTCGCCGCGCAGGTTCGGGTCGGCCTCGAGCAGAGCCCGCGACACGCCGTGACGCAGCGCGCCCGCCTGCGCGGAGATGCCGCCCCCGTGCAGCCGCGCGACGACGTCCATCCGCTCCTGGTACCCGACCGTCTCGAGCGGCTGGCGGATGTTGCGCTGCAGCGTGACCCTCGGGAAGTGCTCCTCGAGCGCGCGCCCGTTCACGAGATATGTGCCATCGCCGGGCCTCAGCGTCACGCGCGCGATCGCGGTCTTGCGCTTGCCCGTCGCCCTGTACCTGGCGCCTGATGCAAGGTCGATCGCGGCAGTCGAGATCGGCTCGGTGAGCGTCTCCTCCTGAAGCTCATCCTCCCCGACATCCTGCTCCTCCTCGGCGACTTCCTGCTCGTAGACCTCGGCCACGGCCGCGTACGGGTCGGCGGGCTCCTCGCGACGGCCGAGCGGATCGACGCCCTCGGGGACGATGTCGACTTCCAGGTGCGCGCCCGGCACGGCCGGCTTCTCGCGCGGCGCGGGCTCCTCCTCCGGCTCCTCCTCGACCTCCTTGGGCCCGCTCCGCTGCCCGGCCTCGCCCTGCTCCTCGGCGACCGACTCGGCCTCGGTCTGCGCGACCGGCTCGGCCTCGGTCTGCTCCTCGGCGACGGGCTCAGGCGACTCCTCGCTCTCCTGGAGCGCCTCCAGGGGCGCGTCCTCAGCCACGGCGGCGATCTCCGTCGCCTCCTCGGTCGGGACGGCATGGCCGACGACCGGCTCGAACGGCTCGGTCTCGAGCGCCTTCCCGCTCTCGCCGCGCTCCTCGGCCTCCTGGATCGCCTCCAGGGGCGCGTCCTCAGCGACCGCGGCGATCTCCGCGGCCTCCTCTGTCGGGACCGCGTGCTCGGCAGGCATCTCCTCGACAACCTCGGCCCCAGCCTCCGGAACCCGCTCCTCCTGGCCCGCGGCGGTCTCCCGCGCGGCCTCCTGCGCCGGGGCGGTCTCCCCGGCGCCGGTCTCGGAAGTCTCGAGCGTCTCGGGTGTGTCGGGTGTCTCGTCGTCAGCCATCTCTAACCCTCTATCTCCAGCACTCGAGGCTTCTGTGCCGCATGCGGGTGCTCGGGGCCGGCATAGATCTTCAGCTTGGTCAGCTGCTTGCGCGCCAGCCTGTTGCGGGGCATCATCCCTTTCACAGCCAGCCTGAGCACCTCCTCGGGCCGGCGCGCGATCATCTCCTCGAAGGTGCGCCACCGCAACCCGCCGGGGTAGCCCGAGTGGCGGTAGTAGCGCTTGTCGGTCCGCTTGCTCCCGGTCACCGCGACCTTCTCCGCATTGATCACCACGACGAAGTCTCCCGTGTCGATGTGCGGCGTGTACTGCGGCTTGCGCTTGCCCCGCAGCACGTCGGCGATCTGCGTCGCCAGCCGGCCGAGCGTCTTGCCGTTCGCGTCGACCAGCACCCAGTCGCGCTCGCGATCGGTCGGCTTGGCCACATATGTCTTCGTCGCGACTGTGCTCATGGCGTGAAAAAGGCCGCGCGTCAGCGCGCGGCGCGGCGATCCATCATAGGCGAAGTCCTCTGCCTTCGCGGCGCCGGCGGCTGCGGTGACCGGCGCCGGCAGCGCCCATCGGTGATCCGCGCATACGGGTCTCCCCAAAAGAACGCCCCTCTCATGCCCGCGCCATCGCGCCGACAGCTCGGCCTGTGCTCCGCCGCAAGACGGACGCCACCGCAGGCTCAATCGTTGACGAGCGCTGCGGCCTTCCCGTTGACAGCGCCCATGCCGACCGCCTGGTCGCGCTGCAGCGCCTTGCCCTCGGTCTGCAGCGACGGCGCGATCACCACCTCGGCGCGGTTGAACTCGGCCAGATCCTTGTGCCCGCACGTCGCCATCGACGTGCGCAGGCCGCCGAACAGGTTGAACGTGCCGTCGTTCTCGCGTGCCGGGCCGACCAGGATCTCTTCGAGCGTGCCGTTCTGCGTCGTCGCCACCCGCGCGCCTCGCGGCAGGGTCGGGTGGAACGTCGCCATGCCCCAGTGGAAGCCCCTGCCGGGAGCCTCGTACGCGCGCGCCAGCGGCGAGCCGATCATCACGGCGTCCGCGCCCAGCGCGATCGCCTTGGCGACGTCCCCCCCGTTGCGCATCCCACCGTCCGCGATCACCTGGCAGTACTCGCCCGTCTCCAGCATGTGCGTCGAGCGCGCATGCGCCACGTCCGCGATCGCCGTCGCCTGCGGCACGCCGATCCCGAGCACGCCCCTGGTCGTGCACGCCGCGCCCGGCCCCACGCCCACGAGCACACCCGCGGCCCCGGTGCGCATCAGGTGCAGTCCCGTGTGGTAGGACGCGCAGCCACCGACCACGACCGGCACGTCGAGGCTGGGGATGAACTCCTTCAGGTTCAGCGGCTCGGAGACGGTCGAGACGTGTTCGCCGGACACCACCGTCCCCTGGATCACGAGCACGTCCAGGCCCGCCTCCAGCGCCAGCTCGTAGTGGTCGCGCACCCGCTGCGGCGTCAACGACGCAGCGACCACGACCTTCTGCTCCTTGATCTCCGAGATCCGCTTGGCGATCAGCTCGGGCTTGACCGGCTCGCGGTAGATGTCCTGCATCTCCCGCGTCGCCACCTCCTTCGGCAGCTGCGCAATCCGCTCCAACTGCTCGTCCGCGTCCTCGTAGCGGGTGAAGATGCCCTCGAGGTTGAGCACCGCCAGTCCGCCGAGCCTGCCGATCATCCCCGCCGTCTCGGGCGAGACGACGCCGTCCATCGCGGCTCCCAGCATCGGCAGCTCGAACTGGTAGGGACCCAGCTTCCAGCCTATGTCGATGTCGTCCGGATCGCGCGTCCGCCTCGAGGGGACGATCGCGATGTCGTCGAAGCCGTATGCCTGGCGGGCCTTCTTGCCGCGCCCGATCTCGATCTCCATCTCAGCATCTTTGCACTCCTCGCGGATGAACGCCCCAGATGCTCACAAACGGTCGCGGAGCCTCGGATATGCTCGGTTGTCCATGAGCGCCAGGACTCCGCCGAGCTATGACCCGCAGGCGATCGAGGCTCGCCGCCAGGCGGCCTGGCGGGCGCGCGACGCGTTCGCGACGCCCCCCATCGACGGCGCCCGTCCCCGCCGCTACATCAAGCCCTCGGCGCCGTTCACCTCCGGCAACGTCCACATCGGCCACGTCCGCTCCTACTCGATCGGCGACGCCTACGCCCGCTTCTGGCGCGCGCGCGGCGAGGACGTGCTGTTCGCGTTCGGCTTCGACGCCTTCGGCCTGCCCGCCGAGCTGGGCGCGATCGCCGGCGGCGAGTCTCCCGGCGACTGGGTCGCCCGCTGCGCCGAGCACATGACCGGCCAGCTGCAGCGCCTCGGCTACTCCCTCGACTGGGATCGCGCCTTCCTCAGCTCCGACGCACTCATGTACCGGTGGTCGCAGTGGCTCTTTCTCGTCCTGCTCGACGCCGGGCTCGTCTACCGCGGCGCCGGCGCCGTGGACTGGTGCGATCACTGCCAGACGACCCTCGCCACGATCCAGGTCGAGAACGGCCTCTGCTGGCGCTGCCACAATCCCGTGCGCCTGATCCAGCGCCCGCAGTGGTACCTGCGCGTCAGCGCCCACCTGCAGGAGAACGACCGTCGCCTGCGGGACCTGGCCGACAGCGGCGTCTGGGACGAGGTGGCGCTCTCCAGCCAGCGCTTCGTGCTCGGGCGCGTCGACGGGATCGAGCTGGATCTCGGCGCCTCGGACGGCGGCGCCCTCACGGCGTTCACCCCGCACGGCGACGCGATCGCGCTGGCTCGCTTCGTGCTGATCTCGCCCAAGCACCCCGACATCGATCTGTGGGCCACCGACCCCGCCGTTCGCGAGCGCCTGGAGGACCTGCGCTCCGGCGGCCTGGAGCGCGGCGACCGCGACGCCGAGGCGATCCCGTTGATCGACACCGGCCGCACACTGCCCTCGCCCGCCGGCGAGGAGCCCCTGCCGGTGCTGATCTCGCCCGTGGTGGACGGGCGCTTCGGCGCGACCGCGGTCCTCGGCATTCCCGCGCGCGACCACAGCGACGCGCTGATCGCCCGACGGCTGTGGCCGGACGTGGACGACGGCGCCGCGGAGGCCTCCGCGGACTCCGAGAGGATTCCAGCGGACCTTCCCCCGCCGCCCGGCGCCCGCCCGGCCGTCCGCTACCGCGCCAACGACTTCTCGATCTCGCGCCAGCGCTCGTGGGGAACGCCGATCCCGGTCGTCTACTGCGCCTCCGACTGTGGCGCCGTGCCCGTGCCCGCCGAGCAGTTGCCGGTGCTGCTGCCGCTCGACCTCAAGCCCACCGGCGCCGGAAACCCGCTGGCCGAGCGCGAGGATTTCGTGCAGACCGCCTGTCCCCGCTGCGGCGGGCCGGGACGGCGCGAGACCGACACGCTCGACTGCCATTTCGACGCGCTCTGGCTGTGGGTGCCCGCGTGCGTGCCCCCGCAGGAGCGCGAGCGTCCGCTGCAGGAGATCTTCGCGCTCGACGACCTCCGTGCATGGCTGCCCTGCGAGCGCGTCGTCGCCGGCTCGGACAGCGGCAACTTCGTGTTCGACCAGCGCATCGTCACCAAGGCCCTGCGCGACATCGGGCCGCTCGCCTTCCTCGCCGACGGCGAGCCGTTCGCGGGCTGCCTCTTCCACGAGATGGTGATCCGCGACGGGCGCAAGATGTCAAAGCACCTCGGCAACGTCGTCGACCCCGACGAGCTCGTCGGGACCTACGGCGCCGACACCGTCCGCCTCGCCACGCTCTACGCCGCCCGCCCGCAGCGCTCGCTGAACTGGAGCGACTCCGCGATCCTGCGCTGCCACCGCTTCCTCACGCAGGTCTGGGACTTCTCCCACGCCCAGCTCGCGGCCGAGGCGGCGGCCGCCTCGGAGCCCGCCCAGACGGACGGCTTCGCGCCCGGCAACGGACGCGCCCCCGTCGATGCGCACGCCGGCGCCGGCGCCGAGCAGGGATCGACCGACGCGCACGCGCCGATGAGAGACACGACCGAGCATCTGCGCTCACGCCTTGACAAATGGTGCGACACTGCCGTCCAGAAGACAACGGAGGAGATGACCGCCCTGGAGATGCACAGCGCGGTGCGCAACGTCATGCGCCTGTTCGACCGCATCAAGGACTTCGAGAAACGCGTCCTCGCGCGCACCGGCGCGCTGGGCGCGGCCGACCGCGACGCGCTGCTGGGTGCGCTGCGGGTGCTCGCGCAGCTGCTCGCCCCGCTCGCCCCCCACCTCGCGGAGGAGCTGTGGATCGCGTTCGGCAACGACGGCGATACGCAGATGCCGTGGCCCGGCGTATCTTCCCGGGTGCCCGCATGAGCCCGTCCACCACCGCATCGAGCGCCGGCGCCGGCCGGGGGCCGACCGCGCGCACACGCTCGTGCGCGACCGGCCTCGTCTGCCACCGCTGCGACCACCACTACCCGCTGGCGGAGCCGGTGTTCGCCTGCCCGGACTGCGGCAAGGGTTTGGACATCGAGTACGACTACGAGCGCGCCGCGCGCCACTTCGAGGAAGTTCCCCGCTCCGAGCGTCCGCTGAACATCTGGCGCTTCGAGGAGCTCCTGCCGATCGTCGACGCCTCGGCGCAGGCCCGCGTCGGGCTCTACGCCGGCTACACCCCGCTGATCCATGCCGACCGGCTCGGCGCCGAGCTGGGCCTGAGCAACCTCTATCTCAAGGACGACTCCACCTCCCGCCCCAGCCTCTCCTACAAGGACCGCGTCGTGGCGATGTCGGTCGCCCGGCTCTTGGAGCTCGGCAGGGACGAGATCGGCTGCGTCTCCACGGGCAACGTCGGCACCGCCGTCGCGTCGCTCGCGGCCAAGGCCGGGGCCGACGCATACGTCTTCTACCCCAACCGCCTCGAGGACACGAAGGCCCGCGCCTGCCGCGCGCTCGGCGCCGAGGTCTGCCAGGTGGAGGGCAACTACGACGAAGTCAACCGCCGCTGCCGCGAAGTCGCCGAAGCGACGGGAATGGAGTTCGCGAACATCACCCTACGGCCGTTCTACGCCGAGGGCGCGAAGACCGAGGCCTTCGAGATCGTCGAGCAGCTCGGCTGGAAGGCGCCCGAGCACATCGTCACCGCGGCCGCCGGCGGCACGCTCTCCTCGCGCATGCACAAGGGCCTGCGCGAGCTGCAGATACTGGGGCTCGCCGAGACCGACCCGACGCGCATCCACATCGCCCAGCCCAGCGGCTGCAACCCGATCGCCAGCGCGATCCTGGCCGAGGAGGCCGAGATCCACGCCGTCACGCCCGAGACCGCCGCGCACTCCCTGGCGATCGGCAACCCCGGCGACGGCTACCTCGTGATCGACGCCGTGCGCAAACGCGGCGGCACAGGCGGGTTCGCCAGCGACCCGGAGATCTTTGCGGGCATCGACCTGCTCGCGGCGACCGAGGGCCTCTTGACCGAGCCGGCGGGCGGCACCACCGTCGCCGTCCTGCAGAAGCTCGCCGCCGAAGGCAAGTTCGCGCCCGACGACACGGTCGTGGCGGTCATCACCGGCAACGGACTGAAGACGCTCGACGACCACCCGGAGAAGCCCTGGCCGGCCAAGATCGACTGCCAGCTCGACGCGATGCTCGCCGCGCTCGACGGGCTCAGGCGCAAGCCGAGTCCGATCGCCGCCTGACCCGAGCCCGCAGACGGACCGGCCGCCCAGCTCGTCCCGCCCGCCAGCTCGCCCGCTCGGCCCGTCCGCGCTCGACCTGTCCGCACACTCGACCTTCCCGTCCCGCTCGCCTACGTAGTTCCCCCGGACCGGTCGTCATTCGCGGCGCCTGAATGGAGCCTTGTTTTCCAGGGCATTCGGTCCACGCGCAGGGGCTACGTAGTCCCCCCGGACCAGTCACCGTTCCTACCACCGATGCGCGCACCCGCTCGGACGCCTAGCGTCCCGATCATGACGGGCAGGAGCTTTCGCATCGCGCGCATCGCCGGAATCCCGATCGGCGTCAGCCCATGGTGGCTGGTGATCGTCGCGCTGATCACCTGGTCGCTGGGCGACGTGTACTTCCCCGAAGTCGTCGCCAACATCGCCCCCGCCACCGCCTACGCCCTGGGCCTGGCGAGCGCGCTGCTGCTGTTCGCGAGCATCCTCCTGCACGAGCTCGGTCACGCCATCGTCGCCCGCCGGCACGGCATCGAAATCGAGGAGATCGACCTGTGGCTGCTCGGCGGCGTCTCGAAGATGCGAGGCGAGGCCCACAACCCCGACGACGAGCTGCGCTACGCGCTCGCCGGTCCCGCCGTCACGGCCGTGATCGCCGCCTTGTTCGGAGCGATCGCGCTTCTCCTTCCATCCTCCACCCCGGCGATCCTGCGCGCCCTGATCGACTACCAGGCGCTCGTCAACTGCCTGATCCTCGTCTTCAACCTGCTCCCCGCGTTTCCGCTCGACGGTGGCCGTGTGCTGCGCTCGCTGATGTGGCGCCGCAGCGGCGACATGCGCAAGGCCACCGACACCGCCGCGAGCGTGGGGCGAGTCTTCGGCTACCTGCTGGTCGGCCTCGGCGCGCTCGAGCTCGTCAGCGGCGTGCCGCAGGGGCTTTGGCTGGCGGTGATCGGCTTCTTCATCATCATGGCCGCCAGCGCACAGGCGGTGGGCGCAGAGGTGCAGGCGGTCTTCTCCGGAGTGCCCGCCCGCCGGCTGATGTCCACCCCGGTCGTCTCGATTCCCGCCGGGCTCTCGATCGAGCGCGCCGCGAGCGAGTACTTCCTGCCCTATCGCTACACCGCCTTTCCCGCAATCGACTCTGGCGGGCGACTGGCCGGCCTCGTCGAGGTCAGACGCGTGGAAGCCGTGCCTCCGCCCCAGCGCGCGCTGCGCACCGTCGCGGACATCGCGGACCCCGATCCGCAGCTGACGATCGGCGAGGACGAGGACGTCGCCACGCTGCTGGAGCGTCCCGCCTTCGCGCGCGTCGGACGGGCGGTCGTCGTCAGCCCGCTGGGCGTGCCCGTCGGGCTGCTGTCGATCACCGATGTCCAGCGCACGCTGCGCGCCTCGCGCATCGCCGGCGTGCAGCCGGAGGACAGGCCGACCGCGGCCGTGAGATGAACCGTCGAGCGGCGCACCGATGAGGCTACGCGACCGCCACTCCGCCCACCACGGCGCCAACGGCGCCGCGGCCTTCGTGCGCCAGGGCCAGACCCCCGCCGCCGGCGACACGCCGGGCCGGGCGCGCCCTGGCGATGACGCGCCGGGCACGCTCGGGAGCATGCTCCTGCGCGCGACCGCGACCTACACCGGCATCGCGCTGCGCTACCGGCGCGCCGGTCGGGACGTCTCGATCTCCTACCCCGAGCTGGGCGTCGCCAGCCGCGAGATCGCCCGCGGGCTGATCGCGCTCGGCGTCGAGCCCGGCGCGCGCGTCGGGATCCTCTCCACCACCCGCGCGGAGTGGACGCTCGCGGACTGCGGCGCATTGTGCGCCGGCGCGGTCGTCGTGCCCGTCTACCACACCAACTCCCCGGCCGAGTGCGCCTACGTGCTCGGCCACTCCGAGACGAAGCTGATCTTCTGCGAGGACTCCACCCAGGCGCAGAAGATCCGCCAGACCCGCGAGCAGCTTCCACAGCTCGAGCGGATCGTGGTCCTCGACGGCGAAGCCGAGGGCGCGATCACACTCGCCGAGCTGCGCCGGCTCGCAGCCGACGTGCCCGAGCAGGCCGTGGGCGAGCGCGTCGGCGCAGTCTCCCCGGCGGATCTCGCCACGCTCGTCTACACCTCCGGCACGACCGGGCCGCCGAAGGGCTGCCTGCTCACGCACGCAAATCTTCTCGCGACGACGGCGGCCTACCAGGAGCTGCTCGGGCTCGACTCCAGCCACGTCCTGTACCAGTTCCTGCCGCTCGCGCATGTGCTCGCGCGCGTCGCCCAGCTGGTCGTGCTCGAAGTCGGCGCGCAGTCCGCGTTCTGGAGCGGCGATCCCGCGCAGATCGTGCCAGAGCTCGCCGAGGTCCAGCCCACCCACTTCCCCGCGGTCCCGCGCGTCTACGAGAAGATCCACGCCTCGATCCTCGGCGCGGTCGAAGAAGGATCCGCCCTGCAGCGCTCGCTCTTCGCCCGCGCGCTCGCGCAGGCCGACCGGGTGCGGCGCGCCGAACGCCGCGGCGTGCGCCCGAGCGCGCGGGCCCGTCTGCGTCACGCGCTCGGAGATCGGCTGGTGCTGGCCCGCGTGCGCGGCATCTTCGGTCCGCGCCTGCAGGCCGCGCTCGTCGGCGCGGCGCCGGTCGCCCAGGAGCTCCTGGAGTTCTTCGACGCCTGCGGCGTCGCCGTGCTCGAGGGCTACGGGCTCACCGAGACGTGCGCCGCGGCGACCCTGAACGCCCCCGGCGCGCCCCTCTACGGCACCGTCGGCAGGCCGCTGCCCGGGACACAGGTGGAGATCGCGCCCGACGGCGAGATCCTGATCGCGGGCCCGCAGGTCTTCGCCGGCTACTACAAGAACCCCGACGCCACGCGCGAGGTCCTGCGCGACGGCCGGCTGCAGACGGGCGACCTCGGCGCGATCACCGACGACGGCGCCCTGATCGTGACCGGTCGCAAGAAGGACCTGATCATCACCTCCAGCGGCAAGAACGTCACCCCGGTGAACATCGAGAGCGCCCTGCGCGACACCCGCTGGATATCGGAGGCGGTCGTCTACGGCGACCGGCGCCCGTACCTGGTGGCGCTGCTGACGCTCGACCGCGACGAGCTGACCCGGCTCGCGGACCGTCTCGGGATCGCCGCCGACCCCGTCGCGATGGCCGGCAGCGAGAGCGTCCGCGACGCCGTGCAGGAGGCGGTCGACGAGGTCAACGGCAATCTCGCCCGGATCGAGCAGATCAAGCGCTTTGCGATCCTCGACCACGACCTCACCCAGTCCGCCGGCGAGCTCACGCCGACGCTGAAGGTCAAGCGCAACATCGTCTACGACCGCTACGCCGATCTCTTCGCCGGCCTGTACCGGACCGAGACGCCGTCATGAGCGCCAGCCGGCGCCTGAGCGCAGCGGACGCGGCCTGGCTGCGCATGGACCGGCCGACCAACCTGATGGTCATCAACTCGGTCCTGCTGTTCGCGGAGCCGGTCGACTGGCGTCGTCTGAAGCGCATCGTGCAGCGCCGTCTGATCGAGCGCTATCCACGATTTCGCGAGCGCACCGTCGAGAGCCGCCTGCCTCTGCTGACGCCGAGCTGGGAGCCCGACCCCGACTTCGCGCTCGACCATCACCTCCACCATCTGGCGCTCCCCGACCCCGGAGACACCAGGGCGCTTCAAGAGCTGCTCGGCGAGCTGGCCGCGATGCCGTTGGACCGCGCCCGGCCGCTCTGGAGCATGTATCTCCTGGACGGCTTCCAAGGCGGCTCGGCGGTGATCGCGCGCATGCACCACTGCATCGCGGACGGCATCGCGCTGGCGCAGGTGCTGCTGTCGCTGACGGACTCCCATCCGGGCGCCCCGATCGACTCGACGGGGCACACCGCCGCCCCATCGAGTCCGGCAACACGGTGGCCGGCCATAGCGCAGCCGTTCCTTGCCGGCGTCTCGCTCTCCCGCCGCGCCGTCGAGACCGTGGCCGAGCAGGGTCTCGCGATCGCCACCCGTCCCGGCCACGCGGTCGAGCTCGCCGGAGCGCTCGCCAACGACGCGGCCACCGCGCTCAGGCTGCTCCTCACCCCCGCCGACGCCGCCAGCGCGATCAAGGGTGCTCCCGGCGTCACCCGCCACGTGGCCTGGACCGCGCCGCTGCCGTTGCAGCTCGTCCGCCAGATCGCCCACGACCACGACGCGACCGTCAACGACGTGCTGCTGGCGGCCGTCAGCGGCGCGCTGCGCCGCTACCTGCAGCGCCGCGGCGGAGCCGTCGGCGAGATCCAGGCGCTCGTGCCGTTCAACCTCCGACCGCTCGACGAGCCGGTCCCCCGGGAGCTGGGCAACAGGTTCGGGCTCGTATACCTGCCGCTGCCGGTCGGCACCAGCGGCGGCTACCGGCGGCTGCTCGCCGTACACCGCCGCATGGACGCGATCAAGCGCTCACGCAGCGGACCCGTCTCATACGGACTGCTCAGCGCCGTCGGCATGACCCCGACGCGGATCGAGCGATGGATCGTCGACACGCTCACCGGGAAGAGCACGGCCGTGATGACCAACGTTCCCGGTCCCCAAAAGCCCGTGTACCTCGCGGGCGTCCCGGTCCGCTCCGTGCTGGTGTGGGCGCCCACGTCGGGCCGGGTCGGCATGAGCGTCAGCGTGTTCAGCTATCACGGTGAGGTCACCGTCGGGCTGATGGTCGATTCCGCGCACGTGCAGGACCCCGAGACGATCGTCGTCCAGATCGAGCGCGAGCTGCGCGCGCTCGCGAAGCTGAAACCGAGCGCGCGCGGCGCCGGGCGTGACGGGCGCGCGCGGGCGGCGAGCCGATGAGCGATCCCAGGCCGCGCGTCGCGGTGTTCGCGCCCCATCCCCTCTTGACGGTGACCGTCGAGACGGAGGGCAGCGACCGTCAGAGCATCCACCTGCACGCCGGCGGCCAGGGCGTGTGGGTCGCGCGCATGGTCGCCGCGATGGGCGCCGTTCCGGTCTTCTGCGGGCTGCTCGGCGGGGAGACCGGCGACCTGCTGGAAGGACTGCTCGCGCGAGCGATCGACCCCGCGGCGTTGCGCATCGTGCAGACCACCGCGACCAGCGGCTGCTACGTGACCGACCGGCGTTCGGGCGAGCGCAAGCTGGTGGCGATGACCCTCAGCGACCCCCCGTCCAGGCACGAGCTAGACGAGCTGTTCTCGCTGACCTGCGCCGAAGCGGTCTCCTGCGGGCGCCTGGTCGTCACCAACCCGATGCCCGGCAGCACGCTGCCGCTGGAGATCTACGGAGACCTGGTCGCCGACGCGAGAGCAAACGGATGCGAAACGCTGGTCGACCTCTCCTCGCCGCGCCTCGACAGCGCGCTGCGGGGCGAGCCCGACATCGTGAAACTCAACGACTGGGAGCTCGCCGAGTTCGTGCGCGGACCCGTCTCCGAGCCGGCCCAGCTGATCGCCGCGGCTGCGCGCCTGCGCGAGCGAGGCGCCCGAGCCGTGATCGTCACCCGTGGCGAGCTGCCCGCGCTCGTGCTCAGCGGCGAGCAGACCCTGCGGTTGACCCCGCCCCGTTTCGAGCACGGCTACCGCGAGGGCTGCGGGGACAGCATGATGGGCGCGCTCGCCGCCGCGCTCGCGTGTGGCGAGCGCTTCGAGGCTGCGCTCCGGATCGGGGCGGCCGCCGGCGCCGCCAACTTCCTGCGCCACGGCCTCGGCAGCGCCTCTCACGACGTGGTCGAGCAGCTGCTCGACAGCGTTCTCCTGGAGCCCTGGCCGGAGCTCAGGCCGGCGCCGGCATGAGCGGCTCGCCGCGCACGATCGCGCGCGGCGCCTGCTCCGCCATCCACGCCAGCCGCTCGCGCGAGCAGACCGCCTGCAGCCGCGCGAAGCCATCGGACAGCTTCACGGGCCTGCCCGCCAGCGACGAGTGTGCGTCGCTGCCCAGCAGATGAACGAGGCCACGTCCGGCAAGGTCCAGGACGAGATCGCCCGCTTGCGCGCCGGCGACGAACTCGGCCGTCCACTGGATCAGACAGCCACGCTCGACCAGACCTTCGAGACGCCGCTCGAAGTCGGCGCCCGCGTGACGCTCCGGGTGGGCGACGATCGCTCGTGTCTCCCGCCGCGCAAGCCGCTCCACGCAGGCGTCGAGCGTCTCGTCGAGCGGTCCGGGCGCCGGCTCCAGAAGCAGCCATCGCTCGCCTCGCGCGGCGCCCTCGCCGGAGCCCTCCGCGCTCCCGGCGGCTTTCGCGCCAGCGGAGTCTTGCGCGGCTGCGGAGATGTTCGCGCCCCCCAGCCAGACGTCGCGCAGTTCCTCGCCGTCGAGCCCGTCGACGGCGCTCTGGGCGACCTCCCCGCCCGGAAGCACCTGCACGTCGATCTTCCTGCGGACCAGCTCGCGCTGCAGCGCCTTCACGCGCGAGGCGAGCTCGCCGATGTGAACGTCGTGGTCGTGCCTGATGTGCGGCGTCGCGCACACGACCGCGATCCCATCCTCGCGCGCCTGCCGCGCCATCGCCACGCTGTCCTCGAGGCTGCGCGCGCCATCGTCGAGCTCCGGCAGGATGTGACAGTGGACGTCGATCACAGACGCCGTCTCTGACCTCGCCCTCTGCTTCGCCGCCGCCGGCTCACGCGCGGCGGCGGCCTTTCGCCCGCGCTTTGCCCGCGCCCGCGCGCGACTTCGCAGCCGCCGCTGAGCGTGGTTTGTTGGCCGACGTTTTCGTGCCGCGTGACGCGCCGCCCCGCCCCCGCGCCGATCCGCTCGCGGCCGCCGACGCGAGATCCTTCTGCAGCCGCTCCAGGTCGCGGCGCACGGTCTTGCTCAGCCTGGTCACATCCCGGCGGGCGTCTTTGATGAGCTTGCCCAGGTCTCTGCGCAGATCGCTTGCGCCCGAGCCGAGGCTGCCGCGCAGCGACGCGAGATCGCTCTGCGCCGCTTCGAGCGAAGCCGCGACCTTGTCGATCGCACGGCCGTTCTGCTCGAACTGCTTGCGCTCAGCCTCGGCTGCACGCGGTTTGGCTTTTCCCCTGCCGGCGGCTTTCCTGCTGGTCGCTTTCTTTGTAGCTGGCATCGCTGCTCCTTCCAGTGTCCTAGCTCGCGTTTCGTTGCACAACAAATTCGGTCCGCAGACCGGCGTGTGGCTCGGCGCCCCGGCTTACGGGCGCATCGGCTCCGCCGTCGAAGGTATGCCACCGGCCGTGCCGCTCCCAGCGCCGTTTTCCGCACTTCAGGTGCGGCTAACTACGGGCAGGCGCCCGCCTCGAAACGCCCGCAACCCGCCGCTCCCACCGTCCGGCGAGCATCATAGGAGTCAAGCTGTAGGCGTGGACGAACAGCGGCCCAAGATGAAGCCGTTGGTGGGCGGGCCCGGCAGGAAACCGAACGGCGAGGCGCTCATGCTAGGGACGGGCGGCCGCTCCGAGTATGTGTGGTATCGCGGGCGTCAACGGACTCGGCTTGAACGCGATGCGCTCTTGGCGTTCGACCTGGAAGCCGGCGCGCTGGATCGCCGTGCCGGTGTCGCGCGCGCAGTGGCAGCCGCCGGCGAGGAACGGGTAGATCGTCGCGTCGAAGATCCGCTGGGCGCGAGCCGTCCCAGGCTTCAGCGCGACCACATGCTCGTAGAACCGCAGCTCCCCACCTGGCCGCAGCACACGATAGATCTCCTGCAGCGCCGCGTCCTGGTCGGGGACGGAGCAGAGCACGAGCGACGCCACGGCGGCGTCGAACTCGCCATTCTCGGCGGGCAGCTGCTCGGCGATCCCAGCGGCTACCTCGATCCTCACTGCGGTGCGTTCGGCGGCTTGGCGGGCCAGGTCGCGCAGGTGTGGCTCCGGCTCGATGGCCACGACCTCGCTGACATCGGACGGGTAGTAGGCGAAGTTCAGGCCATGCCCGGCGCCGACCTCGATCACGCGTCCCTGAAGACCTGCGAGCAACGCTTGGCGGTGTTCGGCGGCGCCGCCCCTCTCGGCGGCGCGAGCGATGCGCGGGTAGACGCGGGAGAAGATCGGGTGATGGGTTGTGCCGGGCACGAGCCCTCACCGCACCACGAGCTTGCCGCGCAGCATGCCCATGCCGCAGGTGAACTCGTACTCGCCGGGCTGCTCGGGTGTGAACTCGATCGGGATGGTCTCGCCCTCGGGGAGCTCAGCCTGGCGGTGAAAGTCCGGCAACAGCACCTTCTCCGAGCAGGCGGCGGTCTCCTCCCGGCGGAAGCTGAGCCGTACCGGCTTGCCGTGCTCGACGCTGATCACGTCGGGGGTGTAGGCGCCCTTGACGAGGATCAGCGCCTCCTGGAAGCCCGATGAGCTCAGCGCCGCCTTGACGCCCTCCCCGCGCGGTGCCCAGAAGAACCAAGCGATCAACGCGATCAGACCGACGCCGGCGGCGCTGACGATGAGCTGGGCGGCGCTCATGAGGCGGCCTCGCGGGGCTTGAAGCGACGCAGACGGTTGGCGTTCGAGACGACCGTCAGCGAGCTGAACGCCATCGCGGCCGCGGCGATCAACGGGGACAGCAGCAGGCCGGTGAGCGGGTAGAAGACGCCGGCGGCGATCGGCAGCCCGGCGCCGTTGTAGACGAACGCGCCGAGCAGGTTCTGCTTGATGTTGCGCATCGTCGCCTGGGAGATCTCGATCGCCATCACAACACCGTCGAGGCTGCCCCCGACCAGCGTGACGTCGGAGGACTCGATCGCGACATCGCTGCCGGTGCCGATCGCGAAGCCGACATCCGCCTGAGTGAGCGCGGGCGCGTCGTTGACGCCGTCGCCGACCATCCCCACACGGCTGCCCTCGAGCTGCAAGCGCTGTACCTCGTGCGCCTTGTCCTGGGGCAAGACCTCCGCGAGCGCGCGATCGACGCCGACCTGGCGAGCGATCGCCTGCGCCGTGCGCTCGTTATCGCCGGTGATCATCACGACCTGCAGCCCAAGGGCCCGCAGCTTTGCGATCGCCGCGACCGAATCGGGCTTGATCGTGTCCGCGACTGCGATCAGTCCAGCCGGCTCGCCGTCGAGCGCGAGATACATCGACGTCTTGCCTTCGCCGGCGAGGCGCTCGGCGTGCGCTTCGAGTGGTTCGACGGCGATGCCCCTGTCGGCCATCAGCCTGGCGTTGCCCAGCAGCACCGCGCTCCCGTCCACCTGCGCCTGCACGCCGTGGCCGGCGAGCGAGCGAAAGTCGCGGGGCTCGGCCGGCGCGAGCCCGCGGTCGCTGGCACCGGCGACGATCGCCTGCGCGAGTGGGTGCTCGGAGTCGCGCTCGACCGCCGCCGCCTTCGCGAGCAGCTCATCCTCACTCGCTTCGGCTAGCGCGATCACATCGGTCAGCGCCGGCTTGCCGTGCGTGATCGTCCCGGTCTTGTCGAGCACGAGCACCTGCAGCTGGCGGGCGGCCTGCAGCGAGTCGCCGCTCCCGAACAGCACGCCGCGCTCGGCGCCCTTGCCCATTCCGACGGTCAGCGACGTGGGCGTCGCCAGACCGAGGGCGCATGGGCAGGCGATGATCAACACCGTAACCGCGACGATCACCGCATAGGCCAGCACGGGGGTCGGCCCGAGGTTGAACCACACAACGAACGCGGCGACCGCCACGATCATCACCGCCGGCGCGAAGATCCCCGACACCTGGTCGACCACGCGCTGGATCGGGAGCTTTGACGCCTGCGCGTCGCCGACCATCCTCACGATGCTCGCCAACGCCGTGTCCCTGCCGACCTTGACCGCCTCCAAGCGGAACGCACCCGACGTGTTGATCGTGGCCCCGATCACCTCATCGCCCGCGCGCTTGTCGACCGGCAGGGACTCACCGGTCACCATCGACTCATCCAGGCTCGACTCGCCCCGCACGATCACGCCGTCGACCGGGACCTTCTCACCGGGGCGCACCGCCAGCACGTCGCCGACGATCACCTCCTCGACCGGAATGTCGAGCTCCCGCCCGTCGCGGATCACCCGCGCAGTCTTGGCCTGCAACCCCACCAGCTTCCTGATCGCCTCCGAGGAGCGGCCCTTCGCCTTGACCTCCAGCGCCATCCCCAACGTCACAAGCGCGACGACGACCGCGCTGACGTCGTAGTAGACCTCCGCGAAGCTCGCCTTCGGGAAGATCGACGGGGCGATCACCGCGACCGTCGAGTACAGCCACGCCGCCGAGATGCCGACCGCGATCAGCGTGTGCATGTTCGCCTGGCGGTGGCGCAGCGCCCGCCACGCCCCCGTGTAGAACTGAGCGCCCGCCCACGCCAACACCGGGAGCGTCGCGACGCCGGCAACCCGCCAGATCCACCACAGCGAGTCCGAGCCCTTGCGAAACGCCGCCCACGCATCGAGCCCAAACAATTCCGGGTAGGAGACGATCAGCACCGGAACCGCGATTCCCGCGGCGAATACGAACCGATGCCGCAGCGAGCGGTACTCACGCTCACGTTCACGCTGCTGACGCTCAAGCGGATCCTCGCCCCCCTCCGCCGGGGCGCGCACGCCATAGCCCGCACGCTCCACCGCACGCTCCAACTCCCCGCTGCGCGTGCCGGGGTCGACGGTGACCGTCGCGACCTCGGTCGTGGGGTTGACCGCCGCGTCGAGCACCCCCGGCGTCGCCTTCAGCGCACGCTCGACCGTGACCGCGCACGACGCGCAGTGCATACCCTCGATGCCAAGCCGCGCCGTCTCCGACGCCAGGGCGCCGTCTCGTCGCTCGATCGCCTGCACCGCCTCGGCTGTCTCGGGTGCACTCACCGCTTCACCAGCCGACCGACCGCGCCCATCAGCTCGGCGACCTGCTCATCAGGGTCCGATGGCGCTCCGCCGCCACCGAGCATGCAAACGCGAACATGCCCATCGAGCAGGCCGAGGGCGATCTTCTCGAGCGCCGCCTGGACCGCCGAGATCTGCGTCAGCACGTCGATGCAGTAGCGATCCTCCTGCACCATCCGCGCGACACCACGCACCTGACCCTCGACACGCGCCAAGCGACCCAACAGCTGCTGCTTAGAAGCCGTATAACCACGCGTCGGCTCGGTACTCATGACCAACAGGCTACTATACCCCCGCTGGGTATATCGCCGTAGACTTGGACCGTAGAAGACCACTGCCCTCCACCGCGCGCGCCGCAGGACCGGGAGGCTCACAGCCGATACCCTGACGCTCGCGGCTGCAATCGGGCCGCGCGACGTTTCCTCGCTGGCGAATCTCGACCCAACGCTCGCCTGCGCTCAACACTCGGGGCCGTCCAGTTCGGCTCGACACTTGGGACCGTCCAGTTGCAGGATGCCGACTAACCGGGCGTCCTGCGGGCTGACGGCGCCTGGTGCGGCGTGGTGGTCGTCTGCGGTGCCAGACAGCTTTTGGCTTTGTGCCCTGGCCGGGCGCTCGAGCAGC
>DASQGE010000055.1:0-15257 GCA_035632775.1 Solirubrobacteraceae bacterium | reverse complement strand
TCGAGCGTCATGTGCAGGCTGCGCTGGAGCGGGCGCGGGGCCGAAGGCCGGGGCCTGGGCCGGGTGGCGCGGCGAGCAGGGGTCGGGGCGGGCGCGATTCGGGGGGCGGCGCCGAAGTCGGGCCGTGGGGAGGGCGGATCGCGCTGAGAACGCTCGTGCTGAGATCGCTGCAGCAGGCGTACTACTCGCCGAAGAACATCGGCCATGCGGGGCTGCACTCGGAGTGCTACTGCCACTTCACCTCGCCGATCAGGCGCTACCCGGACCTGGTGTGCCACCGCGCGCTCGTCTCCACGCTCGGCGGCGGCGAGCCCGCGCCGCGCGCCGGCGAGCTGCGCGATCTGGGCGAATGGGCCTCGGAGCGCGAGCGCGAGGCGATGGCGATCGAGCGAGCCGGGGAGGATGTGGCGCGGTGCTTCGCCCTGGAGCAGGCGCTGTATGAGGGCGGCTGGGAGCAGACGTTCACAGGCGAGGTCGCGGGCCTGATCTCCGCGGGGGCGTTCGTGGCGTTCGGCGGTCTCGCGGCGGGCGTAGACGCCGGAGCGGGCGAGGGTCCGGGCGTGGGCGGCGCGGACGGGGGTCGCGGGAGGACCGGCGTGGCACAGGCGCGGGGGCCGCTGTATGAGGGGATGCTGCCGGTCAGACGCATGCGCGCGGACGCGGGAGCGGGGGACAGCGGGCGGGAGGGCGAGTGGTGGGAGCTGAACGAGCAGGAGACGATCCTGCACGGTGAGCGCTCCGGCGCCACGATCAGGCTGGGCGACCCGATCGAGGTGAGGGTCGCGCGGGTGGACACGGTCCGGGGGCGGGTGGACCTCGTCCCGGGCGAATGAGCTTCCCGTTACGCCGGCCTCGGGCTGGCGCGACCTCCAGCCGTGCTGCCCTCGTGGCCCACGAGCTCCGGCGCGGTGCCGTCCTGGCGGCATGACCGTCTAGGCTCGCAAGACGATGGCCAAGACCAAGAAGAGCAGGCGCAAGATCGGGGCGGGCGACGTGGCGTCCAACAGGTACGCCTCTTACCGATACGAGCTGATCGAGCGGATCGAGTGCGGGATCGCGCTCGAGGGCACCGAGGTAAAGGCGCTGCGCGAGTCGGGCGCGCAGCTGAAGGACGGGTATGCGGCGATCAGGGACGGCGAGCTGTGGCTGCACTCCGTGCACATCCCCCCGTACGGTCCGGCGTCGCGCGAGAACCACGATCCCGAGCGGCCGCGCAAGCTGCTGCTGCACCGTCGCGAGCTGGACCGCATCGCGGTGCGCGTGTCCGAGCGCGGCCTGACGCTGGTGCCGACGCGGATCTACTTCTCGGGGTCGCACGCGAAGGTCGAGATCGCGCTCGCGCGCGGCAAGGACCTGTACGACAAGCGCCAGACGATCCGCGAGCGCGAGTCCAAGAGGGACATGGAACGCGCGGTGCGGGAAGCGCGCCGGTAGGTCGAGCGTACGGCGGACGAGCAGACGGGAGGACGACCGGTCCGGACGGATGCGATCCCCGGCCCAGCTAGTGTCCCGAGTCCGAAGTTCGTAGCCAGTTGACCAGGCCAATTACCCCAGGCGATCGGGCGAAATCGAGACTGCCGATCGGACACGAATCAATGACTCAGGTCACTAGATCGTGCGGAAGCTGTGGCCGGCGCTCGTGAGGATGTGCGCCTCGTGCATGCCGAGCACGAGGGCGGCGATCAGGCCGATGTAGACGGCGCCGACGAGCAGCCGGTGGCGCGGGGCGACGCGATAGTAGGCGGCCTGCTGCAGTGAGCTCCTCTTGCGCGCCTGCCAGCGCCGCCAGGTCTCCATGCCGCCGAACAGGACGATGATCAGGATGATCGGGTTGGGGAAGACGAACGCCAGCACGACGAGCGCGCCGAAGCCGACGAACCACATCCATGGCGCCATCGCCGCCATCGCGCGGCCCCCGTCGAGCGGTACGACCGGGAGCAGGTTGAAGAGGTTCAGGAAGAACCCGAGGTAGGCGAGCGCGCGCAGCATGTCGCTGTTCGTCGCCTCGCCGACGGCCAGGCAGGCGGCGGCGCCGAGCGTGCCGAGGACCGGGCCGGCCAGCCCGACGCGCGCCTCGGCGAGCGCATCCTCGCCAAGCGACTTGGAGAAGATCGCGGCGCCGAGGAAGGGGATGAACATCGGCGCGCTCGCCTTGATTCCCTCGCGGCGTAGCTGGATCACGTGGCCCATCTCGTGCACGAACAGCAGCACCACGAAGCCGGCCGCGAAGGGCCAGCCCCAGAACAGGCTGTAGGCGGCTACCGACACCAGCGCGGTGCCCGCGGTGGTAAGCAGCTTGACGTTGGGCAGCAGCAGGAACAGGCTCTTGATCGCCGCGAAGAACTTGGCTACGAGCGCGACCACGGCCGCGAGGGCGCCGCCGATGCGCTTGCCCAGCGAATCGGTGCGGCGGCGCAGCGTGTGAGGCTCGCCGAACGGGTCGCCACCGGCTGGGGGATGCAGGGGCGCGGGGTGGACGTCGGCAGGGCTCGCTGCCGTCGGGTAGCTCTGGGCGACCGGCAGCGCGGGAACGCCCGGGACGGCAGATGGGACGGAGAGATCGCCGCTGTCCATGACTTCATTGTGGCAGCACCGATAAGCGCCGCCTAACGGGCGCGCGGCATGGGCGAAAAAGACGCCGAAGCGAGCGGGTCCACGGTCGGTCGCCAGGTCGACGAGACGGGGGCTGGACGTTTTTTTCGCAGTATGCGGGGAGTTGCTCGAAAGGGGGTTGCAATCGGTCGGCGAGAGGCGTAAGTTGGAGACAGACGCGGAACCGAGCCGCAAAGAGCGAGGCCACTGAGGTGTGAGGCCGCGCCGCCCAACTGCAGAAGGCCTTCGGGCCGGACGCAGAGGGTTCCTCAAGCGGCCCGGGGCCGCGTCGCTTGCGTTTGTGGGTCTCCTTGTCCCGGCCGGTACGACTGCCGGGCTGGCCGGGCTCGTCGGGCCGGCCAGCCCGCCCGGCCGGGTCCCCGGAGGGTCGGACGGACCGCTACAATGTGAAGGCAAGCATCCTGGGGACGACAGGCTTCGACGCGGTCGGCTCGTGTGGATGGTGGCGAGTCGAGGTCCCGGGCGGCCTCGTAAAACACCCGGGAAAACCATAAGTGCGGACTCTCACGAGTACGCCCTCGCGGTCTAGCTAGAACCTAGACGCGAGGTCTCGGGCCCCGCTCGCCCGCGGCGGGGAAGGCCGGGATCAGAAGCGGGCTCACCCGGCGCGGTCCGCCTCCGCCAAACCGGGGACACCGAGGAGGCTGGTCCCCCGTAACCCGGCCGGCGAGGCGAGCGGGGGATGAGATCAGAGCGCCGGCTACGCTCGTAGAAGCCATCCCCACGCGATCACGGACGTGGGTTCGATTCCCACCGTCTCCACCATCAGAAGGAAGGTCGAACCGGCCTGGTTCCCCGAAAAGGGGCCGGGGCGGCGCCGTCCGGGGCCGGGACCTTGGTGCCCTCGCGGATAGCGGCGCTAATTGAGACGCTGATTCGAGCCCGGGAAGACGCACGTATCTAGGACGATCATCGGCCCTTGCGGACGCTTGCCGGTCCGGCGAATTGAGCTGCGCGGCTATTCATCCTCCAGCAGCAACGCCGGATCGACAGGAGCAGAAGGCTCTACGGGCACGCTCAACGCGCCCGTGGAGCTCGCGTCAGCGATCTCGCTCTCGATACGCCACAACGCCGAGTCGAGATCCTCGACGTTTGAGCCATCTGGCAGCGGGACCGGACGGTAGCCGGTCCCCGCCTCGTTCTCGCGCCACGCGAAGATACCCGCGCCATCAAGATAGGTCGCTAGCAGTGCCTCGGTCTCTCGCACCATCCGGTCGATCGAGTCGCCATCGCTCAGCCGCGCACCCCACAACATGAACGCCATCGGCGCGGCCTTCGAGCGCCACACCGCCCAGTGCCCGATCCGCACGGTCTGATCGCGGCGGGATAGCTTCAGGTCGGTGGCAGCGAACTTCAGCTCCTTACGCCGGTTGGTCCAATCATCCATCGCGCCACGCGCACGGTATTTGCGATAGGCGGGGCCGCCGGTGATCTTCGACTCCGCGCAGACGATCGGTGCGATATCACGGTCAGGCCACGCGAGATCAATCTGGTGCTTCTGGGAGTAGCCCCGGATTTTTGAGCGCGAGCGGATCTTCTGCCCCGTCCGGTTATCCAGCAACAGCCCCAGGAGCGTCGAGAACCAGTGGCCCTTGCCGCGGTAGATGCCGTCCATGCGGGACTGAGGGTTCGCCTTAGGGTTCCCCATCCCGAATGGCGGCGCGTCGGCTATCCGGTACTGGTCGAGACACCACATCAACGCTAGGAAGTCCTCCTCGACCGCGCTGAAATCACGGATCGCGTCGCGCTGCACCCGCTCGATCAGCGTGCTCCAACGCTCGCCCGGATGGCCTACACGAGCGCGTGTCGCTGCCGCACGGCCTTCGGCTAGGCGCTCCTCCTCGTCGGGCATCCCGAGTGGGCCGCCCTAACCTCGCGCCCCGGTCTCAGCGATGCTCATACGGGCGTTTCGCAGTTCGCGAGAAGCCAGATGCAGGGCGGAAACCTCCCCGCGAGGCACGCCGCACGCGTCGTGCAGTAGCGCCTCATCGACATCCTTGAGCACACCGGTCCACAGGCCGTTGGTCAGTGCCCGGTCAAGCCGCCCCCGTTCGGGCTTCAGCCGCCGCCATGCGGCTTGTAGGAACTCCGGTCGCGGGACCGGGAGGATCCCAGCCTCGCGGGGCTCCATCTTCAGCAGCCCGCCACCGTAGCCGCGCCCGTGCAACTCGGCGCCGAGCATCGTCGCGGAGTTGAGCATCAGGATCGGCAGGGCGGCTCTGACCTCGCGCGGCAGCCCGTGCGCGAGGCGGATGCCGTGCATCGAGTTCACGAACGAGACCCGCGCACCGTTGTTGATCAGTCGCGGGTAGCGGTGGGACATGTAGGTGAAAAACAGGTCCGGGGGCGCGACCAGCGGCGGTCGATACCACGGGGTTCGCACCCGGCACTTGTAACGGCCAGGCACATCCTGTTGCTCGCCCTCACGCAGGTAGCGGCGCAGACCCGCCTCGAACTGTCCGTTGGGGTCGGGCACGAGCATCCATACCCGCTCGCCGGCGTCACGTAGACGCTCCCAGTCACGTCTGGAGAACGCGAGGCCCCGGAGGTGCTTGGACCCCGGCGGGCAAATCCGAGCAAGATGACGCTCGCCGATGTCGTATTCGCGTCGCGCCTGCTCGGTGATGCAGAAGAACCCGTTCGCGCCCGTCACAGTACCAAGCGAGGGCGAGCCGTACTCGCGTAGCTCGATGAAATGGTCATCGACGACCCTGTCATATAGCTGGCGGTGCTCGACCGACAGCAGTAGGTCGGTCCACTTGCCCTCGTGGGGCGGGGCGACGCTCAGGTGCATCGGGCCGAACATCCGGATATCGCGCAGATGCTCGGCGTCTTCAACGGGTACGAGCGTGAATGCCTTGCATCCTCCGGTCCCACGGGCGAGCACGAGGATCACCTTCTCGGTGGCATCCTCGAACTGCAGCCGCTCGAACATTACGAGATGAACGGCCTTGAAGCGGCGCTTTAGCCACAGCCTGATGTGCTCGGCGTAGCCGGTCGTCAGCAGCTCCGTTGGCAGGACCATCGCCAAGCGTCCCTCGGGCTTCAAGAACGCGCACGCGTGCACCACCAGGGCCGCCCAGGAGGATGCGACCCCGGGCAGACGGACGCCCTGCTCCAGGGCCCGGCGCTGAGCACGCTTGCGTTCCATGCCGGCGTGGTTCTGGAACCGGATGAACGGCGGGTTGCCGATCACCGCGTCGACATACGGCAGCCGCGCATCCAAACGGTTCGGGGGGGAGAGCTCGAAGAAGTCCTCGACGAGCAGCGACGCGTCCAGTCCGCGCGCGGCGAGCTCTGAGATCGACTGCTGCACGGACTGCTCGTGAAGGTCGACGCCAAGGATCTGGCTTCGTAGCTGCGCACGGTCAGCACCGAGCGCCCTGAGCCGCTCGCCGGCGGCCTGCAGGAACACCGACTCGCCGCAGGTGGGGTCAAGGACGCTCGCCCGCGGGTCCCCTTCGATCGCCCACTCCGCCAGGTACTCTGCGATCGGCTGCGGCGTGAAGAACGCGCCCCGTGCCTTACGCTGGAGCTGGGTGTCCTCCAAGAGTCTCAGGGCGCTCATGACCACTGGATGCTACGGCCAGAAACGGATGACTCCCCGCCGCCCGAGGTCCGATCATCCGAATATCTCGCCATGACGCCGCTATTAGCGGAAGTATTGTTCGGTTCGGAGCGTCTCGCCCCAGGATCGTCGTTCCCCAGGCGCCATCGAGCCATGAAGCCGGCATCTGCCCTACAGAAGAGCTGCGCCCGCGCGGCCCGCGACCCGGACGCCTGGGAGCAAGGGTGTGCCACCGACAAGGTGCGAAACGAGGTCGTGATCCCGCACCTGGCAGACGTTCTGTGCTCCTTGCGAGCACGATCGGTGCTCGACCTCGGTTCAGGCACGGGCTACATCACACGTGTGCTCGCGCAGGCGCCTTGGGCGACCGGGATCTCCTGGACGCTCGTGGACATCGACGAGCAGCTGCTGCGCTACGCGCTCGCCTCAATGTCGTCCAGCTTGGCGGCGGAGCGGACCTCACGATAGATAAGTCTGATTTATCTGATATCTTGGGGTCGTGTCTCGCATGACAGCTACCGAAGCAGCGCGGAGCTTCTCCGAGGTCCTGAACCGTGTCGCCACCGGCGAAGAGATCGAGCTGACCCGTAGCGGCGCGCCGGTTGCCGTCATTGGCCCTCCTCGAGTCCGCCTGGTCTCGGCGGCACGCTTCCGCGAGCTGCTTGCGACCGCACCGAGCCCCGACTCGGACTTCGTTGAGGATCTGCGCGGTATTCGCGAGAGCGCCGGTCCGCCCGGAGATCCGTGGCCGTCCTGATCGACACAGATCTGCTGATCGACCTCGAGAAAGGCAACGCCGCCGTCGAGCTCCTCCTCGGTGAGGAGGAGCGTGCGATCAGCGTGATCACCGTCAGCGAGCTCCTCCACGGGGTCCTTCGCGCGCACGGCGCGACACGCGCGCGCCGGCAAGCGTTCGTCGAGTACCTCCTCGCCGGTCTTCAGGCGATCCCAGTGACCGAGCCCGTCGCGCGGGTCCACGCCGACGTCTGGTCGCAACTCGCCGCCCGCGGCGAGCCGATAGGCGCCCACGACCTCTGGATCGCCGCCACAGCAATCGCACACGGGCTCGGCATCGCAACACGCAACAACTCCCACTTCGACCGCATACCCGGCCTCCGCGTCATCACAACACCGTCCTGAGCGACAAGGCACGCTGTCGCCACGCAGAGCCCGATCGACCGGCCATAGATAGCGTTGTGGCGGCGCGAGGTCATAGATCACCGAAGAATGGGCGGCAACCGAGGAGGACCGTGATGCGGAAGCTGATCTACTCGATGGGGGTGTCGCTGGACGGCTTCATCGCTGGGCCCGACGGCGAGATCGACTGGTCGGCGCCGGACGAGGAGCTGCATCGGTTCCATAACCAGCAGACGCGGGAGATCGGCGTGCACCTCTGCGGACGGCGGCTTTACGAGGAGATGACCTACTGGGAGACCGCTGACGAGAAACCGTCGCTCCCAGAGCACGAGCTCGAGTTCGCCCGCATCTGGAAGAACACGCCAAAGATCGTGTTCTCGAAGACCCTCGCTGCCGCCATCACCCTCAACCACCAACTCGGCCGCCCCACACGCGCACTCGTCAACTACTGCGCCTGATCCCGTGGAATCAATCATCTAGACCGTGCCGTGGCGCGGCGGGCCGACGGCCGTCACGTGGGTGCACGTCTCCAGCGACGGCGGCAGGCACTGGCAGTACGAATACCGCCTCTGACGGGCGCGCGCGGGCAAAGAACGTCCCGCCTCGCGATGAGAACCGTCTCGCGCAGCAAACCGCTCTGGCGCGGGTTCGGTATGCAAGGATTGGGTGCTCGCGATGGCTCCCGTTCAATGAGATCCACGACCGCACCGCCCCTGCCCGCGGTCGAGCGGACGGATGTGAGCGCGCCCGTCATCGACGTTCGCGGCCTGCGCAAGTCCTACGGCGATCGTGAGGTGGTTCGGGGAATCGACCTTGAGGTCCAGCGCGGGGAGGTGTTCGCGTTTCTCGGGCCGAACGGGGCCGGGAAGACCACGACGGTTGAGATCCTGGAGGGGTACCGCTCGCGCGACGCCGGTGAGGTGAGCGTGCTCGACAAAGACCCGGCCGTCGCCGATCGCCCGTGGCGCTCGCGGGTCGGCCTGGTGTTGCAGTCCTGCACGATGCCCGCCGAGCTGACGGTTCATGAGCTCGTCGAGCTCTACGCCGGCTACTACCCCCATCCTCGCCCTGCGGCGCAGACGATCGAGCTCGTCGGTCTGACAGAGCAGCGCGACGCACGCACCAGACATCTCTCCGGTGGACAGCTGCGTCGCCTCGACGTCGCTCTGGCGCTGATCGGAGACCCGGAGCTGGTGTTCCTCGACGAGCCGACGACCGGCTTCGATCCCTCGGCTCGCCACCACGCCTGGGAGGTGATCGCCGACCTGCGCGACCTCGGCAAGACGATCTTCCTCACGACGCACTACATGGACGAGGCACAGGCGCTCGCGGACCGAGTCGCGGTGATCGCCGCCGGGGAGATCGTAGCCGAGGGCACGCCCGAAACGCTCGGTGGCCGCGATCGGGCGATGTCCGACATCTCGTTCGTACGCTCTGCGAGCACAGCCGTCTCTGAGCTGCCGGACGAGCTCGCATCCGTGGCGCAGGTGCGCGACGGCCGGGTCCACATCGCCGCTGTGGAGCCCGCCCGACCGCTCTACGCGCTCACGCGGTGGGCGCTCGAGAACGACCAGGATCTCACCGACCTGACCGTCGGGCGCCCGACCCTGGAGGACGTCTATCTCCAGCTCACCGACGCCCAGGAGCCCCCGCCGTGAGCGGTCCGCGCCTGTTCGCCCACCAGTTCCGCTCGGACCTCGCGCGGTTCTGGCGCAATCCCCAATCCCGCTACTTCACCCTGCTGCTGCCGATCGTGTTCCTCGTGATCTTCGCCGGGATCTTCAAAGGCACCACGATCGTCGAAGGCCGGCTGATCAACATCACGACCTTCTACGTCCCGGGGATCATGACCCTGGGGATCATTTCGGCAAGTTTCGTCAACCTCACCCAGGCCGTCGTCACCCAACGCGAGAGCGGCGAGCTCAAGCGCCTGCGCGGTACGCCGCTCCCCACCAGCTTTGTCATCTCCAGCCGCGCCGCGGTGGGCGTCGTCGTCGCCATCGTGATGTCGGCGTTGCTGCTGCTCATCGGCAGGGTCGCCTACAACGTACCCATCCCCCATTCGACGATGCTCGGGCTCGTCATCGCGGTCATCGTCGGGGCCGCCTCCTTCGCCTGTATGGCCTTCGCGATCTCAATGCGCATCAACACGGCGGACGCCGCAGCGCCCGCCACCAACCTCGCCGTGCTGCCGCTGTATTTCATCTCGGGTGTATTCGTGCCCGAAAGCCAGATCCCCAGGTTCTTGCGGGGCGTCGCGACCGTCTTTCCCATCAAGCACCTCGCCCAGGCCGTCCGTGAGCCGATCATCCACACGCGTGGCACCGGCATCTCAACCACCAACCTGCTCGTCGTCGCCGCGTGGGGCATCATGGCCCTGCTCATCGCCGCGCGCACGTTCCAGTTCTCGCCACAGTCCGCCTGAGCCGCCGATCGGCGGCTCGTGCCGGTTGACCGTCACCCACGACCAGCGCGCCGCGTCGCCGGGCTCTAGCCCGCGCGCGCCGCCGGCTTGGTGTTCTCGGCGTCGGTGATCGCCCAGCCCAACCGCTCGATGAGTTGCGCGGCGGCGTGGTCGTTGGCAAGATGTACCGAGTAGACGCGCTCGTCGAGCAGTACTGGGGCGTCGCGCCGTTCGGTTGGATCGGTCGTCACGATGATCCTGGCCATGAGAAGCTCCCTTGTTGATCCTGCGGTGAGGTCGATCCCCCACCGGGAACACTTCCACGCCTCCTTGAGGGCGAGGTAAAGCTCACATGAGACTGTCCTCACGGTCGCGCTCGACAAAACGCCGCCCCTCACGCTGCTGCTCGCCGCTCGTGTAGTGGAGGCTCGCGAACTCTCCCTGTCTCGGCGCGACAGCTTGCGCCGGCCCCGAGAGGAGTCAGGTCGGTACATCGCGCCACAGCGGCTTCGGCCGGCGTGCGAGCCGACCGAGCCGCGGCGAGCTGACTACCTGGTCGTGGCCGCCTCCTGCACCTCGGGCGGGAAGTCGGCCATCTCGTACACCTGACGAACCTCGATGACGGGGTCGGGATCGACGACGGGGCAGCGCGACGCCCACTGCACCGCCTCCTCCTTCGATTTCGCCTGGATCAGCCAGTAGCCGCCGATCACCTCCTTCGCCTCGATGAAGGGTCCGTCGGTAACGGTGGCCTTGCCGTCGGGGAACGAGACGCGCGCGCCCTTCTCGATCGGGTGCAGCCCGTCGAGCGCGAGCAGAACGCCGGCTTTTGTCAGCTCGTCGTTGTACTTGCTCATCGCTGCGACCGCCTCGGGGCTTGGCGTCCAGTCCTTCTCGTCTTTTGGGCCGGGGATCATGAGCATCATGAAGCGCATGTCGACACCTCCTTGTTGTTGCGGATTCGGGGTCTGACGCCCGGTCGATCTCGACTTGGCGCGAACCCTGGTTGTACCGGTACGACGAACGAGCGGCGGCGAAATCGACAGACAGGGCGATCCCGACGCCGAGGAAATACGGCGTGGTTGGCGAACATCGGCTGAGTCATGTCCGGTCTCGCCACCCCGTGGCTGGTGATCGTGTTCGCCGCGGGCGCGGGCGCGACATGGGTCGCCGGCGTCGGTCTCTCCAAGACGACCGATGCGCTCGACGTCCGGCTCGGCCTCGGCGATGAGCTGGGCGGGATTCTGCTGCTGGCGATCGCCGGCAGCCTGCCCGAGCTTGCGATTACGGTGTCGGCGGCCGCGCGGGGAAACCTCGGCCTGGCGGCGGGAAACCTGATCGGCGGGATCGCGGTGCAGACGATGGTGCTCGTCGTCTGCGACGTCTCTGCCGGACGGGAGCGGCCCCTGACGTTCCTGGTCGGTGCGCTGACGCCGGTGCTGGAGGCGATGCTCGTCGTCCTCGTCGTCTCGGGCGTCTTGATGGGCGCGCTGCTCACGCCCTCGGCGGCGATCGGCGGCGTCGTCAGCCCCGCGTCGATCGCGATCGTGGTCGTCTGGCTGCTCGGCGTCTACGTGATCAACCGTGTGCGCAAAGAACCGCGCTGGAGCGTCTCGATGCCGGGCAGCCAACCGGGCCGCCGGCACCGACGGCAGCCGCACCCCGAGGCTCCGCACCCCTTTGCGCAGCGCTCGACGTCGCAGGTGGCGGGGATCTTCGCGGCGGCGTGCGCGGTCACGCTCGTCGCCGGAGTCGGGCTCGAGATCAGCGGCAGCTCGCTCGCGAGCCGGGCTGGCGTCAACGGCGTCATCTTCGGCGCGACGGTGCTGGCGACGGCGACCGCGCTACCGGAGATCAGCTCGGGTATCGCTGCCGTTCGGCTCGGCGACAACGCGCTCGCGCTGGGCGACATCTTCGGCGGCAACGCGTTCCAGGTGTGCCTGTTCCTGCTCGCCGACCTGATCGCGGGCTCGCCGGTGCTGCCGACCGCGGGTCGCCTGAACAGCTGGCTGGCTTCGCTCGGGGTGGCGCTGACCGCGGTCTATGCGATCGGCGTCGTCGGGCGGCCGTACCGGTGCGTCGCACGGCTCGGACCGGACTCGCTCCTCGCGCTCGTCATCTTCGCGCTCGGCGTCGCCGGGATGTTCGCGCTGCCGCATTAGAGGTAGAGCAGGGCGTCTACAGCCTCACGTCCAGAGCCGCCTCGTGCGGCGGCGATGGCGGCGCCCCGGACCACCGGCGGGCGCGACCGTCAGGCTCTGGTCCAGGATCCGCCTCGTCCGCGCACGCGGAGCATCCACAGCGAGACGACTTGTGGCCCGAAGCCGTCGCGGAAGCGCACGCGGTCGACGAGCAGGGCGTGGGGAGCGGGTGGGCGGGTGCCGTCGTCGACCCAGACGACGTGGTCGAAGGGCCGGTCGTGGAGTTCGTAGAAGTCGCCGAGTCGCAGGTAGGAGCCGCGTCCGAGGACGCGCACGTCGTGGCGCACGAGGAAGTAGCGCAGCGCCGGCTTCATCGGCAGGGTGGCGATGTCGAGCCTGCCTTCGAGCTCGACGGTGGCGCCGGCCGGGATCGCCCGATCCAGGCGGGCGGCGAGGGCCGCGGTCGGGCGGTAGGTGGAGCGGTGCTCGTCGGGCTTCTCGGTGGATGCGACGGCGCTGCCGACGACGAGGACGGCGGACAGCGCGACGACGCAGCCGAGGGCCGGGGCCATCGCGTGGGTCGCCGCGCGGATGCGCCGCGCGCGGGGGGCCGCGCCGGCCGATCGCGGGTCCCGCGCGCGCGACCGCTCCAGCCGGCGCCGCGCCGAAGGGACCAGCGAGCGAGCGGCCCAGACGAGCGCCAGCCACAACGACCAGGCGAGGATCAGGTACACCCACATCCCGACCTGGGAGCCCCACCACATCGTGTAGCCGAGCGTGGCGGAGAGGACACGCGGCGTCGGCGTGGAGGCGGCGATGGCGGCGAGGCCGGCGCACAGCGCGAGCCCGATCAGCGCCGCGACCGCGACGTCGCGGCGGCGGCGGGCGAGCGCGATGAGCATCGTGACCAGCAGCGCGCCGAGCAGCGCCACGCACGAGGCGAGCGCGCGCGGGCTCGGGGTGGCGGCGACGTCGTACTTGCGCTCCCAGCGGGTCTTGGGGATGTACAGCCACCAGGGGCGGATGCCGACCGCCCGCACGACGGCATGCCAGCCGGCGCTCGCGCCGAGCGTGGCCTTGGGGGTGCTCGCGGTTTCGGCGACGAGCGTGAGGTTGCCGGGGTGTTCGGTCAGCTCATCGACCACCGGCGCGCTCCAGCAGATCGCCCCGACCGCCAGCGCGGCCAGTCCCCAGCGCAGGATCGGACGGTCGCGCCTGCGTGACAGCGCCAGTCCGCCGAGGCCGACCGCGAGCAGGCCGACCGTGGGGGGCAGGTACATCAGATGCGCCTGTATGACGAAGCTCGAGACGAGCGCGGTGAGCGGCAGCAGGCGGTATTCGCCGCAGGCGAGCGACCAGCACAGGAAGATGAGCAGCGTGAAGGGGAACAGGCCGGCCGACGGGTTCCACACGTCGTGGAACGTCTCTGCGGCCAGCGACTGGCACATCAGGGCGATGGCGAGGGCGGCGGCGAACATCAGCACGAGTCCGCCGCGGCGTCGGGCCAGGGCGACGGCGCCGACGATCGCCAGCGTGTTGACCGCGCCGATCGTCCAGATCAGGCTCGCGGTGGGGCCGAAGTGCGCCGGCAGGGCAAGCAGCCAGAAGAGCATCGGCCCGAGGCTGTGGGTGACGTGGCCGGTGACCTCGCCGGCGAGCGTGTACTGACCGACGAGGGGCGGGTGGGAGGAGAGCACGTCGTGGGCGCGCGTGGCGATGATCGCCTGATCGGCGCCGGGCACCCAATCGGCCCGCGTCGCATCGACGGTCGAGACGATGATCGGGGTCGCGGCGGCGAGGCCGGTCGTGAAGGTGAGCGCGCGCCGGCCGATGTGGGCGCGCCGGCGAGGGCGCGGGAGCCGCCCGGAGGGCGACGGCCGCTGCGGGCGTCGCAGACGAGTCTGACGGGGCGACTCGATCGGGTGAGGCTGGGCCATCGGCGGCGCGGCGTCAGAGCGCGATCAAGAGCCCTCGTGTGGCATGTAGGGCGCGAGCTCGCGACGGGCGATCGAGAGCTTGTGGACCTCGTCGGGCCCGTCGGCGAGGCGCAGGGTGCGCAGGTGGGCGTAGGCGGAGGCGAGCGAGAAGTCGTCGCAGACGCCGCCGCCGCCGTGGACCTGGATCGCGCGGTCGATGACGCGCAGCGCGATCGAGGGCGCGGCGACCTTGATCGCGGCGATCTCGGTGCGGGCGTGGCGGTTGCCGACGGTGTCCATCAGCCAGGCGGCCTTGAGGACGAGCAGGCGCGCCATCTCGATCTCGACGCGCGACTCGGCGATCCAGTCTTGGATGTTGGCGCGGGCGGCGAGCGGCTGGCCGAAGGTGGTGCGGGAGACGGCGCGGCGGCAGAGCGCCTCCAAGGCGTGCTCGGCGGCGCCGATCGAGCGCATGCAGTGGTGGATGCGGCCCGGACCGAGGCGGGCCTGGGCGATCATGAAGCCGTCGCCCTCGCCGGCGATCAGGTTCGCGGCGGGGACGCGCACGTCCGAGAAGGAGATTTCGGCATGACCCTCCTGGTCGTCGTAGCCGAACACGGGCAGGCTGCGCAGGATGCTGACGCCGGGGTGGGGGAGCGGCACGAGGATCATGCTCTGCTGGCGGTGGCGTGGGCCGTCGACGGCGGTCTTGCCCATCACGATCATGACCCGGCAGTGGGGGTGCAGGGCGCCGGAGATCCACCACTTGCGCCCGTTGAGCACGTAGGAGTCGTCGTCGCGCTCGATGCGCAGGGCGATGTTGGTCGCGTCGGAGGAGGCGACGTCGGGCTCGGTCATGGCGAACGCGGAGCGGATCTCGCCGTCGAGCAGGGGGGTGAGCCAGCGCTCGCGCTGCTCGGGCGTGGCGAACTGGTGCAGCACCTCCATGTTGCCGGTGTCGGGGGCGGAGCAGTTGCAGGCCTCGGAGGCGATGTGCGAGCGCCCGAGGATCTCGGCGAGCGGCGCGTACTCGAGGTTGGAGAGTCCCGCCCCGTGGGTGGCGTCGGGGAGGAACATGTTCCACAGGCCGCGCTCGCGCGCGAGCGACTTGAGCTCCTCCATGACGGCGGGCTGGTGGTGGGGGTCGCCGGAGTCGCGCAGCTGGCGCGCGTAGCGCTCCTCCGCGGGGTAGACGTGCTCGTCCATGAAAGCGGTCAGGCGCTCGACGAAATCGGTGCAACGCTCGGTCGGCTGGAAGTCCATGAGGTCTCCTTGGGAAGGGAGGGGGCTGAAGGGGTATAGCGAGTCTCGGGCGAGCGCGGTCAGCGGGCGGGCTGGCCGATCGGGGCGAGGTGGCGGGTAGGGGCGTTCGCAAAAGCGGGCAGGGTACGTCTTGCGACTGAGGTGAGCGGCGATTGTTCGCGGGCGGCTACCGGCGCGCGCGACGCGCGCGCCGGTAGGCTGCAACGCGTATGGTG
>DASQGE010000054.1:0-19584 GCA_035632775.1 Solirubrobacteraceae bacterium | reverse complement strand
ATGAAGGCAGGGAATCGAGTCATCGGCGGGGATCGGGGCATTCCAAAAAAAGGCGTGTAGCGCGCGCGCACGTACGCGCGCGCGGGCAGACCAAAAAGATAGACATAGACCCCGACACCCAAGCACGCACAGCCCGCCTGACAGCCTCGCTGCGCCGGATGCTCGACGGGCTGCCGATCGGGGTCGTCGATCTCGACGAACTGTCCTACCTGCTGACCCCACGGCTGGGAGCCGGGGCGCCGCCTGCGTCGCTTCCCCGCTGAAGATCGAGCCGCCCACCTCAGGCCCTTCCGCCGGCGGGCCGCTATCGTCAGGATCGATGCGCAGGCCGTCCCCAAGCTCGCTCCTGGCGGCTCTGCTGCCCGCGCTGCTGCTGGCAGGCTGGCCGGCCTCCTCGATCGCGTCCCCTAGCTTCGTGCCCACTCCCTGCGCCGGCAACGCCGCCGCAGGCTTCGCGTGCGCGACCGTGACCGTGCCGCTGGACCGCGGCGGCACCGTCCCCGGCACGGTCTCGCTCAAGCTCGAGCGCAGGCTCGCGGGCCTCACTCCGAGCCACAGCGCCGTCATCGCGCTCGCGGGCGGGCCGGGCCAGGCGGCGCTGGGGCTGGGCGGATTCATCGCCAAGGCGATCTCTCCGGCGCTCGGAGCACGCGATCTGCTGGTGTTCGACCAGCGCGGCACCGGCGAATCCGATCCGCTCGGCTGCCGGGCTCTGAGCAGCCAGAGCGAAATCGAACAGGCGCACACGATCGGCGAACTGGCCGGCCGCTGCGCACAGCAGCTCGGCCCGGCGCGCGGCGCGTACACCACGCGCGAATCGGTCGCGGACATCGAGGCGATCCGGCAGGCGGGCGGCTACGAGAAGCTCGTGCTCTACGGGACCTCCTATGGCACGAAGGTCGCGCTCGAGTACGCCGAACGATATCCGCAGCACGTGGAAGCGCTCGTGCTCGACTCGGTCGTCCCCACGGACGGCCCCGAACCGTTCGCGGTGCCGACCTTCCAGGCGATCGCCGGCGTGCTGAACGAACTGTGCGCGGCCCGCGCCTGCGCCGGGATCACCGCGGGCCCGGTCGCCGACCTCTCGCGCCTGACCGCGGCGCTGCGCAAGCACGCGCTCGCCGGCTCGGTGTACGACGGCTCCGGGCGCCGTCACGCGGTGACCCTCGACGAGCCGGGCCTGCTGGGGGTCCTGCAGGCGGGTGACCTGAACCCCACCCTGCGCGCGCTGCTGCCGGCGGCGGTCGTGTCAGCGCTGCGTCACGACCCTGACCCGCTGCTGCGGCTGAAGCTCCTGTCCGAGGGCCTGATCCCGAGCGTGCCGGTCCGGCCGCCGGTCGAAAGCGCGCAGTCGATCGACGAAACGCTGTTCCTGGACACCTCTTGCGAAGAGCTGCCCTTCCCTTGGCAGCGCTCGTCCTCGTCGCAGACGCGACTCGCGGAAGCGCTCGGCGCGCTGCGCAGCCTGCCGAGCGGCGATTTCTTCCCCTTCGACGCCAGCACGGCACTGACCGCGAGCCTCGTTCCCGCGTGCGCCGGCTGGCCCGCCGCCGCGCCACCGCCGCCTGCGCCGAGCGCGCTGCCGGGCGTGCCGACGCTGATCCTCTCCGGCGCGCAGGATCTGCGCACGCCGACGGCGTATGCGCGGCGTGTCGCGGCGCGGATCGCGGGCTCGCAACTGCTGGTCGTGCCGTTCACGGGTCATTCGGTGCTCGGCAGCGACTTCAGCCGCTGCGCCGAACAGACGGTCGAAGCGTTCTTCGGCGGCGCCGCCGCGTTCTTCGGCGGCGCCGTCGTGCAGTCGTGCACGAGCACGAACGACCTCTTCGCCCCCACGCCGCCGACGCCGACCAAGCTCGCCTACATCCATCCGCCGTCCGTCCTCGGCGGCAGGCCCGGGCAGACGCTGACGGCGGTGCTCGACACTATCGTCGACCTCGACCGCCAGGTGACCGCGGCGACGCTCGAGGCCGACGCCGAACTCCCGGTCGGCTCGAGCTTCGGCGGGCTGCGCGGCGGCTATGCCCGCCTGGAGGCGTCGGCCGTGCTGCTCAAGGGCTTCTCCTTCGTGCCCGGCGTGCAGCTCAGCGGGACGTTCCCGGTCAGGAACGGCGAACTGCGGACCGCCACGATCCGCATCTCCGGCTCCCAGGCGGCGCGGGGCACGGTCCGCGTCGGCTCCGGGAAGAAGGTCAGCGGCACGCTGGGTGGGAAGCGCTTCAACGTGCCGATCGCCAAGGTCAAGCTCGCGCGCACCGCGAACGACCGCGCCGCATGGCCCACGGGCAAGGTGGCGTTCCCGCTGCCGGGCCTCGCCCACGTGCGCTGAGAGACGCGCGCGGCTGCGGTTCACGGCGGGCGGGTGCGCGGGCGGCGGACGCACGAACAGAGCGCGCACGAGCAGCCGGGTACGCTGGCCCCGATGGGAAACGCCCTCGCGAAGGAGACATCGCCCTACCTGCGCCAGCATGCGGAGAACCCGGTCGACTGGCTGCCCTGGGGGCCCGTCGCGCTCGCGCGGGCGCGCGAGGAAGACAAGCCCCTGCTCGTGTCGATCGGATACTCGGCCTGTCACTGGTGCCACGTGATGGAGCGCGAGTCCTTCGAGGACGAGCGCACCGCGGCGCTGATGAACGAGGGATTCGTGTGCGTGAAGGTCGACCGCGAGGAGCGTCCCGACGTGGACTCGCTGTACATGGAGGCGGTCCAGGGCATGACCGGCCGTGGGGGCTGGCCGCTCAACGTCTTCCTCACACCCGAGCAGCTGCCCTTCTACGGCGGCACCTACTTCCCGCCGGAGCCACGCCACGGGATGCCCGCCTGGACGCAGGTGCTGCAGGCGATCGGCGAGACGTGGAGCGAGCGCCGCGAGGAGATCGGGGCGGGTTCAGAGCATCTGCGCGAACGGCTGTCGGGCGGCGCGCTGCTGAAGCCCTCGGCCGAGCCGTTGACCGAGGACGCGCTCGAGCAGGCGATCGCGGGGCTCACGGCTGCTTACGACGCGCGCCATGGCGGCTTCGGCGGCGCGCCCAAGTTCCCGCAGGCTTCGGTGATCGAGCTGCTGATCGCGCGGGCGACGGGGCGGGGCGGGCGGGCGAGTGAGCCCGGCGGTGAGCTGCCCGCCGGTCGGAGCGCGGAGGCCGAAATGGCGCTGCACACGCTGGGAGCGATGGCGAGCGGCGGCGTCTACGACCAGATCGGCGGGGGATTTCACCGTTACGCGGTCGACGCGACGTGGACCGTGCCGCACTTCGAGAAGATGCTCTACGACAACGCGCTGCTCGCGCGCGCCTACCTGCACGGCTTCAAGCTGAGCGCCGAGCGGCGCCTGGAGGAGGTGTGCCGGGAGACGCTCGACTGGGCGCTGCGCGAGATGCGAGGCCCGGAGGGCGGCTTCTATGCGGCGCTCGACGCCGACTCGGACGGGGTCGAGGGACAGTTCTACGTGTGGAGCGTGGACGAGCTGCAGCAGGCGCTCGGCGATGACGCACGCGCGGCGATCGCCTGGTTCGGCGTGACCGAGCGGGGCAACTTCGAAGACCCCCACCATCCGCGGCCCGGACTGAACGTGCTCCAGGCCCGAGACCGATCGGCGGCACCGCCGACGAAGCCGGTGGTGGGCCAGCAACCGCCGCCGGAGCAGCGCGAGCGGATCCGCGCTCGGCTGCTCTCCCAGCGCGCGAGCAGAACGCGTCCGGGCCTCGACGACAAGCGCCTGACCGGCTGGAACGCGCTGATGATCTCCGCCCTCGCGGACGCGGGCACGGCGCTGGACGAGGCCCGATACGTGGATGCGGCCCGCGCGTGCGCGCAGTTCGTGCTGCGAGAGCTCCGCGACGAGCACGGACGGCTGCTGCGCACTTGGTCGGCCGGGAGGGCGAGCATCGACGCCTACCTGGAGGATCACGCGTTCCTGCTGGAGGCGCTGATCGCGCTGTTCGAAGCAGGCTGCGAGGAGCGCTGGCTCACGGAGGCCCGGGAGCTCGCCGACACCCTGATCGCCCGTTTCGCGGACCCGGAGAACGGCGGCTTCTACTCGACCGCCTCGGACGGCGAAGCGCTGATCGTGCGGCGCAAGGAGCTCGAGGACACGCCGATCCCGGCCGGCGGCTCGAGCGCGGCGATGGGCCTGCTGCGCTTGGCGGAGCTCACCGGAGAGGAGGAGTACGAGCGCCAGGCGCTCGGTGCGATCGCGCTCCTGCGCGAGATCGCCCCGCGCCATCCGACCGCGTTCGGACACATGCTGCAGGCCATGCACTGGCGCCTGTCCCCGATGCGCCCGATCGCCTGCGCCGTGCCGGGGCCGGCGCCGATGCCCGCGGCGCGCGGGGTCCCGGCGCGCGGGGCCTGAGCCGGGCCGAGCAAGATGCGGGTGCGAGGCGGTGCGGCACGAGGCGGGGCGAGACGCGTGACGCGTAACGCGCAGGGCGGGCGGGGCGTGGAGTGGGTGTCAGGAGCGCCCTACAAGATCGCCAGATACCGGTCGAGCTCCCAGCGGCTGACCTGCATCCGGTAGTCCTCCCACTCCTGGCGCTTGATCTCGACGTAGCGGTTGAACATGTGCTCGCCGAGCGTGCGCAGCACGAGCTCGGACTCGGCGAGGAGCTCGATCGCTTCGCCGAGCGACTCGGGCAGCTGCTCGACGCCGAGGCGCCGGCGCTCCTCGGCGGAGAGGTGGTACAGGTTCTTCTCCATCGGCTCGGGCAGCTCGTAGCCCTTCTCGATCCCCTCGAGGCCCGCCTGCAAGAGCACCGCGAACGTCAGGTAGGGGTTGCAGGCGGGGTCGGGGCAGCGCAGCTCCATGCGCGTGGCCCGCTCGCGCCCCGGGTGATACAGCGGCACGCGCACGAGCGCCGAGCGGTTGCGCCGAGACCAGGCGACGTACACCGGCGCCTCGAAGCCGGGGACGAGGCGCTTGTAGGAGTTGACCCACTGCGCGAAGATCGCGCAGATCTCCCGCGCGTGCTTGAGCTGGCCGGCGATGAACGCCTTGCCGACGTCGGACAGGAAGTACTGGTCGTCGGGGTCGTAGAAGGCGTTGCGGCCCTCCGCGAACAACGACTGGTGGGTGTGCATGCCCGAGCCGTTCTCGCCGAACAGCGGCTTGGGCATGAACGTCGCGTGCCAGCCGTACTTCATCGCGTACTCCTTGACCGTTATGCGATAGGTCATACAGTCGTCGGCCATCTTCAGCGCGTCGGCATAGCGCATGTCGATCTCGTGCTGACTCGGGCCGACCTCGTGGTGGGTGTACTCGACGTGGATGCCGAGCTGCTCCAGCGCGAGCACCGTCTCGCGGCGCACGTCCGAGCCCGCGTCGAGCGTCGTCAGGTCGAAGTAGCCGCCCTGGTCGAGCACCTCGGTCGAGCGCGAGTCTCTGAACAGGAAGTACTCGAGCTCGGGACCGACGTTGAAGGTGTCGAAGCCGAGCTCGTGCGCACGCGCGAGCGCACGGCGCAGCACGTGGCGGGGGTCGCCCTCGTACGGGGTGCGCTCGGGCGTGACGATGTCGCAGAACATCCGCCCGACGCCCTGCTCCGCCGGACGCCACGGCAGCACCGCGAACGTGCGCGCGTCGGGCATCGCGATCATGTCGGACTCCTCGATCGCGTTGAAGCCCGTGATCGAGGACCCGTCGAAGCCCATGCCCGCCTCGAACGCGTCGTCGAGCTCGGCCGCGTTGATCGAGAACGACTTCAGCTGACCGAGGATGTCGGTGAACCAGAAGCGGATGAAGCGGATGTCGTGCTCGGCCACCAGCGCCTTGACGTCCTCGGCGGTCTGCGGCTGCTCGGGCATCGGGTGCTCGGCCATCGCCGCTGACCTTAATGGATGAACTGCGAGCCCGCTATCGACCTGTGGCCAAAGCGCAGATGCTCAGCGCCATTTCGAGGAAGTGCGCGCCTGAGGCGGTCGAGGGTCAAGCGGGGCCAGGACGCAGGGAGCGTGGCGTGCTGGCCGATCGGCGATCCCGTCGATCTCCGATCGGTGAGGACGCCGCATCCGCGCAGGCCATCGGCCGCCTCAGTCAGTGGCCGGCGACGGCGGCGACAAACGACGCTATGTCTTCGGCTTCCTTGCCCTGGTAGAGCTGGGCGGGCATCTGGCCGAGGCCGCGGGCGCGGCCTTCCTGGATCGCGCTCAGCACGAGCGCCTTGCGCCCTTCGGAGGTCGAGATGTCGTCGCCTACGCGCACATCGAGGTTCGGACCGACCCAGCCGACCGACTTGGTGGCCGCGAGCGTGTGGCAGACGCCGCAGGTCCGAGCGAACAGTTCGCGGCCCTTCTGCTGTTCGGCGTTCAGGCGCAGGCCGCCGACCGCGACGCTCGCCTTGTGCTCGCTGTTGAAGGCGAGCACAAGCGCCGGAACGACCAGCCCGAAGGCGAACGCCACCACGACCACGAGCGTGACCGCGCGCCGGCCGGCCTTGGACTCGGTGGGCGGCTCGCCGCGCCGCGCCCGGTCGCGACCGCCGCGCATCGCGACGAAGAACACGCCGAGGCCGAGCAGCGCCCAGAGGGCTATGAACAGGTAGAGGTAGATCATGCGCGCGGGACCATATCGCCTGCCACCGATGAGAGCCTTCTCAGCTTTAGGCGCGCTCAAGCTGCGGCGCTACCCTGAAGGTAGACGCCTCATGAGCTACCTACTCCGCCGACTGCCGCTGTCGCGCCTGCTGCTCCTGTGTGGACTCGTGGTCGCGCTGGGCGCCTCCGCGACGGCGATCGCGTTCGCGCTGGGCGCGGGACCGACGCCGCCGGCCAAGCCGCTGGCCGAGGCCGTCCACGAAGCGCTCGCCGCGCCGCCCGTGGACGGGGTCAGCGCGAGGATCCAGCTGACCGACCGCCTGCTCGAAGGCGCCAATCTGGCAGCCGGCAGCGGGGGAACGGCCGGCAAGCTCGCCTCCAGTCCGCTGCTGACAGGCGCCTCCGGCCGGCTGTGGATCGCCAGGGACGGTCGCGCGCGTCTGGAACTGCAGGCCGAAAAAGGCGACACCCAGATCCTCTACGACGGACACACCGTGTCGCTGTACGACGCGTCCACGAACACGCTCTACCGCTATACGCCCCCGGCCGGGAAGGCCGGCTCCTCCGCGACGGGCGAATCGGGCGCCCAGGCCTCCGCCGGCCATCACGAAGCCCCGAGCGTGGCGAAGATCGAAGAAGCGATCTCCCACTCCAGCAGCCACGCGAACGTGTCAGGCGCGACGCCGACCGACATCGCCGGGCAGGCTGCCTACACGGTGCGGATCTCGCCCAAGGAAGGCGGGAGTGAGATCGGCGGCGCCGAGCTCTCCTGGGACGCCGTCCACGGGGTTCCACTGCGCGCCGCGATCTACTCCTCGACCGGCTCGTCGCCGGTGATCGAACTGGCGGCGAGCGAAGTCTCCTACGGCCCGGTGGAAAGCTCGGTGTTCGAATTCACGCCGCCCGCAAACGCCAAGATCGAAGAGGTCAAGATCGGCGAACACGAAGGCGCCCAGCCATCCGGCTCCTCGACGGGCGGCGGGCAGCCGAGGGTGACGACCCACGGCCACGGCCTCGCCACGATCGCCGTGCTCGAAAGCCAAGCGAAGGAAGGCGGCCAGAAGTCCTCGCCCGCGCTCCCCGAAGGGCTGCAGAAGGTCAAGCTCGACGGCGTCACCGCCACCGAGCTGCCCACGGCGCTCGGCACGCTGCTCAGCTTCGAGCGCTCGGGCGTGCGCTACCTGCTGGCCGGCGCGGTCACGCCGGCGACCATCGAGGCAGTCGCCAAGGGCCTGTAGCGTGACGGGCGCCCCGCCGACCCAGGCGGACGGCGAGGGGTCTCGCGCGCACGGCGAGGCCCAGGCGCCGCCCCTCTCCGGCGGATGGATCGTCTTTTCTGGCAAGGACGCAAGGAGCGTGGCGTGCTAAGCACGCAAGCGGCCGAGGACGCAGCCGGGGATGACGAGGCTCTGCCCGTCAGAGCCAGGGGCCTGGCGAAGCGCTACAAGGAGGTTCTCGCGGTCGATCACATCGACCTGAACGTCCACGCGGGCGACGTGTACGGCTTCTTGGGGCCCAACGGCGCGGGCAAGACCACGACGCTGCGGATGGCACTCGGCCTGATCGCGCCGACGGCGGGCGCGGTCGAGCTGTTCGGCCGCGACCCGATGCGCGAGGGCGCGCGGGCGCTGCAGGGCGTGGCGGGGTTCGTGGAGGCGCCGCGCTTCTACCCGTACCTGAGCGGACGCAAGAACCTGGAGCTGCTGGCGGCGCTCGACGGGGGTGGCGCGAAGGAGCGCATCGCCGAGGTTCTGGAGATCGTCGAGCTGACCCCGCGCGCCGAGCACAGGGTCGGCGGCTACTCGCACGGGATGCGCCAGCGGCTGGGGATCGCCGCGGCGCTGCTGCGCAGGCCGCGGCTGTTGATCCTCGACGAGCCGGCGACGGGACTCGATCCGGCGGGAATGCGCGACATGCGCCTGCTGATCCTGCGCCTCGCGGGCGAAGGGATCACGGTGCTGCTCTCCAGCCACCAGCTGCCCGAGGTCCAGGAGCTGTGCAACCGCGTGGCGATCGTCGACTCGGGGCGCATCGTCTACGAGGGCGCGCTCGCCGACCTGCGTCGCCAGGGCGGAGCGGGCTACCGGCTGCGCACGACCGACGACGCCCGCGCGCTGGCGGTGGCGCGCGCGCAGGCCGGCATCGAGCATGCGACGAGCGGCGAGCACGGCCTGAGCTTTCAGGCGCAAGAGCAGGACGTGGGCGCGCTGTCGCTGGCGCTCGGGCAGGCGGGCGTGGGCATCCTCGCGCTCACGCCGGAGCTGGCGACGCTCGAGGACCTGTTCTTCCGCCTGACCGAGGACGGCGACGGCTCCGCGAAGACCTCCGCGAGCGGTGGACCGCCCGCAGGCGCCTCCGGCGAGGTTCCGGCCGGTCCGGACGCCGACCACGCCTCGGCCCACCCGGCGGCGGTCTCGACGGGGCAGGACGGAGGGCCGGCGTGAGCACCGCCGCCCCCGCGACAGTGCGCGCCTCGCATGGCATCGGCGTCCGCCGCCCGTCGACGCTCACGGCCTACCGCTGGGAGCTGCGCAAGCTCGTCTCCCAGAAGCGCACCTACCTCGGCCTGGGGCTGGCGGTCATCCTGCCGCTGATCTTCGTGCTCACCCAGCACCTGCGCCACCACCATCACCACGAAGGCGACAACCCGTTCGCCGCCCACATCACCGAATCCGGCCTGGCCACCCCCGTGCTGATGCTGCTGTTCCTGTCCGTCTTCATGCTGCCCCTGATCGCCGCCCTCGTGGCCGGCGACATCGTCGCGGCCGAGGACGGGAACGGCACTCTGAAGACGATCCTCACGCGCTCGGTCAACCGCGGCCAGGTGTTCGCCGCCAAGGCCTCGGCGGCGATGACCTACGCGGCGTTCGCGGTGTTCCTGTCGGCCGCCGTGGCGACCGTCGCCGGCGTCGCCTCATGGGGCTTTCATCACGTCGTCACCTACTCGGGAACCGTCGTGTCGGCGCCGGAAGGCCTGCTGCTGGTGTTCGCCGCCAACGCCGTCTACCTGATCCCGCTGCTGACCGTGGCCGGCATCGGCGTGCTGCTGTCCACCACCACGCGCAACAGCGCCGCGGCCGTGGTCGGCACGGTCGGCCTGACGATCCTGCTGTTCATCGTCGGGCAGATCCCGGGCCTGGAAGGCATCCGGCCCTACCTGCTCACCGAACAGTACGAGAACTGGCACGGCCTGCTGCGCACACCGACCGACTGGGCGCCGATCTGGCACTCGCTGTGGGTCTGCGCCCTGTACGCGGTCCCGGCGCTGTTCGCCGCCTACCTGGTGTTTTTGCGCCGGGACGTGGCGGGCGGGTAGGCGGCAGGCGAGACGAGCGATATGTATACTGCTGATCTACATGGCTGCGACTACGACCATCCGCGTAGCTTCCGAGACGCGCGACCGGCTGAACGCGCTCAGCGCGCGGGAGGGCAAGCCGGCCGGTGAGATCGTCGCCAAGCTCGTCCGCGCCGCCGACGACGAGCTGCTGCTCAGCGACGCCGAGACCGCCTTCGAGGGCTTGGCCCGCGACCCCGACGCGCTCGCGGCCTATCACGCCGAGATGCGTGAGATCGAGGCCGGCTTCGAGACTTCGGCCCCGGAGTGGTGAGCGTCCGACCGGAGCAAGGTGACGTCTACTGGGCCGATCCCGACCCGACGCGGGGCTCCGAGCAGGCGAAGTCGCGGCCCTTCGTGATCGTCTCCGTCGACCAGCTCAACCGCGCGCCGCTGCAGCTGTCGCTCGCCGCCCCGCTGACTCGTACCGACTTCACCAACCCGCTGCACGTGGCGATCTCCCCGCCCGAGGGCGGTCTGAGCCAGAGGAGCTTCGCGATGCCCGAGCAGCTGCGCGCAATCTCTCACGAGCGGCTCTCCCGTCGGCTGGGCCGTCTGCGGCCCGCCACCATGGAGGAGCTGCTGCGCCGCTGCAGGCTGCTGCTGCGTTGACGGACAAGGCTCCGTTCTGCGAACCATGAGCAGCACCGACGCCCCGACCGTCTCGGAGCGTTGACAGGGCGTCGACCCGCGGCTGCCTTGGCCGGCCTGCGCGATCTCGCTACCGCTGATGGGTGGCGAGCGTGTAGCCCAGCGCCAGCGTGCTGCCTTTGAGCGCGCTTCGGGCCACGCTCGGGTCGAAGCCGGATCGCAGCCCGAGCCGGCTGCGCAGCGCGTACATCAGGAACGCGACGTGCTGCAGCTGCCCCTTGGCCCCGCACATCCCGCCCCAGCCGGTCTTCCCCGCGCTGTTGACGCCGGCGACGGCGCCCGCCGGTAGCGAGCCGGCCGGGATTTCGCTCGCGCCGGCAGGCATCGCGACGGCCCATTGGACCGCGCCGCTCGCACCGCCGCTGAGGTCGATCGCCAGCAGGAACAGCTCAGCCGTGCCCTGCGGCGCGCCGTGCCACTTCAGCGGCGGGGAGACGCCGGCGCCGTCGCAAGTGTAGCGGGTCGCGATCGATCCGCCCGCTGCGAAGGCCGAGCTCGTGAGGGCGATCCTGCCGAACCCGCCCTTCGGCAGCCGGCTCGCTTTGGTCGAGGCTTTCGCGCCGGGCTGCGACGGCGTGGTGGCGGGCTTCGCCGGGGTCGTGGACGAGGTGCCGGTCGTCTTCGAGGACTTGGACGCGGGTGGCTTGGCCGCCGTCGAGGTCGTCGCGGGGCTCGTCGGCGTTGTCGCCGAGCCAGCGCTCGTCGAGCCGCCGGAGCCTTCGCCGCAGCCGGCGATCGCCACGGCGGCGCAGGCCGTGAGGAGGCACGCGAACAGGCCTGTCCGCGAAGCCGATCGCCGCGCGCCGGGCGCGCCGGGCCGGTCGTGCCCGCCAGATCCGCGACTGTCCATGCCCATCGTCCCTCTCTGCCGAATTCGCTCTGATGTAGAGAACGCCGGCACTATACCGATCCGCCGAACGGTTCAGCCTGGATTCGCCGATAGCGGTTGAACATCGGTGCCGTGGTTCGAGCCTCGGACATCGACGGAGCGCCCGTAGGGCGACCCCTCGGGGCGACGGCGATGGCGCCTAAGCGATGCGCCATCCGGTGCCGAGGCGACCGCGAAATCGGTGAATCCAGGCTCAGCTCACCTCGGCGGGCAGCTCGACGTCGACGAGCTCGATCTCGCCGAGCAGGCGGCGAGCCTCGCGGGGGTCGATCCGGCCCGCGCCGAGGCGGCCGGTGGACTCCGCGCCGCACGCGACGCCGAAGCGCAGGCACTGGTCGGGCGGGCGCGATTCGTAGCGGGCGGCGACGTAGCCGGCGAGGAAGGCGTCGCCGGAGCCGCGCTTGGCGACCGGCTCGCGCGGAGTTATGCGCACGCGCTTCAGGCAGGGGCGGCCGTCGACGAGAATCTGCGCGAAGCAGCCGTCGGGAAGCGTCATGATCGCCTCGCGCGGGCCGAGGTCGGCGATCTCGCGCACGGCGAGCGAGCGCTCGGCCTCGCCGGCGAACTCGTGCCCGACGAGCTCCTCGGCCTCGAGCACGTTGGGCGAGACGACGTCGGGCTCGGCGCGGACCGCGCGGCGCAGGGGCTCGCCGTCGGTGTCGACGACGGTCGTGACCTCCATCCGCGCGAGGTCGTGGATCAGCGACGCATACAGCTCGGGGTCGACGCCGGGCGGCAGCGAGCCGGCGAACACGACGATCGCGGCGCCGCGGGCGAGGTAGAGGAGCTTGTCGCGAAACAGCTCGACCTCGCGCTCGGACACGGACGGACCGCGTTCGTTGATCTCGGTCTGCTCGCCCGTCGTCGGGTCGAGCACGGACGTGTTCGTGCGCGACTCCTCGTGGATGCGCACGAAGTCGTTGAGGATCGACTCGTCGGTGAGCTGCTCGACGATATGGGTGCCGGTCGCGCCGCCCGCGAAGCCGGTCGCGATCACGGGCTGGCCGAGGGCCTTCAGCGTGCGCGCGATGTTGACGCCCTTGCCGCCGGCCATCGTGCGCTGCTCGACCGTGCGGTGCCTGCGCCCGATCCGGAAGTTCGGCACCGAGAGCGACTTGTCGATCGCCGCGTTGAGCGTGACCGTGATGATCATCCAGGTTCTCAACCACCTTCCGGGCGTCCGGCGAGACAGACCCCCGCGACGCTCGCAGACAAGGCTAGCGGACGACCAGCGACGGTCGCCCGGCCGGCCTGCAGGCCGATCCCGGCCGCGACGCTCGCAGACAAGGCTAGCGGACGACCAGGGGGCGCGCCGCCCGCGGAATGCGCGCGCTCGGAGCCGGCGTCGCGTGACGCCCGGCACGAGGGCGATGACCCCCGGCGATGCGCCGTCCGGCGACGAGGCGCCTGCGGGAGTCGTAGATCCGGGCCACACGTCCAATGCGGCATCGGCCTACGCACCCAGCCCCCAGGCGGCCTCGCGCAGCCGCTCGGCCTCCGCCCGGGCCGCCTCGGCCGGATCGCCGCCGCTGGCCTCGTAGGCGCGGGCGATGCCGCGCGAGGCGGTCACGAGGCCGCCCGCCGGGCCGGGCGCGAACGCGGGGCCAAGGTCCTCTACGCGACCCCCCTGCGCGCCGACGCCGGGGAGCAGGAACACCGCGTGGGGCATCAGCTCGCGCGCACGGGCCAGGTGGCCGGGCGCGGTGGCGCCGACGACGGCACCCACGTCGCTGAGGCCGCTCTCTCCCACGCCGGGGCGGCCGAGCTCGTCCACGATCCCCGCGAGCCGCTCCCACACCATGCCGCCGCGCGCGAGCTCGAGATCCTCGACGTCGGCCGCGCCGGGGTTGGAGGTGCGCACGAGCGCGAGCACGCCGGCGCCCCGCGCGCGCGCGGCCGTCACGAACGGCTCGACGGCGTCGCGGCCCATCAGCGGGTTGACGGTGACGGCGTCGGCGCCCAGCCCCGCGACCGCGCCGAACGGGGTCTCGACACCGCCGAACAGCGCCTCGGCAGAGGCCCGCGCGGTCACGCCGATGTCCCCGCGCTTGCCGTCGGCGATCACGAGCAGTCCGGCGTCGCGCGCGTGCACGGCGGCCGCCTCGAGCAGCGTCCCTCCGGCGGCGCCCAGCCGCTCGAAGCACGCGAGCTGCAGCTTTACCGCGACGCACGCGGGCGCGACCGCGTCGATCAGCGCGCGGCAGTGCGCGAGCACCGCAATCGCCGCCGGCTGCCGGAGCGGCGCAGCGAGCGACTCCTCCGGCGCCTGCGCATCCGACGGTCCCTGCGCCGACCCGGCCAGGACCGGCCACAGCGCGCCGGGATCGGGGTCGAGCCCGATCACGATCTGCGACTCGCGCTTCAAGATGCGCGCGGCCAGCGCGTCGCCGAACAGAGCCGGCGTTCCGGCCGCGGCCGCCACGGGACCCTCAGGCACGCGGCGGCCTCACCTCCCCGGGTCCCCTAGCGACCCTTGACGGCGTTCTTCAGGCCGCTGCCGGCCGTGAACCGTGGCACGCGCGAGGCGGCGATCTGGATGCGCTCGCCCGTACGGGGATTCACGCCCTGGCGCGCGCCACGCTCCCCGACGTGGAACTTGCCGAACCCCGAAAACGTCACCTCGCTGCCACGCCGCAAGGCGTCCTCGACCGTCTCCAGCACGGCATCGACCGCGCGAGCGGTGTCGCTTTTGGTCAGGCCGGTACGATCGGCCACCTGGTCGACCAGCTCGGACTTCGTCACTTCGTCCTCCTCGTTCGAAAAACGGTTGCAATGACGCTAACAGTGTTCGCGGACGAGTAGAGTTCGGCATGGGCACCACAGGCCGTTCCCGGCATGGGGGCCATAGGCCGTTCCCGGGAACACGGCGGAGGCGGGATCAGCGACAATGCGGGCGATGACCTTCGAACGGGTCGCCTGGACCGTGACCGTGCTCGTGGCGCTGCTCACGGCGTTTTTGCTGCTGCTCGCGGGCTATACGGGCTACGCCGGCCTGTCCGCGGCCGTGGCCGCGGCGGCGGCGATCAACCTGCTGTAGGCCGGGCGGCCGCGGCGACGACGATCGACCCGCCGTAGACGAGCGGACGTGGCCGCGACGGCGATCGACCCGCTGTAGACCAGGCGGCCGCGGCGGCGGCGATCGACCTCCCGTAGACGAACGGACGTGGCCGCGACGGCGATCAACCCGCTGTAGAGCGCCCGGCTGGTCCAGCCTCGCCGGCGAGGCCAGCCTCACGGTTCCCGCCTACGACTGACGCCTGCCGGAGGGAGCCGTCAAGCCACCGAAGGAGCGCTCGCGCGGCGCGGCCGCGATGGCTGATCTCGTCCTTCTCCTCGTCGCGCAGCTGCGCCATCGTCTCGCGCCCCGGCCGGTCGTCGGGCACGAACGCCGGGTCGTAGCCGAAGCCCTGCTCGCCCTTCGGCTCGGCCGCCAGCGTGCCGGCGCAGCGACCCTCGAACACGCGCTCCTCGCCGCTGACGGGGTCGGCGTATGCGAGCGCACAGACGTACTGAAGCGGGCTGCCCGCGGGCGCCTCGCGCAGGAGCTTGTCCAGGTTCTCGGCGTCGCTGGCCCCCTCGCCGGCGTAGCGGGCGGAGTGCACGCCCGGCCTGCCGCCCAGCGCGGCGGCCTCGATGCCCGAGTCGTCGGCGATGCTCGGCCTGCCGGTCGCGGCCGCCGCCGCGCGCGCCTTGCGCAGCGCGTTCTCGGCAAACGTCTCACCGTCCTCGGGCGGCAGCCGCAGCTCGCCGGGCAGCGCGTCCACCTCCAAACCGCCCGCCGGAGAACCGGCCAGCAGCCGCGCGAACTCGCGCCGCTTGTGCTCGTTGCGCGTGGCCAGCAGCAGCCGTTCGGGGTCGCTCATCACGCGAGCGTGACGGCCGCGATCGCCTGCGCCTGGAGTGTGCGCAGCTCGGCGATCCCGCTCGCGGCGAGCGCGAGCAGCTCGTCCAGGTGCGCGCGCGAGAGCGGGGTGCGCTCGGCCGTCGCCTGCACCTCGACGAGGCCGCCGTCGCCTGTCATCACGACATTCGCGTCGACCTCGGCGTTGGAGTCCTCTCCGTAGTCGAGGTCCAGCCGCGCCTGGCTGCCCACGATCCCGCACGAGACCGCGGCGACCGAGCCGGTCAAGGGGCTCGCCTTCAGCTTCCCGTCCCGCTCGAGCTTGGCGCACGCGAGCGCGAGCGCGACGTACGCGCCCGTGATCGAGGCGCAGCGCGTGCCGCCGTCGGCCTGCAGGACGTCGCAGTCGAGGAACACCGTCCGTTCCCCCAAGGCCTGGAAGTCGACGACCCCGCGCAGCGAGCGGCCGATCAGGCGCTGGATCTCGACGCTGCGGCCGTCCAGGCGGCCCTTGGCGATGTCACGGGCCTTGCGATCGCCGGTCGAGGCGGGCAGCATCGCGTACTCGGCCGTGACCCAGCCCTTGCCCTTGCCCATCAGCCAGCGCGGCAGCGTCTCCTGGGCCGAGGCGGTGCAGATCACCCGCGTCTCCCCCATCGAGATCAGCGCCGAGCCGGTGGCGGTGCGCACGAATCCCGGCTCGATGGTCGTCGGGCGCAATCCGTCCAGCGCGCGGTCGTAGCTGCGGGGTCGGCTCACGCCGCTGCCCTCCGGGCTCGCACGGCGGCCGCGCGGCCGCGCGGACACACCCATGCCCTCCACGCCTGCTCCGCGCGGCCGCGCGGACGGAGGCTCACGCGACCGCCTCGACGGCGGCGAGCTCGACGTGCTCGACCGCGGCCATCGGCATCTGCAGGAAGCGGGTCCCCAGCTCTCCGAACGCGTGAACGTCGCCGGTGCACAGGAACCTGTAGTCGCCCTCGCCCGAGCGCGAGCCCTCCGAGACGGGCCGGCGCAGATCGCGGGTGCTGAGCGCGTGCTCGACCTGACGCGCGAGCGCCGCCCCAGAGGTCACGAGCGTCACGTCGGGCCCGAGCATGCGCTGCAGCATCGGGCTTATCAGCGGGTAGTGGGTGCACCCCAGGATCACGGTGTCGACGCCTGCCTGGAGCAGCGGCTGGCAGGCCGCACGGACGGTCGCCACGGCCTGCTCGTCGAACTGCTCGCCCGCCTGGATGATCGACGCGAGCGTCGGACACGCGACCGCGTGCAGCGTCACGTGCTGGTCGACCGCGCCGACGGCCCGCTCGTAGGCGCCGCTCGCCACGGTCGTGGGAGTCGCCAGCAGCCCGATCCGCCCGCTGCGGGTGGCGGCCACCGCCTGCAGGGCCTCCGGCCTGACGACGCCGAGCACGTCGATTCCGAGCGTCGTCTGGCGCATGCGCGCGCCGAGGCTTCCCAGCGCGGCCGACGTGGCGGAGTTGCACGCGACCACCAAGAGCTTGGCGCGGCGGTGCAACAGCTCCTCGGCGATCTCCGCCGCGAACCGCTCGATCTCCGGCTGTGAGCGCTCGCCGTAGGGGAACCGGGCGGTGTCGCCGAGGTAGAGGAAGTCCTCGTGCGGCAGCCTGACGAGCAGCTCGTGCAGGACGGTCAGTCCGCCCACGCCCGAGTCGAACACGCCGATCGGCCGTGTGCGTGGGTCGGGTCCGGCGGATGGGCTCTGCATTCCGGCCATCATTCCATAGGGCCAGAGCGCTACGGTCCGCGACGAATGCGTGCGCTGGTGGTCTCGAACATGCTCCCCTCGGCGGCCAGCCCCGAGCGGGGGCGCTTCGTGCGCGACCAGGTCGAGGCGCTGCGGGGCCTGCACAGCCTCGACGGCCTCGAGATCGAGCTGTACGAGCTGGCGCCCGGTCCGCGCTCGCTCGCGCGCGGCGCCCGCGACCTGCGCCGGCGCTTCGCGGGCGAGCGCTTCGACGTGGTCCACGCGCATTTCGGCCTCTCCGCCTGGCCGGCGCTGGCCGTGAGGGCGCGCGTGCGTGCGCTGACCGTCCACGGCACGGACCTCCGCCATCCGCGCACGCGCCTGCTCACCGGTCTGGCGATCCCGTTCATGGACATTCTCGCCACCGCTTCCGCGCCGTTGATCGCGGAGCTGCCCGCGCCCTCGATGCGCCGCCGCGCGCTGGTGCTTCCCTGCGGCGTCGATCTCGAACGCTTCCACCCGATACCGCGCGCGCGGGCGCGCACGCAGCTGAACCTCGACCCCGAGCGTCCCTTCCTGCTGTTCCCCGCGAGCGCGGCCCGTCCGGAGAAGCGCCACGACCGGGCGCTCGCGCTCGCCCGGGCGGCAGGCGTCGAGCTGCGGGCGCTGGGCGGGGTCGACCCCGAGCTCGTCCCGCTGTGGGTCAACGCAGCCGCCGCGGTGCTCGTCCCCTCCGAGCGCGAGGGCTTCGGCCTGGCCGTGCTCGAGGCGCTCGCGTGCGACGTGCCGGTGCTCGCCACGCCCGTCGGCGTCCACCCCGAGGCGTTGCGCGACGTCGCGGGCACGCTGTGCGCGACGTTCGAGCTCGACGTCTGGCGGGCGGCGCTCGATCCGCACATGCGCGCGCCGGACCCGCGCATCTCCGGACGCGCCCGCGCGGAGTCGTTCTCCGCGCAGCGCATGGCCGAGCGCGTCGCCGCCGCCTGGCGCGCGGCCCTCGAGCGCACCGGGTAGCATCGTCGAGCGGGCTGGGTAGCATTGACAGGTCGATGGACGACACCCAAGCCACGAGTCCGGCGACAGGAGAAGAGCCGCCTGCCGGCGAGGAGACGGCCGCCGGGCCGCCCGGCTTCGGCACGCGCGGGCGCATGCGCCGCCGGGCCCGCTTCCTGCGCAAGGCGCGCGAGCTGGCCTACCGCGATCTCGGCGGCCTCGTCTACAACCTGCACCGCTTCGGCAGGCGCAACGACGCGCTCGTGCTCGCCAAGCTGGAGACGATCGGGCGCATCGACAACGAGCTGCGCGCGCTCGAATCGGCCCTCTCCGAGCGCCAGCCCATGACGATCCTGCGCGAGGCCGGCGTGGCGGCGTGCCCGCGCTGCGCGGCGATCCATGGCAGCGACGATCGCTTCTGCCCCAACTGCGGCCTGGCGATGGATCTGCGCGCGGAGCGCCCGGTCGCCGGCGCTCCCGCGCCGGCGCCTGCTCCCGCACCGGCACCCGAACCGGCACCCGAACCGGCGCCCGAACCGGCGCCTCCCGCGCCCGCTCCCGCCGTGGCGCAGAGCCCGGCTTCGCCCCTCGGCGCGCCGGTCACGCCAGCGTCGGCGACCCCCTACGCGGCGCCGATAACCCCGGCATCGGCTCCTCTCGGTGCGCCCGCGAGCGCCGCGCCGGCTTCACCCGCCGTGCCGTCTGCACCCGCGGCGCCGGCTCCCGCGACCTCGTCGTCCACGCCTGCACACGCGGATCCGGGGACCGCCGGTCCAGCGCCCGCCACCACGCCGCCCGCCGGACCGGCGCCGTCGGTGGAGGAGCCGACCGAGATCATCCGTCCGCCGGTCCAGAGCCCTTGAGCGTCGCGGCTGCACCGACCAGCGGCTTCCCGGGGGAGGTTCCCGCCGCCACGCAGGCCCCGCTCGTGGACGCGGCCTGTCCACTGTGCGGGGCGTCGCTGCGACCCGACCAGGAGTGGTGTTTGCACTGCGGCGCCGCCGCGCGCACCCGCCTGGCGGCCCCCACCAACTGGAAGGCCCCGATCGTCGCGCTCGCGCTGATCGCGACGCTCGCGCTGGGGGTGCTGGCGGCGGCGCTCGTCGAGCTGACGGGCGGCCCGGGCACGACGACGGCCGTGGCGCCGATCACGACGACGATCACCAGCCCCTTGGCGACCGCCCTGACTCCCACCCTCTCGACCGCGACAGCCACGACGCCCGGTGCGACTCCCGGCGGTACGTCTGTGCCCGCGAGCCCCGGCGCGGGCAGCCCCGGAACGCCCACGACGCTGACGCCGCCGGGCTCGGCGACCGCCACCACACCGACCGCCACGGCGACCAGCCCGACGGGCGCCGCCCCGGCGAAAACCGGCGGGACCGGGACCTCGGACGAAGAAGCCCTGCGCAAAGCCGGCTTTTTGCCGCGCCGCGGCAAGTAGCGCGGTGCGCGAACGCGATGGTTGCCACCGGAAAGAGTTCGTGGGTCCTAAGAACCTGTTTCAAAAAGATCGGCACGCCCGGAATGCGTCCCTGGACACGGCGCTGGATCGCCACGTGACGGCTCGCACGTGCCACCAGCATGCGCTTCGCCGCCCCGCGTCGCCCAGCTTGGTCCATGAACGCCCCGACCGCACCGCC
>DASQGE010000053.1:0-3223 GCA_035632775.1 Solirubrobacteraceae bacterium | reverse complement strand
GTGCACAAGATCTCGGTCATCTCCCGGGGTCAGGCGCTCGGCTACACGATCTCGATGCCCCAGGAGGACCGCTTCCTGACCACGCGGGCGGAGCTGAACGACACGATGGCGATGACCCTCGGCGGGCGCGCGGCGGAGGAGATCGTGTTCAGCGAGATCACGACCGGTGCGGCCAACGACCTCGAGAAGGTGACGGCCACGGCCAAGCAGATGGTGATGCGGTTCGGCATGAGCGAGAAGCTGGGGCCCCGCGTGTTCGGCCACGACCACGGCCAGCCGTTCCTCGGACGCGAGTTCTCGACCGAGCCCGACTACTCCAACGAGATCGCGCGCGAGATCGACGACGAGGTCAGGCGCATCGTCGAGGGCGCGCACCAGCGCGCGAAGGACATCCTCACCGAGCACCAGCACGACCTCGAGAAGATGTCCGAGATCCTCGTCAAGCGAGAGACGCTCGAGAAGGAGGAGTTCCTCGCGCTGCTGGACGGCAAGAGCGAGCAGGAGGTGTTCGGCGTCGAAGAGGACTCCTCGGCCAGGCCCGAGCTGCCCGCACCGCCGGCGCCCGCGGACAGGCCCGAGCGCGAAGCTCCGCGGGTGACCCCCCGTCCGGGACTGGCCGGCGGCACCGCAGAGCTGCGCGCCACCGACCAAGAGCGCCCCGAGCCGGCCTGACCCCCTGACAGCCGATACGCTCATCAGAGGAGGCGGATTCTTCGGATGAGCACTGTCTCATACCGGGATACTCCCTTCCGGGTGATGGGGGTCGTGAACGTGACCCCCGACTCGTTTTCGGACGGTGGGTTGTTCATGGACGCAGGCGCGGCGATCGCGCACGCGCGCGGGCTGGTCGCCGAGGGGGCTGACATCATCGACGTCGGCGGCGAGTCCACGCGGCCGGGCGCCGAGCCGGTCTCGGCCGATGAGGAGCTGCGCCGGGTGCTGCCGGTGCTGGAAGGGATCGCGGCGGGGAGTTGGACCTCCGCCCGCCCCCGGCTTTCGATCGACACGTCCAAGGCGCCCGTCGCACGGGCCGCGATCGACGCGGGGGCTCACGTCGTCAACGACGTGAGCGCGCTGCGGGCCGACCCGGCGATGGTCGGCCTCGTTGTCGACAGCGGAGTGGAGTGCTGTCTGATGCATATGCTCTCCGAGCCGCAAACGATGCAGAGCGACCCGCGGTACGGAGATGTCGTCGACGAGGTCAAGGCGTTTCTCGAGGAGCGCTTGAGCTTCGCCGTGCGCGAGGGAGTGCGCGAGGAGCGCATCATGCTCGATCCGGGCATCGGCTTTGGCAAGACGGTCGCGCACAACCTCGCGCTGCTGCGCCGTCTCGGCGAGCTGACGTCGCTCGGGCGACCGCTGGTCGTGGGAACCTCGCGCAAGAGCTTCATCGGCCGCATCCTCGCCGACGCCGCGGGTGAGGACGAGCCGGTCCAGGCCGCGCGCCGGCTGCCGGGGACGATCGCCACGAACGTGCTCGCGCTGGAGCGGGGCGCGAGCGTGTTCAGGGTCCACGACGTCGCGCCCGTGCGGGCCGCGCTGGCGATTGCGGCTGCTACGTTGGGCGAGCGATGGACCCCGAGCGTGGCGAGGAGCCCGACGAGCTAGACGACGACGCGGACGAGCCGGATGGCGACGGTCGGCGCGGCCGCGGGGAGGGGGACCATCGGGACGAGCCGGAGAACCGGCCCGGCGACATGTACGAGCTCGAAGGGGACGAGGACGAGGATCTCGAGGAGGAGCGCGAAGAGACCGGCGAGTCGGTCACGATCGAGATCTCGGGGCTGTCGCTGTACACGCACCACGGTGTGAGCGAGGCCGAGCGGGAGGTCGGCCAGCGGCTCGTGCTGGACCTGCGTCTGGACCTCGGCGAAACCGACGCGACGGTGACCGACTCGATCGAGGACACGGTCGACTACGGCGAGGTCTGCCAGCTGGTCGCGCTGATCGCCCAGCAGCGCTCGCACAGGACGCTCGAGCGGCTGTGCAGCACGATCGCCGAGCGCCTGCTCGGCGACTACGAGCTGGAGGGGGTTTGGGTGAAGGCGACCAAGCCCGAGCCGCCGATCGCGCTTCCGGTCGAGGAGGTGTCGGTCGAGGTGTGGCGCGAGGCAGAGGAGTAGGCCTTTGGTTCAGCTGGTCCGCTCGAACCCAAAGACGGCGAAACAGATGTTTGTTTTTTCGCTGTAATGCGATCGTATTTCAAATAACAATACTATTGTTATACGCAACTTTTTTTGAATAGCAACACTCAGGCCGGGGTGCGAGTTCGGTCACAAAATTGACGATTTCGTCGCCCTTCCTTGTCCAGACCCTCTTTCCAGACCTCCTCAGACTCTTCCTTGACACTCTTCCTTGACAATTAGTTAGCACTCACTTATAATCTCTTCGATGGCACTGGAGGCGGCACGACTCGAAGGCCTGATGGAGCGATGATCGACCGCTTGGCCGGAGTGACGATCGACCGCTTGGCCGGAGCGACGATCGACCGCCTGGCGGAGCGATGATCGACCGCCTCGCACGGCTGGCGACGGAGCGCACGCGGCGCATCCTGCTCGTCGCGGGCGCGGTGTTCCTGCTCGCGGCGGCGGTCGGCGTTCCCGTCGTCACGATCCTCAAGAGCGAATCCTCGGACTTCCAGGACCCGCACGCCCAGAATCAGCAGGTCCTGCGCGCGGTCGAGCACGCCACCGGGCAGTCTGCCTACTACGGCGTGGCGGCGCTGGTGTCGAGCCCGACCGACGTTCGTCGCGATCCGGCCGCCCAGGCGCAGGCCGCGCGCGTCGTGGCGCTGCTGTCCAGGCAGCCCGGCTTCCAGCGCGCGCTCGACTACCCCGCGACGCACCTGCCCGTGCTCGTCTCGCGCGACGGCCGCCAGACGCTCGTGCTCGCCGCGTTCGCCTCGCGCGATCGCTCGGCCGAGGCGGTCGAACACGTGCGCCTCCAGCTCGCCGGCAGCGGCCTGTCGACGGTGCGCCTGGGGGGCAACGACGTCGCGTTCAACGAAATCAACAAGCGCACCTCCTCCGACCTCGCGCGCGCGGAGACGTTCGCGCTGCCGATCCTGCTGCTGCTCTCCTTCTGGGTCTTCCGCGGCCTCATCGCCGCGGCGCTGCCGCTGCTCGTGGGGGGCTTCGCGATCGTGATCACGTTCCTGGCGCTGCGCCTGATCGACCAGGTCGCGGGGCTGTCGATCTTCGCGGTCAACCTCGTCACGGGCGTC
>DASQGE010000052.1:0-6336 GCA_035632775.1 Solirubrobacteraceae bacterium | reverse complement strand
GCGGATGCACGTATCGGGGCGTAGCGGATGCACGTATCGAGGCGTAGCGGATGCACGTATCGAGGCGGCTGCACCGTGAGCGGGTCGGATGCAAATGTCGGATGCACGTGTCGGGGGCTGAAATGCACCTGCCGGGCCGTGGTGGCGATTGCATTTTAAAAGTTCGGTATGGCAATCGTATTTACTTACTGCTTGCCGTATATGCAGTGGCTATCGCAACAAAAAAAGAGACAACTATCTTTCCCCGCCTTTATCTTCCCCTGCCTTCTACAACCTCTTCACAATCAAGCTCCCAGCAGCTCGGGACAGATGTCCAGCAGCGTCGCCACCGGCAAGCCGACCACGTTCTCGTAGTCGCCCTCGATCCCGCGGACCAGCGCCGCGCCGGCGCCCTGGATCGCGTAGGCGCCAGCCCGCCCGCGCCACTCGCCGGTTGCCACGTACCAGTCCAGCAGCTCGTCGTCGAGCGCGCGGAAGGTCACCGCCGTGCGGGCGATCGCGACGCGCTCATCGCCGTCGGGCGCGAGCAGGGCCAGGCCGCTGAAGACCTCGTGCGTCGCGCCGCCAAGAGCCCGAAGGGTCCGCCTCGCGGCGTCCTCGCCCGAGGGCTTGCCGTAAATCACGCCGCCGAGCGCCACCAGCGTGTCGCATCCGAGCACCGCCTCGGCGCCTTCATGGTGCGCTCCCGACCCTTTGCCACCGGTCCCCGACCCTTCACCACCGACTCCCGACTCCTCGCCGTGCACTCCGCCGCCCTCGGCACCGGCCGCGCCCTGCGCCCACGCGGCGCGGGCCTTGCGCAGCGCGTTCTCCCGAGCCACGCGCTCGGGATCGCCCTGTGCGAGCTCGGGCACTGACACGGGGCGCACCGTGAACGGCACTCCGAGGCGCTCGAGGATCGCCCGCCGTTGCGGCGACTGCGAGGCGAGTACCAAAGGGACGCGGGCCCTGAGAGGCGCTACGGAAGCTCTCCGAAGAACAGCGCCACCTCGCGCGCCGCGGACTCCTCGGAGTCGGAGCCGTGCACCATGTTCTGGCCCATCTCGATCGCGAAGTCGCCCCTGATCGAGCCGGTGGCGGCCTCGAGCGGGTTGGTCGCGCCGATCACCTGGCGTGCGGCCTTGATCGCGTCGACGCCCTCCAACACGATCGCGACGATCGGCCCAGAGGTGATGAACTCGACGAGCTCGCCGAAGAACGGTCGCTCGGCGTGCTCGGCGTAGTGGCGCTCGGCGAGGTCCCGGCCCACGGTCATCCCTCGCAGCGCGGCGATGCGCAAGCCCTTGCGCTCGAAGCGGGCGATTATCTCGCCGGTCAATCCCCGCGCGAAGGCGTCAGGCTTGATCAGGATCAGCGTTCGGTCCATTGGGTCCTTTGGCTAGGTGGGGTTGGCGAAACGAATAGCGAAACACTCTGACATCGGGGATGCATCGACCGAGCGTCCAGCGAGATGGGCGGGTGCTGGTCGATCTTCGATCGGTGGACAGCCGGGGTCGAGCGCACGGGCGGACTCGTCAGGGTCAGGAGCTCGGGCGCGGACGGCGCGCGCGCCCCGTGCTTCCGGTGCTACGCGACCGCGACGAAGCCGGCTTCGGAGCCGCCACCGGCGTCGCCCTGGCGTCTTCGTCCGGCGCGTCGCCCGCCGGCATCTCCGGGCGATCGTCCGCCAGCACGGGCGCGACGTCGACGCCGAGCACGGACTCGCCGTCCAGCGCCGAGGTGCTCGGCAGCGAGGGCTCGCTTTCGATCAGCGGCCGGCCTATCTCCGAGCTGTCCTCCTCGGCTTGGGCGCGCCGCCGGCGTTTGCGGCGTACAGGCGCGGCCTCCGCCACCTCGGTCTCGCAGTAGGGGCAGATCGCCCACGCCTCATCGAGCGGCCGCTGACAGCTGACGCAGCGATCCTTGAGCTTGCGCAGGCAGCTCGGGCAGCGGATGAAGTCGCGCTCGATCCGGTAGTCGCAGTGCGGGCACAGCGCATGATCCAGCTCATGCAGACGAGCCTCCGCGGCTCGCATCTCCAGCTCGCGCTCATGCACGTCCTCCAGGTACTCCGGCGGGCGCAGGATCATGTAGACGATCGTGCCGACGAACGGGAACAGCGACGCCGCGGTCGCGCAGCCGACCAGCATCGGATCGACGATCCGGCGGCGCGCGTCCATGTACGTCCAGTAGATCAGCGACAGGTACAGGACGACCACGAACACGATCAGCAAGTCGATGGCCAGGTTCAGGCCGCTGCTTTCGATCCCGAAGTACGCGAATGGGAGCATGGATTGACTCTACGTCCGACTCACTGCGAGCGCAGGATGGGTGAGTTTAGAGTCTTTCCCGGGAGGAGCGCGTTTTCGGGTGGATTCCTGCGAGGCGCGCGCCGGCGAGGCCGAGGCGCCGAGCGGGCGGCGCTCACAGGAACAGGCGCGCGAAGCCATAGCCTGCCGCGAAGAAGAGGAGGATCACGAGCGCCACGATCAGCGCGACGGCGCCGATCATCGCCAGCACCGAAGGACCGTCCTCGTTCATCCGGCCTCGCCCTCGAGGTACAGCCCGTGCAGCAGCTCGCCGACCAGGTAGACCGAGCCCGTGGCGAGCACCGCCCTGGCGTCTTCGCCCCGGCCCGCGCGGGAACCTTCGCGGGCCCAGAGTCGCGCCTGCGCGAGCGCTCGCTCCGGCCGGGGCTCGCAGGCGACCGCGTGAAAGCCGAGCTGGCGCGCAAGCGACTGCAGCGCGGCCGGGGGCAGCGCGCGGGAACTGTGCGGCGCTGTGAACCAGGCGCGCTCACACAGGGGCAGCAGCGTCCTGAGCATGCTCACGGCGTCCTTGTCCTCGAGGACCCCCATCACGAGCGCCGGCCTGCGGCCGCCGATGACGGCGGGCAGCGACTCGACGAGCGCGGCGACCGCATGCGGGTTGTGCGCTCCGTCGAGCACCGTCGGTGGATCGTCGCCGATCAGCTGCATCCTTCCGGGCACTTCGATCCCCCTCGCCGCGTCGCACACGGCGCGCTCGTCGAGATCGATTCCGGCGCCGCGCAGCCAGATCTCCGCAGCGACGCGCGCGAGCGCGAAGTTGCGCTGCTGGAAGAGACCTCTCGCGCGCAGCTCGGGGCAGGCGGTCACACGGTCGCAGCCGACCGAGCCGAGGATCCCATCGCCGAGGTCCTCGCGGCCGGCCCACACGATCCGCGCCCCCCGTTCGCCGGCCACGTGCTCGGCCACCGCGACTGCCTCGGCGTCGAGCCAGGGGCCGAGCACGAGCGTCCCTTCGGGATGCACGACCGCGAGCTTCTCGCCGGCGATGTCCCTCACCGTCGGCCCAAGCCAGCGGGTGTGCTCCAGAGCGACGTTCGTGAGCACGGTCACGGGAGCTTCGATGACGCTGGTCGCGTCGTAGCGGCCACCGAGACCCGCCTCCACGACGGCGGCCCGCACCTCCTGCTCGGCCATCTCCGAGAGCGCGGCGGCCGTGAGCAGCTCGAACTGGGTCACGTGGTCGTCGCCGTCGAGAGTCCTGTCGACCCGCTCCGCCGCCCACACGGCGCGTCCGATCGCGGCCGCGAACGTCTCAGGCGCCACGTCGCGCTCGCCGATTCGCAGGCGCTCGCCGTCGGAGATCAGGTGCGGCGAGGTGTAGGAGCCGGTGCGCACCCCGTGACGCTCGAGGATCGCCGCGATCATCCTCGTCGTCGAGGACTTGCCGTTGGTGCCGAGCACGTGCACCGCGTGCAGGCGCCGCTGGGGTGCGTCCAGCACGGTCATCATGCGCCGCATCCGATCCAGGCCGAAGCGCATCCCGAAAAGCTCCAGCGAGCGCAGGTGACGCTCGGCCTGCGCCGGCGTCCAGACGGAGCCACGACCCGCGCTCGTGGCGACTCCTCGTGCGTGCTCGGGGGTGTGCATGTTTCGAGGTCCGGCGGGCAGGCGTGCGGGACCCTACGCGTCCGGGTGCTTGCGCAGGTACTCGATGAAGACCGGCCGCAGCGCCTCGCCCAGCCGGCCGTCGCCGCTGTGGACCGCGTCGGAGATCAGGCCTTTGGAGGACTCGACGTCGTACTCGGCCTCGCCGAGGTCCCCGCTGGCGGTCTCTGCGGCGGGGATCATCTCGAGCAGCGACCAGAGGAACTTCACGTCGAGGTGCTTCTCCGCGCGATGCATGGCGCGGTCGTGAAGCTCGCGCGTGGAGAGCTTCTCGAGGTTCTCGGTGTCCAGCTCGCCGGCCATCGCGGCGTCAGCCGCCCGCCGGCGTGGTCGTGGCGTGGATCTCGAGGGCCATCAACGGCGTCCGCGCCGACGGGATCGCCTGCTGCGCGCAAGCGCGGTGAGCTCGCGGCCCATGCCCTTGAGGTCGAGCTTGCGCGCGAGCCTGCGCAGCTCCGCCCGCTCCCTGGCACCGAGGTTGCCCAGGCGCCCACGCGAAGAGCGCACGAGCTCGGTCAGGCGCGCACGCTCCTTCGCCGAGAGCGCCGTCCAGCGCTTGCCGACGATCACGCTGCCCTGTAGCAGCGCAGCCCACGGCACCTCCTTGGCGGTGCGTTTGAGCTTCGACTCGCTCGGTTTGGGCTTGGCCACAGCGCGATGGTAGCGACAGGAGGCGCGAAGCGCCGATCGCACGGCATCCCCCTCGCTCGCACCGGATCGCCCCGCCGGGCCCCGACAGGGGCGCGCCCGGCGACGCCGGCGAACCTACGCCGACTCCTCGCGAAGCTCCGGCCCGGCCTCGGCTTCCTCGGGCACGGCTTCGGTGACGAGCGTCGGGGTGAGGCCGCGCTCGACCGTCTCCTTGGTGACCACGCACTTCTTGACGTCGCGCCGGGAGGGCAGCTCGAACTGGACCTCCAGGAGGATCTCCTCGATGATCGAGCGCAGGCCACGCGCTCCCGTTTCCCGCTCCAGGCCGCGTTGGGCGACCGCCGAGAGCGAGTCCTCGGAGAAGACGAGCTCGATGCCGTCGAAGGAGAAGAAGCGCTGGAACTGCTTGACCAGGGCGTTGCGCGGCTCGATCAGGATCGAGACGAGGTCCTCGCGCGTGAGCTGGTGCACGGCGCTCATCACCGGCAGGCGGCCGACGAACTCGGGGATCAGGCCGTACTCGATCAGATCCTCGGGCAGGCACTGCTCGAACACCTCACCGGTGTCCTTTTCGGCTTTCGCCTCGATCGCCGCGGCGAAGCCGACGCCCTTGTGGCCGATGCGCCGCTCGATCACCTTGTCCAGGTTGGCGAACGCTCCGCCGCAGATGAACAGCACGTTGGTCGTGTCGATCGTCAGGAACTCCTGGTGGGGATGCTTGCGCCCGCCCTGGGGCGGCACCGACGCCTGGGTGCCCTCGAGGATCTTCAGCAGCGCCTGCTGCACCCCCTCGCCGGAGACGTCGCGCGTGATCGACGGGTTGTCGGCCTTGCGCGCGATCTTGTCGACCTCGTCGATGTAGATGATCCCCGTCTCGGCCTTCTTGACGTCGTAGTCGGCCGCCTGGATCAGCTTCAGCAGGATGTTCTCGACGTCCTCGCCGACGTACCCCGCCTCGGTCAGGGCGGTCGCGTCGGCGATCGCGAACGGCACGTTGAGGATCCGCGCGAGCGTCTGCGCGAGCAGCGTCTTGCCGCACCCGGTCGGCCCCAGCAGCAGGATGTTCGACTTCTGCAGTTCGATGTCCTGGTCATCGGACTGCATCATCTGGACGCGCTTGTAGTGGTTGTAGACGGCGACCGACAGCGTGCGCTTGGAGGCCTCCTGACCCACCACGTACTCGTCCAGCACCTCGTAGATCTCGCGGGGCTTGGGCAGGTTCTCGAGGTCGAACGCGGGCGGCGCCGAGAGCTCCTCGTCGATGATCTCGTTGCAGAGGTCGATGCACTCGTCGCAGATGTAGACCCCGGGTCCGGCGATCAGCTTCTTGACCTGTCGCTGGGACTTGCCGCAGAAGCTGCAGAGCAGCTGCTCGTTGGAATCGGTGGGCCTGGCCATGGTTAACGCTCTTTCGTATCTCGCCCGCTAGGACGGTCGCTGGGCAGCGGCGTCCTAGTGTTCGGTGATCACCCGGTCGATGATCCCGTACTCCTTTGCCTCCTCGGAGCTCATGAAGTAGTCGCGGTCGGTGTCTTTGCGCACGTCCTCGAGCTTCTTGTGGGTGTGCTTGGCGATTATCTCGTCCAGGCGGTGGCGGACGTCGATGATCTCTTTGGCGTGGATCTCGATGTCCGTCGCCTGGCCCTGGAAGCTGGATGAGACCTGGTGGATCAGGATCTTGGCGTTCGGCAGCGCCATCCGCTTGCCCTCCGCCCCGCCCGCCAGCAGCAACGCCCCCATCGACATCGCGATGCCCACGCAGATCGTCTGC
>DASQGE010000051.1:0-17775 GCA_035632775.1 Solirubrobacteraceae bacterium | reverse complement strand
GGGGCTTTGGGGGGCCTTCGCGAGCGGGTAGTCTGAGTGCTCAGCAATGTCCGTGTCGAGTTCCACAGCATATTCCCCATCGGCTGGTGAGCCCGCTGCAGACGTGTTGGTCGAGATCGTCGCCGACGGTGGCCCGCGCTTGGGTTTTGGCCATGTCGGGCGCTGCCTGGCGCTCTGGGAGGAGCTCGACGGGCGGGCGGCGTTCCGGGTGCAGGATGAGACGGTCGCCGGCTTCCTGCGCGCCCGGGGGGCGCAGGCGGCGCCGGCCGGCTACGAGCCGATCGTGCTGCTCGACCGGGCGCAGCAAACCGACGAGGCGCAGGTGCGCGCGCTGCAGGCCGCCGGGCGGCGAGTCGTCCTGCTCGACGACCTGGGCTCCGGGCGGATGGCGGCCGACGCCGTGATTGACCCGCCCACGGCCGCTGAGTGGCCGCCGGCGGTGGGGTTGCGCCTGGCGGGCTTCGAGCACGTGCTTCTGCGCCGCGAGATCCGGGAGGCCGTGCCCCGCGAAAGCACTCGCCCATATGTGCTGGTGGCGCTGGGCGGCAGCGATCCTGCCGGGCTGACGCCGGCCGTCGCCGACGCCCTATCAAGCGCGGGTCTTGCCTGTCTGGTGGTGCTTGGCCCGGGCTACAGGGGGCCAAGGCCGTCTCCTGGCACAGCAGTCATTGGCCCCGCGGAGTGGCCCGCCGCACTTGCGGGAGCGACCATGCTGGTGACCGGCTTCGGGCACACCCTGCTCGAGGCCGCCCACCTCGGGAGCCCGGCCGTCTCGGTAGTCTCTAGGGCAGAGCAGGCTGAGGACGCCGCAGCGTTTGCAAAGCAGGAGACGATGACGGTGGTTTCGATGACCTCGGGCCCACGCCCGCGAGCTGTCGCTGATGCGGTTGCAGCGCTTATGGAGGACGAAGCGGGGCGAGCATCGATGAGCCGCCGGGGGCGGGAGTTCGTGGATGGCCGCGGGGCCGAACGGGTAGCCACGGCTCTGATCGCACTGGCGTGAGCGAGCACGTCGAGAAACGCTGTCGCAGAGCCGTGACTATCGGGTCGAACAGTGGCACACGCTGCGGCTATCCCCACCTCGACCCCCTCCTGGTGGAGCGGGACACTACGTTCCGATGGAGTAGTCTGCCGGCTCATGGGAAGGACGAAGTCGGAGATGGCGAGGTCGGTGCAGCCGCCCACCACAAGCGGATGACGCTGGAGACGCAGCTCGAGTCAGTAGGGCTTGTGTCGGCCGCTGCACCGCCACCTGGCCGGGCATCGTGTGGGCCGAGAGGCGATCGTCCCTGCCGGCTGGTCACCGCGAAGCGGGGCCGCAGGTTTCCGAGGTCTATCGTGTTTCAGCAGGTCGTGGTGCGGGCGACGACCGCGCTGGTGTAGATCCATGAACGACTATTTCTGGGTGATTGGCGGGGGGCTGCTGCAGGTTCCGCTCATCCACGAGGTGAGGACGCTCGGCTACCGGACGATCGTTACGGACGGCAGCGAAGGCTGTGCAGCGCGCCGGCACGCCGATCTCTTCCTTCCCATCGACATCTTCGACATTGCAGGGCACCTCGAGGCGGCAGACCGCATTGTCGCTGGAGACGAGCGCATCGCGGGCGTGCTTGCCGCGGGCATCGATGCGCCGGAGACCATGGCCAGGCTCGCAACGTACCTGGGCCTGCCCACGGTGAACCCCGAGATCGCCCATATCGTCAACCACAAGGACCAGTTCAGACAGAGGCTCGAACAGCTGGGGTATCCCGTCCCTCGCTATCGGGTGCTCGACGACATCGCAGATGTCCCCGACGCCGTGCAGGAGATCGGGTATCCCCTGATCGTCAAGAACACCAGCAGCAGCGGGAGCCGCGGGACACGCCTTTTCCACGAGCCCGACCTCGACACCGTGACGCGCACCGCGGAGATTGCGATGAATGTCTCGCGCTCGGGGCGGGCCTTGATCGAGGAGGTCTGGGAAGGGCCCGAGCAGACCGTGGAGACCCTCTTCGATGTCAACGGAGTCTTCCACCCGTGTTTCATCACTGATCGGATCTTCGACAAGAGCGGGGGGTACGCGCTCGAGGTTGAGCTGCGCCACCCGACCCGCCTGCCTGCTGACACGCAGCGTGAGATGTTCGAGTTGGCCGAGTCGGTGGCACGCGCCTTCGGTGTGACCATCGGTGCGGCCAAGTTCGACATGCTTCTCACCGGGCAGGGACCTCGCATCGTAGAGATGACGGTGCGCCTGTCGGGCGGCTTCGACTGCCAGTACCTCGTCCCGGCAGCGACCGGCAAGAGCGTCCTCCGGGCAGCCGCGCTGACTGCTGTGGGCCAGCCGTTCCCCCCTGAGCTCTTGGAGGACCGCAAGCACCGGGTGGCGCTCAGCGGCTCACTCTGGCCCCAACCCGGGCGGATCACCTCGATCAGCGGCATCGAGGAGGCGCGCAGCGTCCCCGGCTTCGAGCACATCTTCTTCCGGCAGGCAGTCGGCGACGTCGTGGAGCCTTACGTGGACTGCACCCGGCGGGTGTGCTTCATCATCGTCTCGGGGCAGACCGAGGAGGAGGCCCGCGCTTCCATGGAAGCGGTGAAGGAGCGGATTCAGGTTCTTACCGTTCCCCACCGCTCTGCGGCCTAGTATGGGACGCTTGTCTCTGCTCGTCTTTGGTGCCGGCGCTATCGGCCGGGGCTACCTCCCCTGGGTCTTTCCACCGGACCAGTACGAATACCGCTACGTCGAGGCCGACCCCATGATGCGCACACGCCTGAGCGAGAGCGGGCGCTTCACCACCTTCAAGACTGTGAACGGAGAATATGAGGCGCTCGAGGTTCCGGTGGCGGAATGCCTGGCCCCCGGGGAGAGCGCGAGCGCACTGTCCAAGGTGGACGCCGTGATCACTGCCGTCGGTCCACGCAACGTGAGATCGCTTGGCAACACCTTGCGCGGCTTGAGCCTGCCGGTGGTCTGCTGCGAGAACGACTCCGCGGTGCCGCGGAGGCTTGCCGCGGCGACCGGCAACGCCAGAGTCGTCCTCGGCATCCCTGATGTAATCGCGTCAAATACCGCCCCCGACCGGCTGCTGGCGGTTGACCCCCTCGGCCTGGTGACCGAGGATGGGGAATGCTTCGTCGACCAAGCGGTGAGCGATCTCGGTGGCAACTGCCACTACGTGGACGAGGAGGAGCTCGACAACCAGTGGCGGGCAAAGCTCTATATCCACAACACACCTCACTGCATCGCCGCCTATCTGGGGTCCGTGCGAGGAGTCTCGTATCTGCACGAGGCCATGGATCACCCCAGGATCCATGCGGTTGTGCAAGGCGTGATGGACGAGATGGCGCGGATGCTCGAGCTTCGCTACCGCATGAATCAGGGCTTCGTGCGCTGGTACAGCGGTAAGGAGCTGCGCCGGTTCTCCAACACCCTCCTGTACGACCCGGTGGCGCGGGTGGCGCGAGAGCCGTTCCGCAAGCTCGCGCACAATGACCGGCTCATCGGGGCGGCCGAGCTGTGCCTGAGCTGTGGCGTGGTGCCCGAGAACGTGATCCTGGGGATCATGGCTGCCTTCTGGTATGAGGCGTCGGACGACCCGGACATTAACATCAGGTACCTGCGTGCTGCACTGGAGCCCAGCGAGTTCCTGCGCATGATCATTCGTCTACGGCCTGGCGAGGCGCTGTACGAGATCGTGCTCGACCGCTGGGATCAGAACGTCGCCACGCTGTCGGAGCTGAGGTCGTGACTCACACCTCCGAGCTCCAGGCGGCGCTCGCGGCCGCGGTATCCGCCGGCAACTTGCTGCTCGACTACTACGACGAGAAGTTGGCGGTCTCCACCAAGGAGTCGATGCGCGACATCGCCACAGAGGTCGACCGCCTCGCTGAGGAGCGCATCATCAAGGCCCTGCGCGAGCAGGCGGATCCGGACATCGCCATCTTCACCGAGGAGCAGGGCCGCGTAGGAGACGCAGGGGGCTCGCGGGAATGGTTCGTCGACGCGTTGGACGGCACGGTCAACTACGTGAATCGGATCCCATTCTTCTCAGTCTCCGTCGCGCTGGCGCTGAACGGGCATCCGGAGGTCGGTGTGGTCTACAACCCGATGGTTTCGGACCTCTATTACGCGGCTACGGGAATCGGCGTCTTCAAGAACCAGATGCGGTTGTCGATCCGCGACAAGGTGCCAGAGGAGTGTCTGTTCGCGGTGGCCTTCTCTGGTAAGACATTCGATCCGGCGCGTCGTGGGCAGGAGTTCCAATTGCTGGGGGAGGTCAACGACGCCTCGCGCGGGTGCCTGCGCACCGGCTCTGCTGCCATGAACCTCGCCTACGTCGCCGAGGGGCGTCTCGGCGGCTGCTGGGGCAAGGCGAACAAGTTCTGGGACGTCGCAGCGGGCCTGCTACTTGCCGAGCTGGCCGGCGCGCGCGTTCAGTTCCGTCACGTGGATGGCGAACAGCCGCTCGTCAACTATCTCGCCACGGTGCCGTCGGCCTGGGACTTCATCTACGAACGAGCCCAGTCGGCGCTTGCACTCAAGGAGGCCTGAGCGATGGAGAAAGCCATGGCCAGCGATCCCCGCTCAAGCGTTTGCCCCTCGATCGCCGAGTCCGAGAGACTGTGGGAACGCGCGCAGCGGGTGATCCCAGGGGGGACTCAGACGCTGAGCAAGGCGCCGTCGCAGTTCGTCGATGGTGTCTCGCCGAAGTTCCTGAAGCGCGGCAAGGGCTCGCACGTGTGGGACGTCGACGGCAACGAGTACATCGACTATCCGATGGCGCTCGGCCCGATCACGCTCGGCTATGACTATCCGGCGGTGACCGAGGCGGTCGTCGCGCAGATCCACGAGGGCACGACGTTTACGCTCATGCATCCGCTGGAGGTGGAGGTCGCCGAGCTGCTGGTCGAGCTGATTCCCTGCGCCGAGCGCGTGCGCTTCGCCAAGAACGGAGCTGACGCGACCAACGGCGCGATCCGCGCGGCGCGCGCCATCACCGGCCGCGAGCACGTGATCGCCGCCGGATACCACGGCTACCACGACTGGTACATCGCCTGCACCGAGCGCAGCGCGGGCGTGCCCGAGTTCAACCGCCGGCTGATCCACACCGTGCCGTACAACGACCTCGGAGCGCTCGACGCGGCCCTGGGCGAGCATGAGGTGGCCTCCGTGATCATGGAGATCCCCGCCCAGGAGCCCGGCGAGGGCTATCTCCAGGCGGCGCTCGACCTCGCGCACCGCCACGGCGCGCTGTTCGTCCTCGACGAGATCGTCACCGGCTTCCGCTACGCGCTGGGCGGGGCGCAGGAGCTGTATGGGTTCACCCCCGACCTTGCCTGCTTCGGAAAGGGAATGGCCAACGGCTATCCGCTGTCGGCTGTCGTCGGGCGCGAGGAGCCGATGCGCGCGTTCGAGGAGATCTTCTTTTCGATGACCTACTCCGGGGAGACGGTCTCGCTGGCAGCCGCCGCGGCGACGCTTGGCATCCTGCGCGGCGAGCCGGTGCTCGATTGGATCTGGGCGCGCGGCACCGAGCTTCGAGCCGGCCTGCAGGAGCTGGCCGCGGGCGTGAGCTTCGGCGTGGAGCTGATCGGCAACCCGCCGCGCTCGGCGATCAACTTCAGTGACGCCGCCGGGCAGCCCTCGACCGCCTTGCGGGGACTGTTCCTGCAGGAGTGTCACAAGCGCGGGGTGCTGTTCGGCGTGCCGATCTTCACCACCTACAGCCACACCGAGGCTGACGTCGCCCACACGCTCGAGGCGGTTGAGGCGGCGTTCGAGCGCATGGAGCGGGCCCACCGCGCCGGCGAGGTGGAGGCGCATCTGGAGGGGCGCGCCCCGGGTGCGGTGTTCCGCTCCCATGGTTGACAAGCTCGGCATCGGCACCGCCGCGCTCGCAGGTCTATACGGCGCCCCCGGCTCTGAGCGCCCGGCGCCCGATCGCGCGATCGCGCGCCGCACGCTGCTCGCGGCGGTGGAGCGCGGCGTGCGATTCGTCGATACCGCACCCGCCTACGGCGAGGCCGAGTCGCTCGTGGGAGCGGTGCTCGGCGACCGCGAAGACTGTGTCATCGCCACCAAGGTCGCGGTTCCGCCGGGCGGCTGGGAGGAGCTCTCGCCCGAGCAGGCCCGTGTGCACATCTGCGCCTCGGCGCAGGCGAGCCTGCGTGCGCTGCGCCGCGAACGGCTGGACCTGCTGCAGGTGCACAACGCCGACGAGGAGCTCGTGCGCAGGGGCGCGGTCGCCGAGGGGCTCGCCGAGCTGCGCGAGGCCGGGCTCGTCGCTATGACGGGGGCGAGCGTCTACGGCGAAGCTGACGCGCTCGCGGTGATCGCGAGCCCGGCGTTCGAGGCGGTGCAGGTGGCCTTCAGTGCGCTCGACCGGCGTCCTGAGCGAAGGACGTTGCCGGCGGCCGCCGCGGAGGGAACCGCAGTGATCGCCCGTTCGTTGCTGTTGCGCGGTGTGCTCAGCCCGGCGGGGCGTGGACTGGACGGTCCGTTCGCCCCGCTGGCCGCCGCAGCCGCTGCGGTGCGCCGGGCGTTCGACGTGAGCTGGGAGGAGCTGCCCGGCGCCGCCGTGGCGTTCGTGCTCGCCCGAGCAAGTGTCTCCCGGGCGCTGATCGGCCCGCGCGACGAGTCCGAGCTCGCGACGCTGCTCGATCAGGCCGAGCGCTTCAAGGATGCTGCCGCGACGCTCGAGCTGCCTCCACACGACCTTCCCGACTGGCTCCTGGACCCCAGTCGCTGGCCGCAGGAGACGAGCGTCGGTGGCTGAGCCGCGGACCGCCGAGGCGCGGACCGTCGAATCACAGGCTGCCGAACCTCATGTGCGGGCTCCTGCAGATCAGGCCAGGCTGGCCTGCCGCTCACCGAGTCCGACGACACCCGCCGGGGTGCGATCCCCCGCGACCCCGCCGTTCCCCAGCGCGCACGCCTGCGTATCCGCGCCCAGCGCACGGCTGGCGGATAGAGCCGGGTGAGGGGGCTGCGCAGGGCCGCTCGCCGGCCTGAGAGGGTCGGGCTACAGCCTGGGTGTCCACGCTGGCGATCTCCTCACGGCGTCCGGCCTTTCGTCGGCTAGTCTCTAGCTCGCTGATGAAGGCTGTGATCCTCGCTGGTGGCTTTGGCTCGCGACTGAGCGAGGAGACCGCCGTGCGCCCGAAGCCGATGGTCGAGATCGGGGGCAAGCCGATGCTTTGGCACATCATGAAGCTCTACGCTGCGCATGGGATCGAGGAGTTCGTGGTCTGCCTGGGCTACAAGGGCTACATGATCAAGGAGTACTTCGCCAACTATTACCTGCACACGTGCGACGTCTCCTTCGATCTTGCGAGCGGCGGGATGGAGGTCCATCGCTCGGCCACCGAGCCGTGGCGGGTCACGCTCGTGGACACCGGCGAGCAGACCATGACGGGCGGGCGCCTGAAGCGCGTCCTGTCATACGTCGACGACGGGGACTTCTGCGTCACCTACGGAGATGGCGTCGCCGACATCGACATCTCGGCGCTGATCGCCTTCCACCGGCAGCAGGGGACGCTCGCGACCGTGACCGCGGTGCAGCCCCCCGGTCGTTTTGGCGCGCTCGACGTCGATGGGGAGCGCGTGGGGCGGTTTGAGGAGAAGCCCCGCGGCGATGGGTCTTGGACCAACGGGGGCTTCTTCGTTCTCTGCCCCGAGGTGAGTCGCTATCTGGAGAACGATCAGACCGTCTGGGAGCAGCAGCCGATGCGCTCGCTTGCCCGCGAGGGCCAGCTCTCCTGCTATCGCCATGAGGGCTTCTGGCAGGCCATGGACACGCTGCGCGACCGCAACCATCTCGAGGAGCTGTGGGCCTCGGGCGCCGCGCCGTGGCGGATCTGGGAGTAGCGCCTTGAGCGCCGCAGAATCCAGTGCTGGCGGTGCGCCGCGCGCCGGCTTCGTGAACCCTGACTTCTGGTGTGGGCGGCGGGTGCTTCTGACCGGCCACACGGGCTTCAAGGGCGCGTGGCTGGCGCTGTGGCTGCAGGCGCTCGGTGCGCGCCTGACGGGCTTCTCGGTCGGCGTGCCGACACGACTTTCGCTGTATGAGCTGGCGCGCGTGCATGAGGGCGTCGAGAGCATCCTCGGTGATGTTCGCGACCACCGGGCCCTAGCGGCTGCTGTGCAGGCCACTGCGCCGGAGGTCGTGATCCACATGGCCGCCCAGTCACTCGTGCGCCGCTCCTTCGCCGCGCCCCGGGAGACCTATGAGACCAACGTCATGGGCACCGTCAATCTGCTTGACGCGGTGCGTCTTGCGGGCGGCGTTCGCGTGGTCGTCAATGTCACCTCGGATAAGTGCTACGAGAACCGCGAGTGGGATTGGGGCTACCGTGAGCACGAGCCCATGGGGGGGCACGATCCCTACTCCAGCTCCAAGGGCTGCGCGGAGCTCGTGACAGACGCCTTTCGCCGCTCTTTCTTCTCCGATCCGGACGGCACGCGCGTGGCCTCGACCCGCGTCGGCAACGTGATCGGAGGCGGCGACTGGAGCGAGGATCGGCTGGTGCCAGATCTCATGCGCGCGGCGCTGGACGGACAGCCGGCGCACGTGCGCAACCCCAACTCGATCCGTCCCTGGCAGCACGTGCTCAGCCCGCTCAGTGGCTACCTGGTGCTGGCCCAGGCGCTGTGGGACTCTTCCGAGTACGCCGGCGCGTGGAACTTCGGGCCCTCGGAGGAGGATGCGCGCCCCGTCGGCTGGATCGTCGAACGGCTCTCAGAGCTGTGGCCGGAGGGGCTGCGCTGGGAGCACGACGATGGACCCCATCCCCACGAGGCGCGCTTCCTCAAGCTTGATTCCTCAAAGGCGCGGCTCCGACTGGGCTGGCGGCCGCCGATCGGACTGCAGGAAGCGCTCGAGGCAACGGTCGAATGGTACCGGGAGCTGCGCGCGGAGGGGGATATGCGCGCGGTGACGGCCGGACAGATCGAGGCCTTGCAATACTCTGCCACCTCGCCGTTGAGCGCTGGGGACCGACGAGTCTAAGCTCGCCCATGGAGGCGACACCGTCATGAGCGCCACGTGCCGGTTCTGCGGCTCCCCCGTGGAGGACGTCTTCGCCGATCTGGGCTCCTCGCCCCTGGCCAATTCCTACCTGACCGCAGAGCAGGTCAACGGCATGGAGCCGTTCTATCCGCTGCGGGCGCTGGTGTGCGGGCGGTGCTTCCTCGTGCAGCTGGAGGAGTTCGAGACGCCAGAGCGGATCTTCTCGGACTACGCCTATTTCTCCTCGTACTCTTCGAGCTGGCTCGAGCACAGCCGCCGGTATGCGGAGCTGATGATCGAGCGTTTGGGCTTGGACGAGTCAAGCCAGGTGATGGAGGTCGCATCCAACGACGGATACCTGCTGCAGTACTTCCGCGAGCGCGGGATTCCCGTGCTGGGCATCGAGCCGGCAGCCAACGTGGCCGAGATAGCCATCCAGAAGGGCATCCCCACGCTCGTCGAGTTCTTCGGGCGCCAGACCGCTCGCTCCCTGGCGAAGGATTCCACCGCCGACCTGCTGCTGGGCAACAACGTGCTGGCACATGTGCCCGCTCTCAACGACTTCGTCGCAGGCCTGAAGATCCTGCTGAAGGACGGCGGCGTCATCACCATGGAGTTCCCGCATCTGATGCGTCTGATCGACGAGAACCAGTGGGACACGATCTACCACGAGCACTTCTCCTACTTCTCCTTCCTGACTGCCAGCCGCGTGTTCGAGGCCCACGGCCTGCGGCTGTTCGACGTGGAAGAGCTGCCCACCCATGGCGGCTCCCTGCGCGTCTATGGCTGCCATGCCGACGACGCCTTCAAGCCCGAGAGCGAGGCCGCCCGAGAGCTGCGCGGGCGCGAGCGTGCCGCCGGCTACGAGCGCGTCGACACCTACCTGGACTTCGGTCGCCGAGTGGAGCAGGACAAGCGCCAGATTCTGGGCTTTCTCATCGACCTGAAGGAGCAGGGCATGAGAATCGCCGGCTATGGAGCGCCGGCCAAGGGAAACACGCTGCTCAACTACTGTGGCGTGCGCGGCGACTTCATCGACTACACATGCGACTTGAACCCACACAAGCAGGGCTACTGCTTGCCGGGCAGCCACATCCCGATCCGCTCGCCGGAGGTGCTTCGCGAGGACCGGCCGGATGTCGTGCTGATCCTACCCTGGAACCTCATGGACGAGATCATGGAGCAGCTCGGCTTCATCCGCGAGTGGGGAGGGCGCTTCGCGGCCCGCACGCCAGAGCTGAAGCTGCTGGGGTGACCGCAGGCCGCCGGTCATGAGGTTTATGAAGACTCCCCTGCCTGGGGCCTGGGTGATCGAGTTGGACAAGCTCGAAGACGAGCGCGGGTGGTTTGCACGCGCCTTTGACGCGGAGGAGTTCCGTGCGTATGGGATGAACCCCGAAGTCGTGCAGTGCAGCCTCTCGTTCAACGCCAAGCGCGACACGGTGCGCGGCATGCACTACCAGGCCGAGCCCCACGGGGAGTCGAAGCTCGTACGCTGCGTGCGCGGGGCCATCTTCGACGTGGCCGTGGATCTGCGGCGCGACTCTCCCACCTACTGTGGCTGGCACGGAGTCGAGCTGAGCGCGGAGAACGGTCGCGCCCTCTACATCCCGGAAGCCCTGGCTCACGGCTTCCAAACGCTCACCGATGACTGCGAGGTGCTCTACCAGATGGGCTACCACTACGTCCCGGCCGCCGCCACGGGTGTGCGCTTCGACGACCCGGCGTTCGGGATCCGGTGGCCGGAGCCTCGCGGCGAGCGGATCATCTCCCGGCAGGACATGTCGTATGCGGATTTCCAGCGGATGCCAGGCGGCTCGCGGTGAGCCGCGTGCTCCTCACGGGCGCCGGCGGCTTCGTCGGCTCGTCTGCGCTGAGGGCGCTGCTGCGGGACGGCTACGAGGTGCATGCGGTCTCCTCGCGCGTTCGCCGGGAGGAGCCGGGCGTGGTCTGGCACCTGGCCGACCTGCATGCGCAGGACAGCGCGGAGGAGCTCCTCGGCAGGGTGCGTCCCGAGCTGCTGCTGCACCTGGCCTGGTATGCCGAGCACGGGCGTTTCTGGAGGTCCGTCGAAAACGTGCGCTGGGTCGAGTCAACGCTCCGCCTGATGCGCGCGTTCGCCCGTCACGAAGGTCGGCGTGCGGTGCTCGCGGGCACCTGCGCGGAGTACGAATGGAGCCCCGAGGGCGGCGTCCTCTGCGAGGCCGCCACACCGCTGCGCCCGGCGACGCTCTACGGGGTCAGCAAGGACGCGACCCGCGCCGTCGCGCAGGCGCTCGCCGAGGAGACTGAGCTGGAGCTGGCGTGGGGACGGATCTTCTTCCCCTACGGTCCGGGGGAGCCCCGGGCGAGGCTCCTTCCGTCCGTCGCCTGCGCGCTGCTCGCCGGCGTTCCGGCGCCGGTCAGCGAGGGCTCGCAGGTCCGTGACTTCGTGCATGTCGAGGACGTCGCCGAGGCGTTCGTCGCGCTGCTGGGCAGCGACGTGCGGGGAGCCGTGAACGTCGGCTCGGGCGAGGGCGTGACGGTGCGCGCGGCCGTCGAACTGGTGGGCGCCGCCACGGGGCGGGCAGATCTGGTCCGCTTCGGCGCGCTCGAGAGCCGCCCCGGAGAGCCGGCCGCGCTGATCGCCGACGTCGGGCGCCTGCGCGAGGAGGTCGGCTTCGAGTCGCGGATCTCCCTCGAGGATGGCGTCGCCGCGACGGTCGCGTGGTGGCGAGAGGCGCTCTCGGACCCCTCGGCGACGGGCGGCGGATGACGCCCGCGGGGAAAACGGGTCGTGGCGCCGAGGCGGGGCCGCTCAGCCTGGATCTGCCGATGGCGGGTTGAGCATCGGTGCCGGGGGTCGAGCCTCCGGACATCGACGGAGCGCCCGTAGGGTGACCTCTCGGGGCGACGGCGATGGCGCATGGCGATGCGCCATCCGGTGCCGAGGCGACCGCGAAAACGGTGGATCCAGGCTCAGGCGGAGCGCAGGCCGTAGGCGCCTCGCCGGAGGGCGAACGATCTCGCCAGGTCGATGCTGTGGTCGATCGTCTCCTCGGGTGGCCGGGGCAGGCGCGGCAGCCCGGCGGCCCCATGCCAGCCCGCCAGACGCCCTCTGAAGGCCGCCGTGTCGCGCGAGATCGCCAGATCGCCGGTCGCCACGAGAGTCTCGGTGAGCAGCGCGCGAAGCGCGTGCCTGCCGCGCAGCACGCCGTAGCGGCGCAAGAGGTAGCCGCGTCCGAAGCCGCCGTGATAGCGCTGGCGGCGCGAACGGTGGCGATGCGTGGCCGATCCCAGGTGGACGCCCACCGCGCCGGCGGCGGCGGCGGTTCGCCAGCCGGCGCTCGCAAGACGCAGCGCAAGGTCGAAGTCCTCGCCGTAGGCGAAGAGGCGCTCGTCGAGACCTCCGACCTGCTCCCAGGCGGTGCGCCGATAGGCCGTCGCCGTGCCGGGTGGGCCTACGAGCACGGAGTCCGCGGTGTCCGCTGCGGCGGCGGGGCGACCGTGCAGCCGTGGGTATCCGGCGAGCGTCGGGTCGCAGCTCATCCCGAAGCTGTCGATCAGCTGCTCCCCCGGCTGGAGCATGAGCGTCGCCACCGAACCGACAGTCGGATCGGCGAGGAGCGGCGCAACCGCGGCCTCGAGAAAGTCCGGCCGGCACTGCACGTCGTTGTTGAGCAGGACGACGACATCCCCGGTGCCGGCCTTCACACCCATGTTGCACGCCACCGCGAACGGCGAGTTGCGCTCCAGCCGAAGCAGGCGCGCGGCCGGCCAATCGGCCTGCAGTCGCTCCGACGTGCCATCGGTGGAACCGTTGTCACAGATGATCAACCGGTGTGGGACGGTCTGCCGATCCAGGTGTTCCAGGCATGCCTCGGTGAGGTCGTAACGGTTGTACACGACCACGACGACATCGATCTCGGGAGTCACAGCTGGGCATGGTAGTCGTCAAGTCATGGCGCTCGGCCGCCGCCGCGCCCCCATCCTGGACGCGGATCGCACCCCGGCGCTCCGTCGGCGCAGCCGTCGTCCACGACGATCACCGGTGCGGCGCCGTCTGCTCGCGCAGCGGCGTCAGGCGCCGCGCTATGAGGTCATGACGGTGCAAGACGGACTACGACGTCGATCGGGGCTGTCACAGCGGTATGCCGGATACGCGAGGCTGTTCACCACTAATCTGCGGCTCAATGCCAAGCGTGCTGCACGTACTGCCCCACCCTGGCGGCGGCGGAGAGACCTACGTCGATCTGCTCGATCGTATGCCCACATACGATCACAGGCGGGTCGCGCTCAGTCCCAGCCCCTCACCGCTGCGTGCCGTGCCGGCGATCGTCCATCGCTGGCCCGGCATCGCTCGCCAAGCTGCGGCTGCCGACCTGACGCACGTCCACGGAGACGTGGCAGCCGCGCTGAGCGGACCGTTGCTCAGACGACGTCCGGGAGTGATCACCAGCCATGGCCTGTCCCGTCTGCGCCGCATCGAAGGCCCTGCGCGTCGGGTATTCGTGGGCTCCCTACAGGCCGCGGTGGCGAGCGCACGCGTTACGATCTGCACCTCGCAGGCCGAGCTGCAGGAGCTCTCCGCACTGCTGCCGCTCGCCGTGCACGAGCGTCTGGCGGTGGTCTTCAACGGGGTGCCTGCGCCTCCCGCGCCGAGCGCTCAGCGGCGTACGGCTACGCGCGCGGGTCTGGATGTCGGGGAGCAGGAGGTCCTGTTCCTCTTCGTGGGAGGGCTGGAAGCCAGCAAGGGTCCGCTGGCGGCGGTGGCCGCCGTGCAAGCGGCCCGCGAGCAGGGCCTCCCGGCGGTGCTCGCGCTCGCCGGGGATGGTCCGTTGGCCACAGGAGTGGCCGCTGCCGAGGGTCCCGCCGTGCGGCCGCTCGGCTTTCGCTCGGATGTACAGCTGCTTCTGGAGGCTGCGGATGCCTTCGTCCTGCCCTCCGCACGGGAGGGCCTGTCCTTTGCGCTGCTGGAGGCGATGGCCTGGGGCCTGCCCGCGATCGTATGCGACGGGTCAGGCAACCCCGAGGCTGTGGGGGACGCCGGCCTTGTGGCGCCGTTAGGCGAGCCGCAGGCACTCGCCGAGGCGGTCTCCCGCCTGACAGCCGATGGCGCCTTGCGCGCTCGCCTCGGCGCCGCGGCGCGCGATCGTGCGGCTCGCGAGTTCGGCGTCGAGCGCTTTCTCGACCAGACGCGCGCGGTCTATGAGCGCGCGCTGGAGCTGCGGTAGAAGCACGCATCGCTCCCGCCACCCTGCGGAACTATGCTCGCGTGCCGACGCGGGATGGCGTGCCTGTGTCGTGGGCTTCGCCTTCCACGTAGCTCTCCAGCACCGTCCTGAGCGAGGACTCCAGCGATAGCCGCTGCGCGTTGGCTTCGAACCACCCCGCCGTGCTCTCGCGCATGGCCATGCCGGCTTCGTGCACGCGAACGATCGCATCGGCCACGGCCGCCGGGTCGGCGCGCGCCGCGATCGTGCCGTTGATGCCCTCTCTGATCAGCTCTGTCGCCGCGTTGTCCTCGCCAGCGACCACGATGCTCGGCGTTCCCCGCGCGGCTGCCTCCACCACGACCATGCCATAGCCCTCGCGGCGGGAGGGGAGCAGCATGCAGAGCGCCCTGCGCATCTCGGCGTCGACAGTCTCCGCGTCGGCGAAGCCGCGCGCGGAGACACTCTGCTGGAGTCCGTGCGCGGCGATCGCCGCGTCGAGCGCCGCGCGCTCGGGACCGTCGCCGAGGAACTCTCCCCCCAGCCCCTCGATCCGCTGGGCGGCGAGTGCGATCGCCGCCACCCCCAGCGTCACCTGCTTCTCGGGTATCAGCCGCGCGGCGAACAGCACGACCGGCTCGGCCAGCCGCGGCGTGACCGGCTCGGTGCTCCCGGCGTACAGCCCGCGCAGGACCGTCACCTCGCCGCGCACCCCCTCCTCGCGCAGGCGCTTGGCGTGCAACTCCGAGAAGCAGAACGCCCGCTGGGGGACGTGTGCGCAGATGCGCTGCACGAGCGCCCCAACGCGCCCGCCTGCGCCACCGAGGTAGTCGCGCCAGTAGGAGCGGCTCCAGACCTCGAACCAGTCGACCACCAGCTCGAATCGCATGAGTGGCCGCAGCAGCGCGGCGGAGAGCAGCGAGAAGTAGGGGAAGGCGCACGTGTGGACCACGTCGTAGCGGCGGCCATTGCGCAGCAGATGCAGGAACACCCCCAGCCCGAACACGAGCGGCGGCACGATGCGCCGTCGCCCAGCGGCCGTGTACAGCTTCATGCGCGGTCCCGCGGTCACGACCCGCACGCGCTCGTCGAGGTCCACCCGCTCGTCGCGACTCCACTGGCGCAGCGTCAGGTAGGTGACCTCGTGCCCCTCCGCCGCCAGGCGCTCGGCCAGGTTGCGATACCAGCGCTCGCCGCCCCCGACCGTGTAGGGGAAGAGGCAGTCATAGACGAGGCAGATGCGCATAGCGGTAGCATCATCTCGCGAATCCGCGCCACTTTCCGCCCCCGCAAGCGTTATAACCGGGAAGCTCGCCGCCCGAGATGCGGGACACGGGCCTCTATGAGCCGCAGCCGATGAGCACAGTCGCCCCGACCAGCCCCCCCCCGGAGGCCGAGCCCGCGGACGCGGACGCGCCGCTCGTGTCGGTCGTGATCCCGTGCTTGAACGAGGCCGAGAACATCGAGTCCTGTGTGAGCGCGGCGCTGGAGGCGATCGAGCGCATGGGTGCGCAGGGCGAGGTGGTGGTCGCGGACAACGACTCCGAGGACGACTCCGCGCGCCTGGCCGAGCGGGCGGGCGCGCGCGTGGTGATCGAGCGTAGGCGCGGCTACGGCAGCGCCTACCTGGCTGGCTTCGCGGCGTCCAGGGGTCGCTACATCGTGATGGCGGACGCCGATCTGACGTACGACTTCGACGAGATCCCCCGCTTCGTCGCGGCGCTGCAGGAGGGCGCCGAGATGGTGATCGGCGATCGCATGGACAACATCCAGCCGGGCGCGATGCCGTGGCTGCACCGCTACGTCGGCAACCCGATTCTCACCGGGCTGCTCAACCTCTTCTTCCGCACCGGCATCAGCGACGCCCACTGCGGCATGCGCGCGCTGCGCCGCGACGTGCTGGGGCGACTGGACCTGCGCACGCTCGGCATGGAGTTCGCCTCGGAGATGGTGATCAGGGCCTCGAAGGAGAACCTGAAGATCGCCGAGTTCCCGATCGAGTACCACCCCCGCGGGGGCGAGAGCAAGCTGTCGAGCTTCCGCGACGGCTGGCGCCACCTGCGCTTCCTGCTCGTGCACAGCCCCAACCACCTGTTCATCCTGCCCGGCGCCGTGCTCGCCGGCGTGGGCACGCTGATCGTGGTGTTCGTGGGCGCGGGCCTCGACTTCTTCGGGCGCGCCTGGGGGCTGCACGCGCTGATCGGCGGCGCGCTGCTGATGATCGTCGGCACCCAGGTGCTCGCGCTCGGGCTGTGCGCGCACGCGTACGGCACCTACTTCATGGCCGAGCAGGACCCCTGGTTCGATCGCATGCGCGCGCGCTTCCGGCTAGAGCACGGTCTGCTGCTGGGCGGCGTGTTCGCGCTCGTGGGGATCGTCATGGGCGGTCTGATCGTCGCGACCTGGATCGCGCATGGCTTCGGCTCCCTGGCTGACGAACACCTGGCGGTGATCGCGGCGTCGCTGCTGATCGTGGGCATCCAGATCTTCTTCTCGTCGTTCTTGCTGTCGATTCTCGGGCTGCGCCGTCGGTGAGCGGCCGACGACGGGGCTCGCTGGCCGACGAGCCGACTGAGTTGCTGCCCGAAAGGGGGCTCGCACGGCAGCTCAAGCGGCTGTCTCAGCTCTTGTTCCCTGGCGATCGCCGGCTATGGGCGGTGGCCGGCGTGGTTCTGGCGGCGACTCTTGTGCTTATCGCCATAGCGCTCCTGCAGCCGCGTGGGGATCTGCTCGGCAGCAACAGCATCGGCGCGCGCACGGCCACAGCGATCGTGCCGGCGAACACGCCGTTGTGCGTCTCTCATCTGCGCGTGCCGGCCGGCACCGGACAGGTTCAGTTCGCGCTCGACACGCGCACCGAACCCCGCCCCGAGCTCGAAGTGGCGATCCGGGAGGCGAGCGGATCGGTCATTCGAGGTAGTTCCCCTCCCTCCTCGGCGGGAGGGTACCACCCCTATACGATTGCGATTCCGACCCTACCGGCGCGTCCAGCCTTCGTTCTCGCCGACGTCTGCCTGACGGCCAAGGCACGGGTGTTCGCCTGGGGTACCGGTGCACCCCAGTCCAATATCCCTGCGCCGACTGTGGGAGGCATACCGATTACCACAGGCCATGTGTCGGTCTGGTTCCTTGGCCCGCCGGGCGTACGGCGCTCGATCGCCTCGCAGATGGGCGAGATGTTCCACAGGGCAGCTCTATTCGGTGCAGGATTTGTTGGCGCATGGACCTACTGGGTATTGTTTTTCCTGGTATTCCCCGTGCTCGCCTACGGCGCCGTGCGGCTGCTCGCCACCGCCGATATCGAGCGTCGGCGGCGTGTGCCTTTACCCCTACTGGTGGGTCTGATCGCGTTTGGCGTCGCGGCAGCTTGGGCGCTCATCACACCGGCCTTCCAGTCGCCCGATGAGTCAGAGCACTTCGCCTACGTGCAGTACTTCGCGGAAACAGGTCGAGCGGTCGAAGCGGTCCAGACGGCGCGCTCGCCCTACTCGGATGCCGAGGTGATCGCGCTGGAGGCGGTCTACCACACCTCGGTCATAGAAAGGGCCGAGACACGACCACCGTGGCTGTCCGCCGATGTGCAGGCCTACAAGGAA
>DASQGE010000050.1:0-18596 GCA_035632775.1 Solirubrobacteraceae bacterium | reverse complement strand
GGCCTTCGCGGCCACCCACGGCCGGATCGCCACGGCCGCCGGCCACCCGTTCGCGCTGGGGTACTGTGTGGCCGGTGACCGCGGTGCCCAGCGCCCGACGCCCGCCGATCCTGCTGGCCGTGCCGAACGTCTCAGAGGGTCGCGACGCCTCCACGATCGCTGCGATCGGCGCTGCGCTTGCGAGCGTTCCTGAGGCTGGCGAGCCGAGGAGCGTCGGGGCCGGTCGCGTACGTCTGCTCGACGTGCACTCCGACGATGACCATCACCGCTCGGTCTACACGCTCGCGGGGCCGCCGATCGCGCTGTCGGACGCGCTGCTCGAGGGCGCTGCCGAGGCGGTCTCGCGGATCGACGTCGTCGCGGGCGCCGAGCCGCGCGGCGAGCATCCCCATGTCGGCGCGCTCGACGTGGCGCCCGTCGTGTACCTCGACGAGCGCTCCCGGGGAGCGGCGTGCGCCGAGGCGCTCGTACTCGCCGACCGGATCGGCCACGAGCTGTCGGTGCCCGTGTTCCTCTACGGCGAGCTCGGCGGCGCCGATCGGGGCTCGTCCAGCACGCGCGCGGAGCTTCGTCGCGGCGGGGTCGCGGGACTGGCGCGGCGCATCGCCGAGGGCGAGCTTCGCCCGGACTTCGGCCCGCCCCGCCTGCACCCGAGCGCCGGAGCGACGCTCGTCGCCGCGCGGCCGCCGCTGGTCGCGTTCAACCTGCAGCTCGCATCGCCCGCGACCGTCGCCGACGCCCGCCGGATCGCCGCGCTGATCCGCGAGGGCGGCTCCGAGGGCCTGCCTGGCCTGCGCGCGATCGGCGTCCAGCTGGCCGATGCAGCAGCGCAGGTCTCGATGAATGTCGAGCGTCCCTCCGAGGTCACTCTGGGACTGGTCGTGGAGCGCGTTCGTCGGCACGCAGCGGTAGAGAGCGCAGAGCTCGTCGGGCTGGCGCCGCGCGCGGCGCTGGCGGGCTTCCCCGAGGATCTCCCGCTGATCGGCTTCGACCCGGCCAGGCACCTGATCGAGCGTGCGCTCGACCTCCCTCGGTAGCGCGCCGGCGAGCGTCGGCTGCTCCTCGGGCGGGCTGTGGACGCCGCGGCCGCGCTTGGCGAGGACATCGAGTTCATGGCGAGCGTCGGCTGCTCCTCGGGCGGGTCGTGGACGGCACGCCGCGCTGTAGGCTTGTAGCCCCATGGCCCAGACCAAGCGCAGGCGTCAGACCAAGCACCGCGGCAACGCGGCCGGCTTCGTGGAGTCGCGTGGCCGGACCGGGCGCAAGCCGACCGCTGAGGAGAAGACCGGCAAGCCGCGCGAGCGGCGCATTCCCCGCCAGGAGCGCCCGCCTACGTGGCTCGGCGCGTTCTACCGCGCGATGGCCGCCGCCGTGCTGATGCTGCTCGTCAGCCTGTTTCTGATCAAGAAGCCCTCCGAGGCGATCGCGCTCTTCCCGATCGTCCTGATCTTCTACGTGCCCATCAGCTACTACACCGACCTCTGGCTCTACAGGCGGCGCATGCGCTCCAAAGCCAAGCAGGGCGGTGGCGGGGCGCCCGTGCGATGACCGCGCTCGATGTGCGGGCCTTCACGGTCGGTTCCATCCAGGAGAACGCCTACGTCGTCCGTCCCGCCGGGGCCCCTCAGGCGGTGCTGGTCGATCCCGGTGAGGAGCCCGGTCGGCTGCTGCGCGCGATCGACGACCTCGGCGTGAAGATCGAGGCGATCCTGATCACGCACTGCCACTTCGACCACATCGGCGCGGTCGCGCCTCTCGCGCGCGCCACCGGCGCTCCCGTGTACTGCCCCGAGATCGAGCGGCCGGTGCTCGCCGACATCATGCGCTGGGTGCCCTCCGAGGGATTCGGACCATACGAGAGCTACGAGGCCGAGCACACGCTCTCAGGCGGCGAGCGCCTGACCCTCGCCGGGCTCGACATCGAGGTGCTCGCCACCCCCGGCCACAGCCCCGGCCACCTAACCTACGCGATCGCCGCGCCGTCGCAGGCCGAGCAGGGCGCCGCGTCCACGGGCGCCGAGGCCGGCGGGGCCGCCAAGGCGCTGCTGTCGGGCGACGTGCTCTTCCAGGGATCGGTCGGACGCACCGATCTGCCCGGCGCCGACTGGCCCACGCTGGAGCGCTCGCTCGGCGTGCTGCTGGACAAGTTCGCGCCCGAGACGATCGTCTACCCTGGCCACATGGGCGTCACCACGCTCGCGCGGGAGCTTGCCACCAACCCGTTCCTCGCAGAGCTCCGCTCCGCCCGGCAGCCCCCCGTCGCGCAGGCGGCGCCGGCGCGGAGTCCGGCTGGCAGTTGAGCGCCGCCGCCGCCAAGATCAAAGCCCCGCGCGGCACCTTCGACGTGCTCGGGTCCGATGCCGCGGCGCGCGCGACGCTCGAGGGCAAGGCCCGGGCGATCCTCGGGAGCGCCGGCTACGAGCGCGTCGAGACGCCCGCGTTCGAGTCCACGGAGCTGTTCGCGCGCGGCGTCGGCGCCTCCACCGACATCGTCCAGAAGCAGATGTACTCCTTCGAGGACGCCTCCGGACGCTCCTTGACGCTGCGCCCTGAGGGCACCGCGCCGGTGTGCCGCGCCTATGTCGAGCACGGTATGCACAAGCTCCGCCAGCCCGTGAAGCTCTGGTACCTCTCCAGCTTTTTCCGTCACGAGCGCGCCCAGGCCGGGCGCTACCGCCAGTTCTGGCAGGTCGGCGCGGAGGCTCTGGGCTCCGAGGATCCCGCCGTGGACGCCGAGTCGATCGGCCTGCTCGCCGCCCTGCTCGACGAGCTCGGCGTCACTCCGATCCGGCTGCGCCTCTCCAGCCTCGGCAGCCCCGCGGCCCGCGCCGAGTACCGCGAACAGCTGCAGCGGCACCTGCGCGCGCACGAGGGCAGCCTCTCCGAGGACGTGCGCGCGCGCATCGAGCTCAATCCGCTGCGCGCGTTCGACTCCGAACATCCGGGCACCCGCCGCACGATGGAGACGGCGCCGCTGCTGCGCGACTTCCTCGCCGCCGAGGACGCGGCCCACTTCGCCGAGGTCTGTGCCCTGCTCGACTCGGCCCGCATCTCCTATGAGCTCGACGCCACGCTCGTGCGGGGCCTGGATTACTACACCCGCACCGTCTTCGAGTTCACCTCCGACGCGTTGGGCGCGCAGAGCGGCGTCGGCGGCGGCGGGCGCTACGACGGCCTGGTCGAGCAGCTCGGCGGCCCCGCGACCCCGGGCATGGGCTGGGCCGCCGGGATCGAGCGTATCCTGCTCGCCGGCTCTCCGCTGCCCGCCGCGCCGGCGGCTCTCGACCTGTTCGTCGCCTACGAGGCGCCTCGCGACGGCGACCGTCGGCCGCACGCGCCCCGCGGCGCCTTCGCCCTGCTGTCCGAGGCTCGCGGGGCCGGCCTGCTCGCACAGATGGAGCTAGCCGGACGCTCGCTCAAGGGCCAGCTCTCCCACGCCAATGCGCTCGGCGCCCGCTACGTGGCGATCCTCGGGCCGAGCGGCGCCGTGCTCAAGGACATGGCCGGCGGCGCCCAGGAGACGCTTCCCGCCGACACCGTCGTTCACGCGGTTCTGCGCGGCCTGCGCACGCTCTGACGGTTCGTCGGAGATGGCGCTCCGACCGGCCCTTCAACCGGACGTCTGGGGCGTGGAGGCGGTCCAGGAGGTCGCGCACGGTTCAACTCGAGCACGGGATATGCCGAAACAGGGACAGATGACCCAGATCTCCCGCCCCTTCCAGATCGCCCTGGTGGCGCTCGGGCTGTTCGTGCTCGTCTGGTTCGTCGCGCTGCACGGACACAATCCGGGCGCCGGCGGCTCGGGATCGAGCGCCCCCGGATCGACGTCCGCGCCCGGGGCGCCGTCGGCCGCGGCGGAGGCCAAGGCGGCCGCCGCCCCGACGTCGATCTACCGTGGCGCGGCTCCCGGCCTTGCCGGACTGTCGCGGGCGATCGCGAAAGCCCACGGCGCGGTCGCCCAGTCCCAGCGCGACGCCAAGCGCGTCGAAACCTCCGACCCCTCCAACCCGTCCGGTTCGGCTGCCTCCACCAGCGTGAGCGCGCCCGCCAGTGCCGCCTCGTCGGCGACCGGCGCGAGCCAGGCCGCAACGACCGCTCACGCCAAGCGCCCGAGCTCCACGACCAAGCCCGCCGTTCACACCGCGCCGGCCATGCAGACCGCCGTCGAACGCGAGCTTCGCCAGGGCAAGACCGTCCTCGTCCTGTTCTGGGATCCGCGCGGCGCCGACGATGTCGCGGTCCGCAGGGAACTCCCGGCGGTCCGACATGCGCTCGGCGCCAGGGTCGCCGTCCACTACGCCTTCGCCAGCCAGGTCGGCGCGTTCGGCACGATCACCCACGCCGTCCAGGTCAATCAGACGCCGACGCTCCTGGTCGTCAACACCCACGGTCAGACCACGACGCTCACGGGCCTCGCCGACGCCTTCTCGATCGAGCAGGCCGTCGCCGAATCGCGCCGTTCCTGACCCGCGCCGGTCCAAGGGGTGAGCCGGGCGCCGCGGCGCCCTGGGGCCACGTGTCGCGCAACGATCTCTAACTACACCGCCCACCGCCCGGTCGCAGCGCGCGCCGGTCGCGGCTCCGCCGTCCCAAAAGAGCCACCCAACTACTTACACTCGATTTGTGAATGTCTCCACAGGCTTGGTCGAACACCTCGAACGACCGCTCGCGCGCGGACATGCGCCCACGGATGCGCACACCGGCGCCGCGGGCGGGGCTGCGTGCGGCGATCTGATCCGCGTCTCGGTGTCGCTCGATCCGGCCGACCCCGAGGGGCGCATCGCCGACGCGGGCTTCGACGCCAGCGGCTGCGGCGCGACCGTCGCCGCCGGCAGCGCGGTCGTCGCACTGTTGCGCGAGGCGCCCCTCCTGCAGGCCGCTCGCATCGGTCCGGACACGATCGCCGCGGAGCTCGGCGGGCTGATCCCGGCCAAGCGCCACGCGGCCGAGCTCGCCGCCGACGCGCTGCATCGCGCGCTCGGCGCCGCCGCGCGCGCTCAGGCTTCCCTCGCCCCGGTCGCCAACCGCACGCTCGTGGCGATGAGCGGCGGGGTCGATTCCGCGGTCGCCGCGCTGCTCGTCGCCCAGGCCGGCGACGATGCGGTCGCGGTCACGCTCGAGCTGTGGTCGGATCCCGAGAACGACGGCAGTCTCAGCTGCTGCTCCGCTCAGGCCGTCCGCAGCGCACGCACGCTCGCGCACGATCTCGGCCTGCCGCACTTCTCGGTCGATCTGCGCGCCGAGTTCCGTGCCGGCGTCGTCGAGCCGTGGCTCGCCGCGCACGCGGCCGGCCTCACGCCGAACCCGTGCGTGCGCTGCAACGGCTCCGTCCGCCTCGACGCGATGCTCGATCTCGCCACCCGCCTCGGCGCGCGAACCCTCGCGACCGGCCACTACGCGCGCATCCACCACGACCGCGGCAATGATGCTCATGACGATGCAACGGAGGATCTCGGTCCTCGTCCCGACGGCCGCCGCGGCGGCGGTGGCGGAGCGCTGCTACGAGTCGCCGCCGACTCCGCCAAGGATCAGAGCTACGCGCTGGCGGCGCTCCTGCCCACATCCCTCGCGCGCCTGCGCTTTCCGCTCGGCGGACTCACCAAGCCCGAGGTGCGCACACTCGCGCGGCACGCCGGCCTGCCGGTCGCCCGTCGCCCCGACTCGCAGGATCTCTGCTTCCTGGCCGGCACCCGCCAAACCGACTTCCTCGCGCGCCACGGCCGACTCAGCCCGCGCCCCGGCTCGATCGTCGACCGCGACGGCCGTCGGCTCGGCGGGCACCGCGGCATCCAGACGGTGACCGTCGGCCAGCGTCGCGGTCTCGGGATCGGCGGTCGCGAACCGCTCTACGTACTGGCGACCGATCTCGACTCGGACACGGTCACGGTCGGCTCGCGCGCCGAGCTGCTCACCCGGACGGTGCCCATCCGCGACGTCGTCCTGCGCCGCGATGCGAGGTGTGTCGACGCCGTCAAGCTGCGCTATCGCGGCAGCCGGCTCGCCTGCCGCATGCCCGAAGATCTCGCCCCAGGCACCCATCGCTCCGCGCGGGTGGAGCTCGTCGAGCCGACCGAGCGCACCGCCCCCGGTCAGATCGCATGCCTCTACTCCGGCGAGCTGATAGTCGGACACGGTACGATCGCCTCGCCCACGGCGCTTTAAGATCATTCGTCGATGACCTCAGACGAAATCCGCGAGCGATATCTCAGCTTCTTCGAGCAGCGCGAGCACCTGCGCGTCCCCTCGGCATCGCTCGTGCCGCCCCCGAGCGATCGTACGGTCCTGCTCACGACCGCCGGCATGCAGCCGCTCAAGCCCTACTTCCTCGGCCGCGAACCCCCGCCCGCGTCGAGGCTGACCAGCTGTCAGAAGTGCTTCCGCACTCCGGACATCGACAAGGTCGGCCTCACCAGACGTCATCTCACCTTCTTCGAGATGCTCGGCAACTTCTCGATCGGCGCCTACTTCAAGCGGGAGGCGATCCAACTCGCCTGGGACCTGTCGCTCGAAGTCTTCTCCTTCGACCCCGCCGACATCTGGGTCACGGTCTTCGCCGGCGACGAGCTGCTCGGACTCGGCCCCGACGAGGAGGCGATCGAGCTGTGGCAGGGGGTCGGCGTGCCGCGCGAGCGGATCGTCCCCTGTCCCCGGTCCGAGAACTTCTGGGAAGCGGGGCCCGTGGGGCCCAGCGGCCCCTGCTCGGAGCTTTACATCGACCGCGGCCTCTCCTTCGGCTCCGCCGAAGATCTTCCCGGTGACGAGAACGAGCGCTTCCTGGAGTACTGGAACCTCGTCTTCATGCAGTACGACCAAAACCCTCACGACCGCCTCTCGCCGCTGCCCACGCGCAACATCGACACGGGTCTCGGCCTCAACCGGCTCGCAGCGATCCTCCAGGGCAAGGATTCCGTGTTCGACACCGATCAGTTCCAGCCGCTGATCGACCTGGGCCGGGAGCTCTCGGGGCATATGGACGATGGGGGAGGGGCCGCTGACGGCACCGGCGAGGGCCTCGCCGAGCGGGCGCTTCGCATCCTCGCCGACCACACTCGCGGCATGTCGTTCTTGGTCGCCGACGGCGTCGTCCCCTCCAACGAGGACCGCGGCTACGTGCTGCGCCGCCTCACCCGCCGTGCGATCCTGCAGGCTCGGCGCCTTGACATGGCGCCCGGCTTCCTGCTCCGCTACGCCGCGGTCGTGCGCGAGCTGATGGGCAGCGCCTACCCCGAGCTCCTCGACCAGCGCGAGGCGATCGAGAAGTGGCTCGCCTTCGAGGAGGACGGCTTCGGGCGAACCCTGGAGCAGGGCACACGACTCCTGGACGATCTCGTCGTCCACGCCCGCGCCGAGGGGCGCACGGCCATCCCCGCGGCCGCCGCGTTCCGCCTGCACGACACTTTCGGCTTCCCCTTCGACCTCACGCTAGAGCTGCTCGCCGAGCAGAACCTCGGTGTCGACGATCCCGCCGAGTTCGACCGCCAGATGGAGGCACAGCGCGCCCGGGCTCGCGCGGCGGCGGGTGCCGGCGCGACCGAGAACGGCGCCGGGAACATGCGCCGGCGCGCCGGCGAGCTCGCCGCCTCAGCCGGCTTCCACACTCGTTTCACGGGCTACGAGACCGAGCTCCAGCCGACCACCGTCGGAGCTGTGGCGGAGTCTGACGGACGCTTCCTGGTCAAGCTCGCGGAGTCGCCCTTCTATCCCGCCGGCGGCGGCCAGGTCGCCGACGTCGGCACGATCGAGTGCGCCGCCGGCGACTGCTCGGCGCGCGTAACGGACGTCTTTCGAATAGGCGACGACCAGACCCTGGAGGTCGTGCTCGAGCGTGGATCGCTCAGACCGCAGGAGCCCGTGCTGGCGCGCGTCGACCCCGCCACGCGGCGCTCGACCGAGCGCAACCACACCGCCACCCATCTGCTCCACGCCGCCTTGCGCGAGCGCCTCGGCGCCCACGTTCGTCAGGCCGGATCCTATGTCGGCCCCGACAAGCTGCGCTTCGACTTCACCCATGCGGGTGCGCTGAGCGCCGAGGAGCTGCGCGACGTCGAGGACGCCGTCAACGCGCGGATCGCCGACGGCGAGTCCGTCCGCGCCCTCTCCACCACGTTGCACGAGGCAAAACGCCTCGGGGCGATGGCCCTGTTCGGGGAGAAGTACGGTGAGGTCGTGCGCATGGTCCAGATCGGCGACGGCTCGTACTCGCGCGAGCTCTGCGGCGGCACCCACGTCCGCAGCACCGCGGAGATCGGCCCGTTCTCGATCGTCAGGGAGACGTCCTCGGCCGCCAACGTGCGCCGCATCGAGGCTCTCACCGGCTCCGCCGCGACCGGGCTGCTTCGCTCGCGCGATCGCGAACTGCGCGCGATCGAGGCGATCGCGAGGGCCCCGGCGGAGAGAGTTCCGGCTGTGCTGGAGAGCCTGATCGAAGCGAAGGCCAGCTCCAAGGGTGGTCCCTCGACGAGCCTCGACGCCCAGGCGCTCGCGGAGAAGGCTGTCGACGTGGGCGGCGTGCCGGTGCTGACAGAGGCGGTCGACGTCGCTGACGCGAAGGCGCTGCTCGACCTTCTCGACCGTCTCAAGGGCCGCCTCGACGGCGCCGCGATCGTGCTCGGCACGGCCGTGGACGGCCGCGTACACCTGGTGGCAGGCGTGGCGCCGACGCTCGTGGAGCGCGGCGTCAAGGCCGGCGAGATCGTCAAGGCCGCCGCCGCGCTCGTCGGCGGCGGGGGAGGGGGACGCGACACGCTCGCACAGGCCGGCGGACGCGACCCCGGCAAGCTCGACGAGGCGCTCGCCGCCGCCCGCTCCGCAATCGAAACGGCGCTGGCATCCTGATGCGCGTGCTTGCCCTCGACTACGGAAGCGCCCGCTGCGGCTGTGCGATCAGCGACCCCTCAGGCACGATCGTCACCCCGATCGAGGCGATCTCTCGTCCGGGCACCCGGCGGGGGTTTGCAGAGATCGAGGAGCTGATCGAGGATCGCGGCGTCGAGCGGGTCGTCATCGGGCTGCCCATGTCGCTGCGCGGAGGGGATACCGACCAGACACGCGAGACCCGCATGTTCGCGCAGCGCCTCTCGCTGCGCCTGGGGGAGCACATCCCCGTCGAGCTCCACGACGAGCGCTTCACCACCCGCATAGCGCGCCAGGAGCAGGGCACCTTCCGGGCCGGCGAGGACTCGCGCGCCGCCGCCCACCTGCTCGAGAGCTGGCTGCTCGCCAGGTCGCGTTAGGCGCTCACCAGTGGCGTCAAACCGTTCACAGCCGCGCGCGGCTCGCACCGAGGAGGAGCGCGAGCGCGACCGAACCGAGCGCGCGCGTCGCCGCGCCGCACGCACAGGAGCTCCGCCCATGGACCCGCCCGCGCCGGAGCAGCCCGCGACTCCGGCGCGGCCCGCGTCCAGTCCCATGCCTCTCCCGTCGCCTCCAGCCGCGCCGTCGCAAGTCGCGGGGTCGCCAGCCCCGCCGCCGCCAGCGGCGTCGCTGACCGCCGCAGGACCGCTGCCGTCACCGTCAGGACCAACGCCTCCCGGGGCGCCTCCAGCCGCTCCGCCGCCGATCCCGCCGCTGCCCCCACGGCGAACCGGGCGCTCGCCCGTCCGGCGCATGCTCGCCCTCCTGGCGCTCGTGGCAGCCGCGGCCGCCGTGTGGCTCGCGATCGACCGGCTCGCGTCTCCGAGGCACACCAAGACGGTGGCGCTGCCGGCTGTCGTGCGCGTGCTCATTCCCGAGGGCGAAGCCCGCCGGCAGATCGCCGATCGGGCTCGTGCGGCCGGGCTCACCGGCAGTTATCTGAAGGCGTCCGAGCGTTCCTCGCTGCTCAGCCCCGCGCACTACGGCGCGCCACGCGGCACGCCCGACCTCGAAGGGTTCCTGTTCCCGGCCACCTACGACCTCTACAGGGGCGCGCCCGCGAGCCGGCTCGTGCACGAGCAGCTCATCGCGTTCCGGGAAAACTTCGGAGCGAGCGAGATCGAGCGGGCTCATGCGCTGCACGTGACGCCGTATCAGCTGCTCACAGTCGCCTCGATCATCGAGCGCGAGGCCCAGCTCCCCGGCGACCGCGCCAAGGTCGCCGCGGTCATCTACAACCGCCTGCGAGCCGGCATGCCGCTCGGCGTCGACGCGACCATCCGCTACGCGCTGAACGACTACACCCGTCCACTCACCGAAGCCCAGCTCGCGCTGGACTCCCCCTACAACACGCGCCTGCGCCGCGGCCTGCCGCCAACCCCGATCAGCAACCCCGGCCTCGCCTCGATCCAAGCCGCCGCCCATCCGGCGCACGTCGCCTACCTGTACTACGTGTCGGGTGCGGACGGCTGCGGCGAGCAGGTCTTCTCGACCAGCATCGCCCAGTTCGAACAGGACGCGGCCGCGTATCGGGAAGCCCTCAGCAGAAACGGCGGGCGCGTTCCCGCCTGCCGGAAGAAGTCGTAGGCGGGTGAAGCGCGGATGCCGCGGCTGGGTGTCCTAGGCTGGCCCGTCGCACACAGCCGCTCGCCGGCGATGCACAACGCCGCCCTGCAGGCGCTTCACATGGACGACTGGCGCTACCAGCGCCTGCCGGTACCCCCCGAGCGCTTCGCCGAGACGGTCCGGGCGCTCGCTCCCGCGGGCTTCGCCGGCGCGAACGTCACGATCCCGCACAAGCGCGCCGCGCTGGCGCTCGCCGAGGAGGCGAGCGATGGGGCGTCCGCGATCGGCGCCGCCAACACGCTGAGCTTCGGCCTCGGCGGCTCGATCGCGGCCGAGAACACCGACGCGCCCGGCTTCCTCGCCGCGCTCGAAGTCTCGCCCCGCGGCATGAGCGCGCTCGTGCTCGGCGCCGGGGGGGCCGCGCGCGCCGTCGTCTGGGCCTTGCGCGAGGCCGGCGCGCGCGATGTCTCGGTCTGGAACCGCACGCCCGCGCGCGCAGCGGCGCTCGCGCGCGAGCTCGGCGTGCGCGCCGCCTCCCGCCCGCAGCCCGCCGACCTGCTCGTCAACTGCACCTCGGTCGGCCTGCGGTCGGCTCGTGACCGACTTGAGTCTCGAGGCGAAGATCTACAACGGTCGGCCAATGAGGCCGAGGAGCTCAACCTCCTCGGGCTTACGTTCGATCAAGTCGGTGAGTACCCCCATGTCGCCGATCTCGTATACAGCTCCGCACCGACCGCTCTGCTTGCCGCCGCCCGCGCCCACGGCGCGCGCACCGTCGACGGCCTTCAGATCCTGCTCGCGCAGGGCGCTCTCAGCTTCGAGCTGTGGACCGGCGTCTCGCCTCCGCTCGATGTCATGCGCCGTGCGCTGCGCGACAGCAGCCAGGACGGCGAGACGGGCCCCGGGCGAGTGGCCGGCGAGCAGGATAGGCACGGCTGACGAGACTCCGTCCGGCGCGCGCCGGCCCCCGGGGGCGCGCCCGCGATGAGCGACGGCTCCGAACACGCCCGTCCCGACCTGCACGCCATCTTCGGGATGGACGGCGACGACGCCCCGAGCGATCCCGTCGTCGAGGTCGAGCCCGTCGCGACGGTCGGCGAGGACGTCGAGCAGCCCGAGGAGGCATCTGCGCCGGGCGAGGAAGCTCCTGCGTCTCTCCCGGACGAGGAAGCTCCCGAGCCAGTCGCGGACGAGAGCGGATGGACGGGCATCACGCGTCCCAGCCGCCGCGGCTCGTCCTCGCGCTTTCTCACCGACGTGATCGTCGCCATGGGCCTTGCCTCGCGCGCGCAGGTCGACGAGGCGATCGAGAGCTCCCGCGGACTCGCCACCACGCCCGAGCGCGTCCTGCTCGACGCCGGCGCGCTCACCCATGACGGCCTCGCGCGCGCGCTCGCCGAGCGCTATGGCCTGGACCATCTCGACCTCGGACTCTTCTCCGTGGACATGTCCGCCGCGAATCTCGTCACGACCGCCGCCGCCAAGCGCTATCAGGCGGTGCCCGTCGCCTTCGCCGACAAGCGCACCCTGCTGGTGGCGATGGCCGACCCGTCCAACGTCCTGGCCGTCGACGACATCGCGATCATGACCGGCTACGAAGTCCGCGTCGCGGTCGCGCCGCCCGACGACATCGCCACCCTGATCTCACGCCTGGACAGCCTCGAGGACGTCGTCGCCGACTCCGACGGGCAGCTCCGGGAGATGGACGAGCGGGCGAGCGCGGAGGTCGTCGAGCTGCACGAGACCGCCGAGGACGCGCCGGTCATCAAGCTCGTCAACCAGATCGTCGCGCAGGCGGTCGAGCGGGGCGCCTCCGACGTCCATCTCGCTCCCGACGGACGCGAGCTGCGCGTGCGCTTTCGCATCGACGGCGTCCTGCAGGACATCACCACGATCCCGCGCCGCATGGCTCTGGGCGTGATCTCGCGTGTGAAGATCATGGCCGAGCTGAACATCGCCGAGCGCCGCCTGCCCCAGGATGGACGCGTCGGGCTGACCGTCGACGGTCGCCACGTCGATCTGCGCGCGGTCACACTGCCGAGCGTCCACGGCGAGTCGATCGTCCTGCGCGTCCTCGACAAGGAGTCGGTCATCGTCGAGCTCGACAAGCTCGGCATGGCCGAGCCCGAGCGCGAGCGCTTCGAACGGGCTTTCAACGAGACCCACGGCGCCGTGCTCGTCACCGGCCCGACCGGCTCGGGCAAGTCGACCACCCTCTACGCCGCTCTGCAACAGCTCAACACGACCGAGAAGAACATCATCACGGTCGAGGACCCCGTCGAGTACGAAATCTCCGGCCTCACCCAGGTCCAGGTCTCGCCGAAGGTCGGCCTGACGTTCGCCACCGGCCTGCGCTCGATGGTGCGCGCCGACCCCGACATCATCATGGTCGGGGAGATCCGCGACCGCGAGACAGCCCATATCGCCGTCGAGTCGGCGCTCACCGGACACCTGGTGCTCTCGACCCTGCACACCAACGACGCCCCCTCCGCGATCACGCGCCTGATCGAGATGGGCATCGAGCCGTTCCTCGTCTCCTCAGCGCTCGACTGCGTCGTCGCCCAGCGCCTCGCGCGCATGCTCTGCACCAGCTGCAAGCGCCGCACGATCATCCCCGCCCAGGTGCTGCGCGACAACGGCTACAAGGCCGCCGTCGACCTCGAGGCCTACGAGCCCGCGGGCTGTCGGCGCTGCGGTGGCAGCGGCTACCGCGGTCGCATCGGGCTGTACGAGGTGATGAGCGTCTCCCCGGAGATCCAGAGGCTCGCCCTCGAACGCCGCCCGGCCGACGAGATCCGCGACGTCGCCGTTCGCCAGGGAATGCGCCGGCTACGCGACGACGGCCTGGAGAAGGTCCGCCAAGGCCGCACATCGATCGCCGAGGTCGCGCGGGTCGTCGGCAACAGCTGACCTCGAATCTTCGTCCACTCCCCGCGAGGCGTAACGCGGGCGCTGAGCCTGGATCCACCGATTTCGCGGTCGCCTCGGCACCGGATGGCGCATCGCCAGGCGCCATCGCCGTCGCCCCGAGGGTCACCCCACGGGTGCTCCGTCGATGTCCGGAGACTCGACCCCGGCACCGATGCTCAACCCGCTGTCGGTGGATCCAGGCTAATGGCCCGGCTCCGATCTGTCGATGGGCGGGCATGGACATCGATTTCGCCGAGCTCCTGCTGGAGGTCGTCTCCCGCAGGGCCTCCGACCTGCACCTCAGCGCCGGCGCGCATCCGACCGTACGCGTGCGCGGCCGCCTCTCCCCGCTCGAGGACTATCCGTCGCTGTCGCCGACCGACACGCGCGAGATCGTCTACTCGATCCTCACCGGCGATCAGCGCCAGCGGCTCGAGACCAACTGGCAGCTCGACTTCGCCTACTCGGTCCCGGGCCACGCGCGCTTTCGTGTCAACGCCTACTACCAGCGCGGCGCGATCGGCGCCGCCTTCCGCCTGATCCCGTACGGCCTGAGCTCGATCGACGAGCTCGGCCTGCCCCCCTCCGTGCACGAGTTCACCCGCAGGCCCCGCGGCTTCGTGCTCGTCACCGGTCCGACCGGCTCGGGGAAGTCCACCTCGCTGGCGGCGATGATCGACGAGATCAACCAGACCCGCGAGGAGCACATCATGACGATCGAGGATCCGATCGAGTTCCTGCACTCGCACAAGCGCTGCCTGGTCAACCAGCGCGAGCTCGGCTCGGACGCCCAGAGCTTCTCCGAGGCGCTCAAGGCCGCCCTGCGCCAGGACCCCGACGTGATCCTCGTCGGCGAGATGCGCGACCTGGAGACGATCTCCACGGCGCTGACCGCCGCCGAGACCGGCCACCTCGTGTTCGCGACCCTGCATACGCAGGACACCGCCCAGACGATCGATCGCGTGATCGACGTCTTCCCCGCCCACCAGCAGGGCCAGGTCCGCGTGCAGCTCTCGGTCGCCCTGCAGGGCATCATGACCCAGCAGCTCCTGCCCACCGCCGACGGCTCCGGACGCGTCGTCGCCACCGAGGTGCTGGTCCCCAACCCGGCCGTGCGCAACCTCATCCGTGAGGGCAAGACCCACCAGATCTACTCCGTCCTGCAGACCAGCTCCGCGCAGGGAATGCAGACGATGGACGCCTCGCTGGCGTCGCTCGTGCGCGCGGGCAAGATCGCCCAGACGCTCGCCGAGGCGCGCTCCTCGACGCCCGAGGAGCTCAAACGGCTGCTGGTGGGGGCCGGTCCGTCGCAGATCGGCCAGCGGGCCGCGTAAGGGAGCAGACCGGTGAGCACCTACGTCTTCAAGACGATGGACCTCGCCGGGGTCAGGGCGCACGGCGAGATCGAGGCCGACTCCAAGCAGGCGGTCTCCGACCAGCTGCGCGCGCGCGGGCTGATCGTCCTGGACATCGCCGACAAGTACGCTTCGCGCGAGATCCAGCTGAGCTTCCTGAAGAGCGTCAAAGCCTCCGAGCTGGCGGTCTTCTCGCGCCAGCTCTCGACGATGATCTCCTCTGGCATGAGCATCCTGCGCTCGCTTTACGTGCTGGAGGAACAGACCGAGAGCAAGTTCCTGAAGGAGACGGTCGTGCAAGTCCGCAAGGACGTCGAGGCCGGTCTCTTGCTCAGCGACGCGCTGGCACGTCACCCCAAGGTCTTCAACCCGCTGTTCGTCGCGATGACCCAAGCCGGGGAGATGGGCGGCGTGCTCGAGGGCGCGCTCATGCGCGTCGCCGACCAGCTCGAGAAGGACGCCTCGCTGCGCCGCCAGATCCGCTCGGCGATGGTCTACCCGACCCTCGTGATCACCTTCGCGATCGGTGTCATGCTCGCGCTCGTCGCCTTCCTCGTGCCCGTCTTCGAGGGAGTCTTCAAACAGTTCGGCGGCGAACTGCCTGCCATCACGAAGGTCTCCGTCGCGATGTCTCACGCCGTGACCGGCTACTGGTGGCTGATGTTCGGTCTGACCGGCCTGGCCGTCGCCGCGTTCTTGAGGTGGAAGTCCTCCTCCTGGGGGCGCCCCCAATGGGATCGCTTCCGTCTGCGCCTGCCGATGAAGATCGGCACGATCGTCCAGCAGGTCGCGGTCGCGCGCTGGTCGCGCACGCTCGCCTCCTTGACCAGCGCCGGCGTGCCCCTCCTGCAGGCGCTGGAGATCACCGGACGCACCGGCGGCAACGTCGCGGTCGAGGAGGCGATGGACGGCGTCATCGCCTCGGTCAAGCGCGGCGGCACGATCGCCGCACCCCTCGCGCAAGCGTCCGTCTTTCCCACCATGGTCACGCACATGGTCGGCGTCGGCGAGGAGACCGGCGCGCTGGACTCGATGCTCGACAAGGTCGCCGAGTTCTACGAGGACCAGGTCGCGGCATCCGTCAAAGCGCTCACTTCGATCATGGAGCCGGTGATGATCATCCTCATCGGCTCGATCGTCGGCTTCATCGTGATCTCGATGTACATGCCTCTCTTCACGGTCTACAACCAGATCAAATAGCGCCGTCCGAGCGGCATGGCAGGGCCTCACACGATCCGCAGCCTGCGGGCGCGCCCCTGCCCACGCACCGACAGCGACACCCTTCCGCCCAGCAGTTCCAGCAGCTCGTTACCCACCAGCTCGCGCCGCCAGCCGCGCAGCGTGCGCACGTCCGCCTCCTCGCCGGCGCGTCCCGCGGCGACGATCGCCTGCAGGTCGGCTCTCGCCGCCAGCAGCTCGTACGCGAGTCCCGCCTCTCTCGCGCGCGCTCGCACCAACGCCTCGGCCAGCGCGATCAGCGGCGTGTCGTCGGGATCGGGGGCGGGCGGCCGATCTTGATGTGGCAACGCCTGCGGCTCCAGCTCGCAGCCGCGTCGCACCGCCTGCAGCAGATCCCGCCCCCGCCCGCGCAGGCTGCTCGGATTCACGCCCCTGATCTGCTCGAGTCTGCTCGTCGAGGTCGGCTTGCGCTTGGCGATCTCCACGAGCGCGGCGTCCGAAAGCACGCTCTGCACCGGCCGATCCCGCCTCGCCGCCAGCTCTTCGCGCCAGCGCACGAGCTCGCGCGCGACCGTCTGCGAAGAGGCGCTCAACCCGCGCACGCGCGGCAGCCGGGCGAACGCGGTCTCCAGATCGCGCTCGTCGCTCGAGTCCTGCAGAGGCTCGCACTCCTCGCGCGCCCACTCCAGGCGCCCGATCTCGGCCAGCTTCCGTTCCAGCGTCGCCGCCAGCCCCAGCAGGTGCACGACGTCCTCGCGCGCGTACGCCAGCTGCTCGGGCGACAGCGGCCGCGCATCCCAGCGCGTGAAGCTCGCGCTCTTGGCGACCCTCACTCCCAGCACCTGCTCCAGCAGCGTGTCATAGGAGGCCTGGGCGGGCATGCCGACGAACCCCGCCGCCACCTGCGTGTCGAACACGTTTTGCACCTCGGTCCGCAACCGTCGGCGCACGAGCGCGACGTCCTGGCGTCCCGCGTGCACCACCACCTGGACCCGCGGATCGGCGAGCACCTCCGCCAGCGGCGCGCCGTCCAGATCGTCGTCGAGCGGGTCGAGAATCTCGATCCGCTCGCCCCCCGGCCCGTCCGGAACCGCAAGCTGGATCAGGCACAGCAGCGTCCGGTAGCGGCCCTCGCCCATGAACTCCGTGTCCAGCGCGATCCGCCCGCTCGCCTCCGCCGCCCGCGCGACGGCATCGAGGTCCGGCCTCTCCGCCGCCTCGGATCTCCGCGGGCTCATGGCTTGGCGTCCGGCAGCAGCCACAGCAGTCCACCGCGACTCAACCCGGCGTCCTTGGAGACGTCCGTCCCGTGCGCCCGCACCCACATGGCGGGTTCCGAGCAGGCGGCGTTGACAGGCGAGACGCGCTTGGGGCACGACGAGTTCAAGAAGGCGTACCTGACTTCCTGCTTCGCGATCGACCGTTTCAGCTCGGCCACGCTCGTGAACAGGCGCCCGCCGTATGTCGTGAGGATCAAGACCGGCCGCGCGTCCTGCACGATCAGCGAGCCGATCTGCGTCGCCGACTCCGCCGCCAGCTCGTAGTGCGCGCCGCCCTGATGCGCGCGCAGGTACGCGCTGACGAGATGCTGCTCTTCGATCGGCAGCGCGCCGACATACCCCGCGTCGGTCACGTCGTTGTCGATCGCGGTCACGTCTGCGCTGAGCCCGAGCGCCAGCACAGCCACGAGGGTCAGTGCGATCGTCGCTCCTGCCAGCCACCTGGTCCGCTGTGCGCCCTCATCGTCAGGACCGGTCCGCACCAGGATCGCGAGCGTGAGCGCGCCGACGGCGGCCGCGAGCGTGATCCACCACGGGCCCGGCCGCCCGTACAGCAGTCGCTGCACGTAATAGACGGTCGCCGCCAGCGCCACGACCAGCGCGACCAGGCGCGCGCGGCTGTCGGCCGACCCTGCCCTTTTGGCTGCGCGCCCTCGATCGGTCGATCCCGCCCACGCGACGCCGATGCCGAACAGCGCCGTCACCGCCGGCACGAAGCCCTCGACGTACCTCGGGTGCAACCTCGTCATGTAGCTGAACAGCACGATCCCCGTCAGCGTCCACAGCGTCACGCCGACCGCCATGGCCCTGCGCATCCGGGGTCCCGACGGGTCTGGGTGGGGGAAAGGAGAGTCGGCCGACCGGCTTGGCGAGGCATGGCCGGCCTCGCCGGGGTGGAGCTCGCCCCGCTCCGCGGCCGCCCGCCTGTCGGCCAGCAAGGTGAAGATCAACGCCGGCACGCCGAGCAGCAGCGCGACCAGCAGCTCAAGCCCCAGCCGCTCGCCCGACAGCGGACCGATCCGCGCCAGCAGCCGCGTGACCGACGGCGGCACGATCGGGATGTGGTCGCGCTCGGACTGCGTCGCTTCGGGATAGCGGTGACCGGGCTGGTAGACCGTGAACTGCGGTTCCGGCGATTTGCCGCCCAGCCGGTCGATCCCGTTGAAGACGAACGCCGCGTTCCACGCGCTCCCGTTCGTCGAGCCGACCGCGTACGGCCGGTCGTGCGCCGGGACGAGCAGCGTCGCCGTCAGCCATGCCAGCGCGACCGCCACGTACACCGCGCCCGCCCCGGTCATCTGCAGCAGACGCCGCCTGCGGGAGCCGGGCAGGCCCAGGTAGGCGAGCACCGCGAGCCCCGGCACGGCGACCACCGACTCCAGCAGCTTCACGTCGAAGGCCACCCCGAGCGTCGCCGCTCCCGCCAGCAGCCATGCGTATCGACCCGTCTCGC
>DASQGE010000049.1:0-9460 GCA_035632775.1 Solirubrobacteraceae bacterium | reverse complement strand
CCTTCGGCCTGCACCCCGGCCTGGGCTCGCACGTCTCCTGGGAGCAGCGCCTCGACGGGCGCCTGGCGATGGCGATCTGCTCGATCCAGGCGCTCAAGGGCGTCTCGATCGGCGACGGCTTCGCCGTCGCCGGCCTGCCCGGCTCCGAGGCCCACGACGAGATCTTCTTCTCCCCCGAGCGCGGCTACTACCGCCAGACCAACCGCGCCGGCGGCCTGGAGGGCGGCATGACCAACGGCCAGCCCCTGGTCGTGCGCGGCGCGATGAAGCCCCTGCCGACGCTCACCAAGCCGCTGCGCTCCGTCGACATCGCCACGCACGAGCCCGCGGAGGCGCTCCGCGAGCGCACCGACTCCTGCACCGTGCCCGCCGCCGCCGTCGTCGGCGAGGCGATGGTCGCGCTGGTGCTCGCCGACGCCTACCGCGCCAAGTTCGGCGGCGATCACATCGACGACGTCCTTCAGGCCGTGCGCGCCTACAGCGAGAGGATCGGGTGGCGTTCGTCCTGATCGGCTTCATGGGCGCCGGCAAGTCGACCGTCGCCGCCAAGCTGGCCATTGCCCGTGGCCTGGTGGCGCTCGACAGCGACGCGCTGCTCGAACAGCGCTCAGGGCGCCCCATCGCGCGCGAGTTCGAACTCTCCGGCGAGACGTCGTTCCGCGCCGGCGAGGAGACGCTCGTCTGCGAGCTGCTGCGCGACGCCGATCCACACGACGTGATCGCGCTCGGCGGCGGCTCCGTCCTCTCGGAGCGGGTGCGCGAGGCGCTGAGCGCTCACCTCGTCGTGCTGCTCGACGTCGACCTCGCCGCCGCCTGGGAGCGCGTCGGAGCGGCGCATAACGGGGCCGAGCGACCGCTCGCGCGCGACCCCGAGACGTTCGCGGCCCTTTACGCCGAACGCCGTTCGCTGTATGAGGAGCTGGCCGACGCCGTGCTGCTGTGGGCGTCCCCGCCGTCCGGCCAGTACCCCGTGCTGGTCGGCCGCGGGCTGCTGCGCCACGCCGACGAGGACAAGCTCGCCGCCCTCTGGCCCCTGCGCCGTTCGTGGTCGCGCCGCTTCCTCGTCAGCGACGAGACCGTCTCGGCCCTGTACGCCGATCGCCTGGGCGAAGTGTCCGGGACGATCGCGATCCCGCCCGGCGAGCCCCACAAGACGCTTGCCTGCGCCGAACGCGTGTGGCGCGAGCTGGCCGCCTGCGGCATGACCCGCTCAGACCACGTCGTCGCGCTCGGCGGCGGCGTCGTCGGAGACCTCGCCGGCTTCTGCGCCGCCACCTACCAGCGCGGCGTACCGGTCATACACGTGCCCACGACGCTCGTCGCCCAGGTCGACTCCGCCTACGGCGGCAAGACCGGCGTCGACCTGCCCGACGCCAAGAACTACGTCGGCGCCTACCACCAGCCCGCGGGCGTGCTCGTCGACCCCGACCTGCTCGCCACGCTGCCCGCCCCGGAGCTGGCGGCCGGCTGGGTCGAGGTCCTGAAGACGGCCCTGATCGCCGGCGCCGGGCTGTGGGAGCGCGTCTGCGCCGCCGCCGGATGCGAGGTGGACGAGCGCACGATCCTCGACTGCGCCCGCGCCAAGCTCGCCATCATCAACGCCGACGAGCGCGACTCCGGCCGTCGCCAGGCGCTGAACCTCGGCCACACCGTCGGCCACGCGATCGAGACCGTCACCGGCTACGCCCGCTACCGCCACGGCGAAGCCGTCGGTCTCGGACTGCTCGCGGCGCTGCGCCTGTCCGGCGCCGACGCGCTGCGCGAGCAGGTGCGCGAGCTGCTGCGACGCCGCGACCTCCCCGTGGTGCTCGATGGCGTCGATGCGGATGTCGAGCAGATCCTCGCCGCCACCGCACGCGACAAGAAGCGCCTCGGCACCGGCGCCGTCCCGTTCGTGCTCGTACACGCCCCCGGCGAGGTCGAGATCGGCTGCAAGGTCGCCGAGAGCGATCTGCGTGCCGCCGTGCGAGAGCTGATCTCCCCATGAGCCCGCCCGAGTCGCACCCCCCCGACCTGGCCGAGTCCCGTGCCCCGGAGTCCGACCCGTCTGCGTCGAGGTCTTCGTCGATTCGGCGCGTGGAGATTCTGCACGGCGTGAACCTGAACATGCTCGGCCGGCGCGACCCACTTCACTACGGCACGCTCACGCTCGCCGACCTGGAGACCCAGATCGCCGCCTGGGCCGCCGATCTCGGCCTGCGGGCGAGCTTCTTCCAGACCAACGCCGAGTCCGAGTACGTCGAGCGCCTGCACTCGCTGCGCGGCCAGGTCGACGGCCTGATCCTCAATCCCGGCTCCTGGACCCACTACGCGTGGGCGATCCACGACGCGCTCGAGCTGACCGGCCTGCCCGCCGTGGAGGTGCACCTCTCCGATATCCAAGCGCGCGAGCCCTGGCGGCGCTTGTCGGTGATCGGCGACCTCTGCCTCGAGACGTTCTCAGGCAAAGGGCCCGACGGCTACCGGCTCGCGCTCGAGCGTCTGCGCAAGGCGCTCGACGGGGCCGGTCCCAGACCGGTGGAGGTCGGGGACTAGTCGTGCGCACGGCCGGCAGCGAGCGCGTCGCGCGCCTGTCCGCCGCGCTGCCCGAGCGCGAGATCGACGTGCTGCTCGTGCACACGCCCATCAGCGTCCGCTACCTCACCGGCTTCACCGGCAGCAACTCGCTCGTGCTGGTCACAGCCGAAGGAGCCGAGGACCGCGCGGGCGGCCACCGCTTCCTCACCGACTTTCGCTACGCGACCCAGTCGGCCGCCCAGGTCTCCGCGCCGTTCGAGCTCCAGGTCGTCTCCGGCGAGCTGCTCGACGCGGCCGCACGCCTGCTCCTTTCCGCGCCGGCCGGCGGCGGGCGTCTCGGCTTCGACGACGCGAGCCTCACCGTCGCCCAGCACCGGCGCCTGTGCGAGCTGCTCGCCCCCGCCTGGCGGCCCGTCCCGTGCGCGGGCGCCGTCGAGCGCCTGCGCGCGATCAAGGACTCGGGGGAGATCGCCCGCATCCGCGCCGCCGCCGAGCTCGCCGATCGGGCGCTCGCCCGCGTACTCGAGCAGGGCCTCGTCGGCCGCACCGAGCGCGACGTCGCGATCGAGCTGGAGCTGGAGATGCGCCGCCTCGGCGCCGACGGTCCCAGCTTCCCCTCGATCGTCGCCTCTGGCGCCCACGGCGCGCTCCCGCACGCCGAGCCCCGCGACACGCCGATCCCGCGCGACGTGCTCGTCACGATCGACTGGGGCGCCCTGCACGAGGGCTACTGCTCGGACTGCACCCGCACCTACGCGACCGGCGAGCGCCTTGCGGCGCAGGCGCGCGAGGTCTACGAGCTTGTTCTCCGCGCCCAGGCCACGGCCCTCGTCGCCGTGCGCGCCGGCCCGAGCGGGCGCGAGCTGGACGCAATCGCCCGCGCGATCATCGAGACCGCCGGTCACGGCGAGCATTTCGGCCACGGCCTCGGCCACGGCGTCGGCATGGAGATCCACGAGGGCCCGCGCCTGTCACGCACAGCCGGCGAGGAGCCGCTGCGGGCCGGCAACGTCGTCACCGTCGAGCCCGGCGTCTACCTGCCCGGAGAGTGCGGGGTGCGCATCGAGGATCTCGTCGTCCTCCACGCGGACGGTCACGAGGTGCTGACCGGATTGTCCAAGCAGCTGACCGTCATCTCCTGAGCCTGAACAGGTCCGCGGATCGCGGTCCGCGGGCCGGCGAGAGGCCGCGACTCGCCCGGCGGCCAGGCGCCGGCCACTCGCCGACACAGGCCCGGCGCGTACAGCGCCAGGGCCAGCGCCGCGCCCAGCGGCAGCGTCCACGCCAAGAAGAACGCCGCCTGCACGTCCGGCGTCGCGCCGTGCGCCGGCAGGCCCTGGAAGCTCAGCCAGGCCAGCGCGGTGCTCGACAGCGCCAGCACCGGCGGCCTGCGGCTCGAGCCGCGCGTCTCCCAAGCGAGCAGCGCGATCACGAACGGCAGCATGTAGTAGGCGGTGTCCCACGTGTCCAGTACGCACCGCGCCAGCATCACGAGCGCGAGCGCCAGCAGCGCGTCCCGCTCGCCCACCACCCCAGCGCTCCCGCTGCGCCGCCGCCTGAGCCACAGCGCTCCCGCCAGCCCCAGTCCGAGCGCGACGATCAGCGGGTGGCTGATCGAGCTCGTCCACGCCGGGCCGACTCGATAGCCGGGCTTCGGCGCGCCGAACAGCCCCTGTACGAGCGAGCCGTGCCGGCCGAGGAACCACCACGCCTGCCACGGCTGGAAGATCGCTCCCTGCGTGACCGCGACGCCGCGTGTGCCCGCCGCGAAGCCGCCGGAGGAGACGAGCGCCAGCGGCGCGAGCACGAGCGCGCTCACGGCCCCCGCGCTCGCCAGGCACAAGATCGGCCGCCTCCAGCGCCGCATCCCCGCGCCGGCGGGCAGCGCGAGCGCGACCGGCCCGGCCGCCAGCAGCGCCCACTCCTTGTTCGCGATCGCCAGGCCCAGCAGCGCTCCCGCCCAGACGGGACGTCCCCTGCCGGCGACCAGCACCGCGGCCACGCACAGACACGCGCCCAGCAGCTCCTCGGGATGGCCCACTTCCAGCGCGCGCAGCGTCAGCGGGTTCGCCACGCACACGCCCAGCGTCACCGCCCGCGAGAGCGTCGAGTAAGCGGGCGATCGTCCCGATCGTCCCTTCCCACGCATCTGCGCGCACAGCCACACTCCCAGCGCGGCCGCCGCCAGCAGGCAGGGGATGGCGACCATCCGGTACACGGCGAGCCGGCCGCCGCCCCACAGCCCGGGGATCAGCGCGAACGGCGCACGCTCTACGAGCGAGCCGCCGTACGCGGGCGCCAGTCTCGAGAACTCCAGCACATGGCCGTGCGTGAGCGCGTCGAACGCCGGCTGCGCCTCCACTTCGTAGTCGTTCCAGGCGAAGCTGTACAGCCCGAGCCACGCCATCGCGCCGCTCGCCGCGGCCGCCGCCAGCGCGCACAGGGCGTTCTCCCGCGCAAGTCGCCTCATGCCTACGCATCGGCGATCCGCCCGGCCCGCTTGAACGGCGGCTCGCACGCGAACGTCTGTTCGCGGTCATACAATGGGCGCGAGCATGCCCGCCAGCGATCAGATCGTCGTCTCCGGCGCCCGGGAGCACAACCTCAAGGACATCTCGCTGACACTGCCCCGCGACGCGCTCGTGGTGATCACGGGCCTGTCCGGATCGGGCAAGTCCAGTCTCGCGTTCGACACGATCTACGCCGAGGGCCAGCGCCGCTACGTCGAGTCGCTGTCGGCGTACGCGCGCCAGTTCTTGGGGCAGATGGACAAGCCCGACGTGGACTCGATCGAGGGGCTCTCTCCGGCGATCTCGATCGACCAGAAGACGACCTCGCGCAACCCCCGCTCGACCGTCGGCACGGTCACCGAGATCTACGACTACCTGCGCCTGCTCTGGGCCCGGGTGGGCAAGCCGCACTGCCCGACCTGCGGGCGCCCGATCGTGGGCCAGTCGGCCGAGCAGATCATCGACCAGGCGATGGAGCTCGGCGAGGGCACGCGCTTCATGGTGATGGCCCCGGTCGTGCGCGGGCGCAAGGGCGAGTACGGCAAGCTGCTGGACGAGCTGCGCGCGGACGGCTTTCAGCGCGTGAAGATCGACGACCGGCTGCGCATGCTGGAGGAGTCGATCGTGCTCGACAAGCGCTACAAGCACGACATCTCGGTCGTCGTCGATCGCCTCGTCATGCGCCACGAGGTGCGCAAGCGCCTGGCCGACTCGATCGAGACCGCCGTGCGCCTCGCCGACGGGCTGGTGGAGATCGAGATCGTGGGCGGCGCTGGCGAGGCTGCGCCCGCGCAGGCGGGCCCGCGCGCGACCGGCGCGAAGGGCGTGCGCTCGGCCGCCACCCAGATCGTGCCGGGCGAGGTTCCCGAGCCGGGGACCGTGTTCACCTTCTCAGAGCGCTTCGCCTGTCCCGAGCACGGGCCCTCGCTGGTGGAGCTGGAGCCGCGCATCTTCTCGTTCAACTCGCCCCACGGCGCCTGCGAGCGCTGCACGGGGCTGGGCTCGCAGATGGAGATCGACCCCGAGCTGCTCGTGCCCGACCCGTCGCTGTCGACCGCCCAGGGCGCGATCGCGCCCTGGGCGAGCAGCGTCTCCAACTACTACCGGCAACTCGCCGAGGCGCTCGCCCTGCGCTACGGCGTCGATCTCGACGCCCCCTGGGAGACGCTTGCCCAGGAGGACCGCGACCTGTTCCTGCACGGGACCGGCGGCGAGCGGCTGCAGATCTCCTACCGCAACCGCTACGGGCGCCGGCGCTCGTACGCCACGCGCTTCGAGGGGATCGTCAAGAACCTGCAGCGCCGCCACAAGGAGACCGACTCCGAGGGGACCCGGGAGAAGATCGAGCAGTACATGTCGCTTCGCTCCTGCCCCGCGTGCGGGGGCGCGCGCCTGCGCGCCGAGTCCCGTGCGGTGCTCGTCGGCGGGACCCGGATCGAGGACTTCTGCGCGCTCTCCGCGCGCAGAGCGCTCGGCTGGCTCGGGCAGGTCGAGCTGTCCGAGACCGACCGTCACGTCGCGCGGCTGATCCTGCGCGAGATCTCCGAGCGGCTGCGCTTCCTGGAGAACGTCGGCATCGGCTACCTGTCGATGGACCGTGCGGCGGCCACGCTGTCCGGCGGCGAGGCGCAGCGCATCCGCCTGGCCACCCAGATCGGCTCCTCCCTGGTCGGCGTCCTGTACATCCTCGACGAGCCCTCGATCGGACTGCACCAGCGCGACAACTCCAAGCTGATCTCCACGCTCGAGCGCCTGCGCGACCTCGGCAACACGGTGATCGTGGTCGAGCACGACGAACAGACGATGCGCGCCGCCGACCACCTGCTCGACCTCGGCCCGGGGGCGGGCGAGCACGGCGGACGGATCGTCGCGCAGGGGACCGCCGCCCAGGTGCAGCGCGTGGAGGAGTCGCTGACCGGCCAGTTCCTCTCCGGCGCGCGCGCCATCCCGACGCCCGCGCGGCGTGCCGCGCCGAGCGGGTATGTGGAGATCGTCGGCGCCAGCCAGCACAACCTGCGCGACATCGACGTCCACGTCCCGCTCGGGGTGCTCACCTGCGTGACGGGCGTGTCGGGGTCGGGCAAGTCCACGCTAGTGAACGAGGTGCTCTACAAGGCGGTCTCGGGCCGGCTGCACCGCTCGCGTCAGCGCCCGGGCGCGCACCGCGCGATCCGCGGTCTCGAGCAGCTGGACAAGATCATCGCCGTCGACCAGTCGCCGATCGGGCGCACGCCGCGCTCCAACCCGGCCACCTACACCGGGCTGTTCGACGTCATCCGCGACCTGTTCTCCAAGACCCAGGAGGCGCGCGCACGCGGATACAGGCCCGGGCGCTTCAGCTTCAACGTCAAGGGCGGGCGCTGCGAGGTCTGCCGCGGCGATGGCCAGATCAAGATCGAGATGCACTTCCTGCCCGACGTCTACGTGCCGTGCGAGCAGTGCCACGGCAAGCGCTACAACCGCGAGACGCTGGAAGTGCGCTTCAAGGGCAAGAGCATCGCCGACGTGCTCGACATGCCCGTCGAGGACGCGCTGCGGTTCTTCGAGCACATCCCCAAGGTCCGTCGCCGTCTGGAGACCCTGGACGCGGTCGGCCTCGGCTACGTCAGGCTCGGCCAGCCGGCGACCACGCTCTCCGGCGGCGAGGCCCAGCGCGTGAAGCTCGCGACGGAGCTCTCGAAGATCGCGACCGGGCGCACCCTGTACATCCTCGACGAGCCGACCACCGGCCTGCACTTCGCCGACGTGCAGCGCCTGCTGGAGGTGCTCGCGCGTCTCGTGTGCGCGGGCAACAGCGTGGTCGTGATCGAGCACAACCTCGACGTGATCAAGTGCGCCGACCGTCTGATCGACATGGGTCCCGAGGGTGGCGAGGAAGGGGGCATGGTCATCGCCGCCGGCACGCCCGAGGAGGTCGCGGCCGAGCCGGCGTCGCACACCGGGCGCTTCCTCGCCGAGCTGCTCGCCGCGGCGGCCCCGCGCCCGGGCGCCAGGGCGGGCGGGCGCGCGCAGCGCAAACGGCGCGCCAAGGTCCCGGCGTGAGCGCGCCGGCCCAGCGTGCGCGCCTGTGGGCGCAGAAGTGGCGGTGGTACGAGCGCAACTCGCTGCCCTGGAACCGCGCGCGGATCCACTGGGAGCTCATGCGTCGCGAAGCGTTCGTGCGCTGGCCCGTGCACGGCAACGTGCTCGAAGCGCTACGAGAAGGGCGGCTGGAGGTCGGTGCGAACACGCTGCTGGAGCCGGGCGTGTGGATCACCGCTCCCGGCAGCGCCCGGGTGCGGATCGGGGCGGGCACCTTCCTGAACCTCGGCGTGATGGTCGCCGCCGAGCGGCTCGTCGAGATCGGCGATCACTGCATGCTCGCCAACGGCTGCTTCGTCACCGACTCCAGCCACCGCTACGACGACCCCGACCGGCCGGTGCCGTGGCAGGGATTCACCTCCAAGGGCCCGACCCGGATCGGGGACAACTGCTGGCTGGGCGCCAACGTCGTGGTGACGAGCGGCGTGTCCATCGGCGAGCGCTGCGTCGTCGGCGCGAACAGCGTCGTCACCAGGAACGTCGAGCCCTTCACGGTCGTGGCCGGCGCGCCCGCGCGGGTGCTGCGCAAGATCGCCTATGCGGCCCCCGAAGCCAGCAGCGAGCGCAGCTCGGACAGCTCGGCGGAGTCGATCGAGTAGGTGTGCTCGGCGCCCGGGTAGCGCCGCTCGCGCACGTCCTGCGCGAAGGCCGCGACGCCCGCGTTCATCTCCTGCTGCAGGTTCGCGTAGCGCTTGACGAAGCGCGGCCCGAGCCCGTCCCGGATTCCGAGCAGATCGTGGAAGACGAGCACCTGTCCGTCGGTGGCGGGTCCCGCGCCGATGCCGATCACGGGTATCTGCACATGGCCCATCAGCTCCTCTGCGACCGCGCTCGGGATCGCCTCGAACACGAGCGCGAAGCAGCCGGCCTCCTGCAGCGCGAGCGCCTCGGAGGCGATGCGCGCCGCGGCCGCCGCGGTGCGACCCTGCGCCTTCCAGCCGCCCAGCGCGGTCGAGGTCTGGGGCGTGAGGCCGACGGGGCCCATCACGGGTATGCCCGCGCCCACGATCGCGCGCGCCCGGCTCACCGACGCCTCGCCACCACCCTCGAGCTTGACCGCCTCGCAGCCGGCCTCCTTGACCATGCGCACGGCGGTCGCGATCGCCTGCTCGTCGGAGACCTCATAGGAGCCGAACGGCAGATCGCCGATCAAGAGCGGCGTGCGCAGCCCGCGGCGCACGGCGCGCGCGAGCACGAGCATGTCGCCGAGCTCCACGGGCGTCGTCGCGTTGTAGCCGAGCATCGTCGTCGCCGCCGAGTCGCCGACCAGCACGAGGTCGACGCCGGCGGCCTCGGCCGCGCGGGCGCTCGGGAAGTCGTAGGCGGTGACCATCACGATCGGATCGCCCAGG
>DASQGE010000048.1:0-8910 GCA_035632775.1 Solirubrobacteraceae bacterium | reverse complement strand
CCGATCGAAGATCGGCCAGCCACGTGACGGCTCGCACGTGCTGGCCGATCCCGGACGATCGGCAGCATGCGCTTCGCCGCCCCGCGTCGCCCAGCTTGGTCCATGAACGCCCCACCGATCGAAGATCGGCCAGCACCGCCTATTTTGAAAGAGGTTCTCAGACGGCTGGCCGATCTCCGATCGGTAGCTCCTCCAGGCGCCCGCTCTCGACGGCCGCCTGGACCTCGCTGAAGCCCCCGAGCAGCTCGCCGTCGATCAGCACCTGGGGAAAGGTCATCATGCCGGTCCTGCGCGCGAGCTCTACGCGTCCCTGCGGGTCCTTCGAGAGGTTGACCTCGGTGAACTGCACCCCGCGCGCCTCCAGCAAGCCCTTGACGCGGGCGCAGAACGAGCATGGCTCGGTGCTGTAAACGGTGATCTCGCACATTACTTCAGAAAGTATAGCAATAGGTTGACGGGGTCCAGGCAGGATCTGACGGGCGCATCCACGGGTTCAGACGGGCGCGTCCGCGGGGTGCGCCGGGCACGATCCTAGACTCGATGGACGATGCCGGGGCCGGTCAAGACGGAGGCGGTGGTGTTGCGCTCGCTGCGCTACGGCGAGGCGGATCGCATCCTTCACCTCTACACGCCCCGCCGCGGGCGGGTCGGCGCGATCGCCAAGGGCGTGCGCCGCGCGCGCAGCCGCTTCGGAGGGCGCCTGGAGCCGTTCTTCCGGCTGCAGCTCGATCTGCACGAAGGCAAAGGCGAGCTCCTGACCGTGACCGGGGCGCACACCGTCGACGCATACCCCCGCCTGCGCTCGGATGCGCGGGCGCTGGACGCCGCCGCGCGCGCGTGCGATGCGGTCGGCCGCCTGTTCGAGACGGACGAGCCCCATCCGAACGTGTTCAACCTGCTCTGCCGGCGTCTGGTCCTGCTGGACGAGCGCCCGGCCACGGCCACGCGTGCGGACGCGCTCGCGTTCAGGCTGAAGCTGATGCACGCCGCCGGTCTCGCGCCCCAGCTCGGCGCGTGCGCATGCTGCGGGGAGCGCGAGCATCTCGTCGGCTTCTCCGGAGCGTCCGGCGGCGTCGTGTGCGGCGCCTGCGAGGGGGCCTCGTTCCCGTTCGATCCCGACGCCTACCGCTTCATGACCGGCGCGCTGTGCCTGCCGCTGGCCGACGCTCCGGACGCTCCCGAGCCGGCGCTCGGCCAGGTCGAGCGCGCGATCTCGGAGACGCTCGAGCACCACGCGCACGTGCGCCTGATGCCGGCTGCGGGCGCTGGGAGCACCGCCTGATGGGCCTGGCGACGGATCCCGACTCGGTGGCGGCGGCGTTCGCCGCGCGGATCGCGGCGCAGGAGGAGACGACGCTGCACGAGCTCGCGGCGCGCTCATATCCCGCAGTGCGCGTGCGCGTGGAGTCCGATTGCGCGCTGCGCACGCCCTTCCAGCGCGACCGCGACCGGATCGTGCACTGCAAGGCGTTTCGCAGGCTCAAGCATAAGACGCAGGTGTTCGTCGCGCCCGAGGGCGATCATTACCGCACGCGCCTGACCCATACGCTCGAGGTGACCACGATCTCGCGCACGGTCGCGCGCGCGCTGCGCCTGAACGAGGACCTGACCGAGGCGATCGGACTCGGCCACGATCTCGGGCACCCGCCGTTCGGGCACATCGGCGAGGAGGTTCTCGACGCATGCCTGCGCGAGCGCTTCGGCGGCAGCTTTCGCCACTACGAGCACTCGCTGCGGGTCGTGGACGTGCTCGAGCGCGACGGCGCCGGGCTCAACCTCACCGAGCAGGTGCGGGACGGCATCGCCCGCCATTCCGGACGCGCCGATCCGCCGAGCACGCTGGAGGGTCGCATCGTGCGCCTGATCGACCGCGTCGCCTACATCAACCACGACATCGACGACGCGCTGCGCGCGGGCCTGCTGCGCGAGCAGGAGCTCCCGGCCGAGCCGATCGCGGTGTTCGGCGACAGCGGCTCCGCGCGGATCGACGCGCTGGTGCACGACCTCGTCGAGCACTCCGCTCGCGCCGGCGACATCGTGCAGGGGCCCGCGGCCGGTGGGGCGATGCAGTCGCTGCGGGAGTTCATGTTCGAGCGCGTCTACCTCGGCCCGGCGGTCCGCGCCGAGCACGCGCGCATCGCCGGAGTGCTCAGAGCCCTGTTCGAGCACTACGTGGCCCACCCGGAGCTGCTGCCGCCCAGCGTCGCCGGGGCGACGCCGCGGGACGATCTGGCGCAGCGGGTGACCGACTACGTCGCGGGCATGACCGACCGCTACTGCATCAGGGAGTACACGGACCTTCAGGTCCCGCGCGCATTCGCCCGCTAAGAGCTAGCGTTGAGCTGATGGCCCGATACACCCGGGAGTCCCGAGATCGCGTGCGCGACGCAGTCGACTTCGTCGAGCTCGTCTCCGCGCGCACCGACCTGCGCCGGGCGGGGGCGAACAGGTACGAGGGGCTGTGTCCGTTTCACGAGGAGCGCACGCCCTCGTTCGGAATCGACCCGGTCCAGAAGGTCTACTACTGCTTCGGCTGCCAGGCCGCCGGCGACGTGTTCACGTTCGTGCAGGAGACCGAGGGCGTGGACTTCAAGGGGGCCCTCGAGCTGCTCGCCGACCGTGGCGGGATCGAGCTCGAGCGTGAGCAGGAGGATGCCCGCGAGGCCGAGCGCCGGCGCGGGCGCGAGCGGCTGCTCGAGCTGCTGACGCGCACGAGCGCCTATTACGAGCGCTGCCTGTGGGAGGGCGCCGAGGCCGGACGCGCGCGCGAGTACCTGCGGGGCAGGGGTCTCGGCGAGCAGGCGCTGCGCGAGTTCCAGGTCGGCTACGCGCCCAGCGCGTGGGACCGGGTGCTGCTGGCGTCGCTGCGCAACGGGTTCTCCGAGGCCGAGCTCTACGCGACCGGCCTGGCCCAGCGCTCCCAGCAGAACGGCCGCCCGTACGATCGCTTCCGCGCGCGGATCATGTTTCCGCTCGCCGACACGCGCGGGCGGGTGCTCGGGTTCGGCGCGCGTGCGCTGGACGAGGATGGGGAGGACCGTCGGGGGCCGAAGTACCTGAACACCTCGGACAACACGATCTACCACAAGGGGCTGCACCTCTACGGCGCGCACCTCGCGCGCGCACACGCGGCCCGCGCGGGCGTGAGCATCCTGTGCGAGGGCTACACCGACGTGATCGCGCTGCACCAGGCGGGCATCCGCAACGCGGTCGGCCTGATGGGCACCGCCCTCACCGCCGAGCAGGTGGGGGAGCTCGCGCGGATGGCGCCCACCGTCCTGCTCGCGCTCGACGCGGACAGCGCCGGGCAGGAGGCGATGCTGCGCGCCGCCGGGCTGGCGGCGCGGCGAAAGCTGGAGTTGCGCGTGGTGCCGCTTCCCGCGGGGACCGACCCGGCCGAGCTCGTGCAGCGCGAGGGCGCCGGCGCGATCGAGGGCGCGATCCGGGAGTCGCTGCCGTTCGTGCGCTTTCGCGTCGAGCGCGTCCTGGCGAGCGGAGATCACTCGAGCGCAGAGGGGCGGGACCGCATGGTCGACGAGCTGCGACCGGTGTTCGCGATGCTCGGTCCGAGAACGATGATGCGGGACGAGCTGACGCAGCTCGTTGCCGGGCGCCTTGAGCTGAAGGCCGGCATGATCGAGGCGCTGCTTGCGCGGACGACGCCGCCGCGCGAGCGCCGGCAGGGGCCGGCCGATCCCGGTGCGGCCGGGAGGGTCGCAGAGCGGGGCGCCCGGGCGGGCACGAGCCTCTCCCGGCGCGAGGACACCGAGCGGGCGTTCCTGGCGCTGTGCATCGCATCTCCCGCCGAGGGCGAGGCGGCGCTCTCGGAGCTAGACGTGGAGTCGCACTTCACGAGCGAGCTGCTGCGCCGGGCCGCAAGGCGTCTGCGGGGGCGTCTGCGCGAGCCGCTGCTCGCCGGCGGGGAAGAGGGGGAGGACCTGGACGGCGATCCCCAGCTGAAGGCCCTGCTGGCCGAGCTGATCGTTCAGGCCGGCGCCGAGCCCGCCAACCCGACGATGTTGCCGGTGCAGCGCCTGCAGCTGGAGCTGGCGCTGATCGACCGCCAGATCCAGGCGGCGCGAGGTCAGGAGAGCGGCGACGTGAGCGAGCTCGCGCACCGCAAGGCGGAAGTCAAACGCGAGTTCGACGGAGCGTACGGGCGGGCGTTGGAGGAGATGGGCTGAGACGGGTTAGTAGAGTTGCCTGTCCGGTCCGGGGTAGCTCAATCGGCAGAGCATTCGGCTGTTAACCGAAGGGTTGTGGGTTCGAGTCCCACCCCCGGAGCTTTCTCATCCGCGCCTGTACGACTGCGGAACGAGGTGCCGCCAGGCTCGAGCCCGCGCTCCTGCCTGCGACCAGGCCCTCCACCAGCAGGGCAGCGTTCTCGCCGGGATCGTTGGTGGCCGCCCATGAAGCCAGCTCGCCCGCGCGCGCCCGGATCGAGGGCTCGCCCAGCGCGCGTTCCACCGCCAGGCGGATGGGGCGCGGCGAGACGAAGCGGCGCGGCAGGCGCACGCCCGCGCCGGCCCAGTCGAGGCGGGCCGCGTTCTCGTTCATGTCGCCGGCGCAGGGACAGGCGACCACGGCGCAGCCGCTGGCGAGTGCGCGCGCGAGCGTGCCGTGGCCGGCGTGGCAGACGACGACGTCGCAGCGGGGCATGGTGCGCGAGTAGGAGACCCAATCGGCGAGCTTCGCGTTGGCGGGCACGGGCAGCGGCTCGGAGGGAAGGCGACGGTTCCAGGTGGCGAGCACCCTGACGGGCGCGCGGGCGAGACCACGCAGCGTGGCGTGCAGCAGCCGGTGGTCGGGGTCCTGGGCCGTGGAGGGGGCGATCAGCACGAGCGGATCGTCGCCGCCAGGCAGCTTGACGTCGCGTGCGGGGGGCTCCCACATCAGCGGGCCGACGATGTGCGCCCAGGGTGGCCAGGCGCGCGGGTACTCGAGCTGCGGGAAGGTCGCGATCAGCGCGAGCTCGCGGCTCGTGCCGCCGTGGCCGTGAGAGAGCGCGGGCAGCCCGAGGCGGGCGCGAACGTCGTTGAGCTCGAGGCGGCCGCGCTCTACGCCGCGACGAGGGGGTCCCTGCGCGCGCCGCCACAGCGCGCGGCCGGCAGCGGTGCGGGGCAGACGCGCGCCGAGCGAGTAGATCGGGAAGTCGGGCTCGGTCTCGGGGTGGACGTGGGGGATGAGGGTCGCGCGCGGGACGTCCGAGAGCTCGGCGGCGAGCGACGGCGCGAGCGTGAGGATGTCGGCGACCACCACATCCGGGCGGAGGGCCCGCACGAGCGGAAGCGTGTCCTCGGTGGCGTGGACGACGGCCTCGTAGAAGTCGAGCGGCTCGCCGTCGGGGCCGCCGGGCGGGAACACGTCGTACTCGGGCGCGGGCGCGAACCGAAGACCCTCGTGCTCGACGTGGGTCTGCCAGCGCCGCCAGGTCTGCAGCGTGACCTCGTGCCCGCGCGCGCGCAGGGCGCGGCCGAGGGCGATCATCGGGAAGGCGTGGCCGGGGTCGCCGAAGGCGCCCAGCAGTATGCGCCGCCCGGGCGAGCTCATGCGCGGCCAGGTCAGGCGGCCGCGAGCTCGGCGACGAGTCGCAGCTGCTGCAGGCGGTCCTCGGCGGTGAACGCGATCGGCGTGACGCCGAGCGTGCCGACGCCCGCGTCGCGGTAGACGGCGAGGCGCTCGCGCACGGCGTCGGGTGGGCCGCACAGCGAGACGGTGTCGATCAGCTTCTCGGGGATCGCGGCCATCGCCTGCTCGCGCTTGCCTTCGAGGTAGAGGTCCTGGATCTCGGCGGCCTCGCGCTCGAAGCCGTAGCGGATGACGAGCTGGTTGTAGAAGTTCTGCTTGCGCGAGCCCATGCCGCCGACGTAGAGCGCGACGAACGGGCGCATCGCGTCGCGCGCGGCCTGGAGGTCGTCGGTGACGAACACGTTGACGGTCGGCGCGATGTCGAAGCGCTCGAGCGAGCGGCCGGAGCGCGCGGCGCCCTCCTGCAGCAGCGGCCTGAGCTCGGAGACGTGCTCGGGGGAGAACAGCGTCGGGATCCAGCCGTCGGCGATCTCGCCGGCGAGGGCGGTGTTCTTCGGGCCGATCGCGGCGAGGTAGATGGGGATCTGCTCCTGGACGGTCGAGATCGTGAGCTTGAGCGCCTTGCCGGGCCCGTCGGGGAGCGGCAGCTCGAGCGTCTCGCCGTGGAACTCGACGCGCTCGCGCGCGAGGGCCATGCGCACGACCGCGATGTACTCGCGGGTGCGCTGCAGCTGTTTGGCGAAGCGCTGGCCGTGCCAGCCCTCGGCGACCTGGGGACCGGAGGAGCCGATGCCGAGGATCATGCGTCCGCCGGAGAGCTGGTCGATCGTGGCGGCGGTCATGGCGGTCATCGCGGGCGAGCGGCCGGGCATCTGGAAGATGCCCGAGCCGAGCCGGATCTTCGAGGTCTGGCCCGCGAGCCAGCCGAGCACGGTCGCGGCGTCCGAGCCGTAGGCCTCGGCGGTCCAGACCGAGTCGTAGCCGAGCCGCTCGGCTTCCTGCACGATCGAGAGCTGGTCGGAGGAGCTGAGGCCGAGACCCCAGTAGCCGATGTGCACGCCGAGCTTCATCGCCGTCACCCTACAGCGAGTCGCCAGGGCGCACGAACATCATCTCGGGGATTACGCACATGGGGGAGACCTTCAGCAGGTAGCGGACCGCCTCGGCGATGTCCTCGGGACGGATCATCTCCTCGGCGGGTACGTGCTCCTTGGCCCAGTCGGTCATCGGCGTGTCCACGAGCGCGGGACACAGCGCGGTCGACTTGATGCCCAGCGAGCCCAGCTCCTTGTTCATCGAATCGGTCCAGCCGACGACCCCGTACTTGGTGGCCGCGTATACGGCGTTTCCGCTGATCCCCCGCTTGCCTGCGATCGAGGCGGTGTTGACGACTAGCGCGCTGCGATGCTCCGCGGCGGCTGCCTTGAGCAGCGGGAGGGATTCACGGTAGAACAGGACGATCGAGCGCAGGTTGACGTCGAGCTGCATGTCCAGCCGCTTGGTCTCGATCTCTCCGGCGGTGGCGGCGACGCCGACGCCGGCGTTGTTGACGAGCACGTCCAGGCGCCCGTAGCGCTCGCGGTGGGAGGAGACGACGCGCTGGATGTCGGCCTCGTCGGAGACGTCGGCGGCGAGCGCCTGCAACTCGAAGCCTTCCCCGGCGAGCCCCTCGGCGGCGGCCTGGAGCTTCTCGGGCCGGCGTGCGACGAGCGTCATCGAGTAGCCCTCCTGGCCGAGCATCCGCGCGATCGCAAGCCCGATCCCGCTCGAAGCTCCGGTCACGATCGCTGCACGGTCTGCCATGTGTGCCCTCCTCGTAGTGGTCGGCTCGTAAGCGGTCGGACCGCCACAGGAGCGATCCGCGCGTCCGAGAGTCCTGAAACGGCGGCAGTGAGCATTCCACATCTCGCTGCTAGCGTCTGGCGGATCGCGCACGGGCGGCAGTCCCGGACGCGAGGAGGGCCCGTAGCTCAGTTGGTCAGAGCTGCCGACTCATAATCGGTAGGTCGCAGGTTCGAGTCCTGCCGGGCCCATATTTCAGCTCCGCCTCGACCTCAGACCAAGCGACACCAGGCTTCGTCCGCGCCTCCTGAACCGCCTGCAGGTCCTCCTGGGTCAGAACCTCGTCGTCGTAAGGCGCTGCATCGAGCTTGGCGACGACTGGGTCTTGGGCGCGGCGCAGCAGAATCGCAGCCGCAGGCAAAGACCGGTCGGGCAGGGCGTCCACCAACTCATGCAGCTCGGTCTTGGTCATGCCGGAAACGGTAGCAGCGCCTCGTGACCGCAGCCCATCCTCCTGGTGACTGCACGAGACGCCTCCAGTGCGGCGAAACCACAATGAAGCTTCACCGGCCGATCGCACGACCGCCATGCATCAACGAGCTCAGCGCTCTTCGGGTAGTGATCGCCGTTGGCGGTCAGCCCGCGGGAGCGACGGCGCATCCACTCTGCGCTGCGGCGCGCTTGAGGTCCTCGTCCCAGGTGACGAGCGTGGTGTCGGTGCTGAGCGCGAGCGCGCTCGCGAGGTGGACGGCGTCGTATCCGTGCAGCTGGAGCTCCTCGGCGAGTTCGCCCGCCCGCCGCGCGAGCGGACCGTCGATCCCGACCAGCACCAGTTCACTCTGCAATGACTCGAACTCCTCGCGCGCCCGACCGTACCCCGTGGCGCTCAGTCGCCGGCCACGACGGGCAGCAGCGAGCGCCGCGCGACCCTCGGGATAGCACAGGATGCTGGACGCCGCTCGAAACCGCGTGCCCCACAGCTCGGCCACCAGCTCAGAGCCGGGCTCGACAACGACGAGCTTAACGAGCGCAGAGGTGTCGAAGTACAGGATCAGCGACGCTGCTCGGCGACGAGGTCGGAGACCGAGCCGCGCGCGTTTACACGTGCCCGGCGAGAGCTGCGCGCACGCGCTGGCGGGATGATGAGACCTCGCCTGACCAGGTCCTCAAGCAGATCCTCGCCACCGACGGCGGACAGCCGCGCGATCGGCTGGCCGCGGCGCGTGACCATGATCTCGGCACCCTGCGCGACGTGCTCGAGATGCTCGCTCAACCGATCATGGAGCTCACGCACCCCCACCTCATACTCTTGACCATGTAGCGTCATGCTTGTGATAGTAGCAGCTACACGGCCTCCGCTTGGGTTCCGCGTCCGATAGCCCCAATCGTTGGCAACCCGCACTCACTTCGGCCGAGGCGGAGCGAGCACCGGCACGCGCCATCGCTCACCGCCGCGTGTCGGGGCATGAAACTGCGGGGTTGAGGGCTGCTGTCCGGGCCCGACCCTACTAGGGTCGGGTGACCGGGACAGGGGCTTTCAGGGGGAACGCAGTGGGGCAGGCCGTTTTGGACGATGGGCTTCGAGCCCGGGCTTTTCGG
>DASQGE010000047.1:0-24758 GCA_035632775.1 Solirubrobacteraceae bacterium | reverse complement strand
CAGCCTGCACATGACGCTCGAGGAGCTGCGAAAGCTCGCCCATCAGATCCGCCGCCTGCGAGGGCGACAGCGCATCCGGCACGGCCGGCGTAGAGACGCCCAGCGATCCGAGCTGCTCTATCAGGCGCACCACCCGCGCGGGCTCGGGGCGCTCGTGCACGCGATACAGGCACGGGACTCCCCGCCCGGCCAGATGTCTCGCGACAGCCTCGTTGGCGGCGATCATCAGATGCTCGATCAAGCGGTGCGACTCGGTCTGCTCGCGCGCGAGGATTGCGCTGACGTTGCCCTCCTCGTCGAACGCGAACTCGGGCTCCTCAGAGTCGAGCACCAGTCCGCCGGCCCGTGCGCGCGCCCGCGCCAGCGCCGCGGACACCTCGCGCGCCGCCGCCAGCCCCTGCGCCCACGGGTCCTCCGCGCGCTCCCGTCCCGCGAAGATCCGGTCGACCCGCTCGTAGTCCAGACGCGCGTCCGAGCGGATCAGCGAGCGGTAGAACGCGGTCCGCGCCACCTCAGCTCCGTGCAGGTCCATCTCCACCGTGACCGCCGCCCGCGCGGCGCCCGGCACCAGCGAGCAGGCGTCGTTGGACAGCGCCCGCGGCAGCATCGGCTCGACCGCCCCCGGCACGTACACGCTCGTGCCGCGCCCTCGCGCCTCCCGATCCACGAGCGAGCCCTCGGACACGTGGGCGCTCACATCGGCGATGTGCACCCACACGCGCACGCCCCCGTCCCGCAGGCGCTCCGCGGAGATCGCGTCGTCGAAGTCCTTTGCGCTCGCCGGATCGATCGTGAACGTGCTCAATCCGCACAGGTCCCGCCTGTGTCCCTGCGCGACCTCACGCGCCACCCGGTCCGAGCCCCCCGCGCGCGCGCCGTCAGCCTCGCGCTCCACCGCCGGCGCGAAGGAGCGCGCCAGGCCCCGGTCGAGCAGCAGCGCCTCGATCGCGTCCCGCGCCACGTCGGGACGCCCGATCAGGCGGACGATCCGCGCCCTGCCCTCGCCCGCCCGGCCGGCCATCGCCACCAGCACCAGATCGCCCGCGCGCGCGCTCCCCCCTTCCGGTCCGGACACGCAGTTGGAGGCGAGCACGATCCGCCGACCCGCACCCGCGCCGCCTCCGCGGGACCGCCGCCCGCTCGCGTCGAAGCGGGGCGAGGGGAAGTGCGGCTCCGCCGCCCAAAACCTTCCCCGCTTCTGGACCGTCGCTACAACGGTGGAGCTCACTTGACCTCGGCGGCCAGCGTATCCAGGGCGACCGCCAGCCCCTGCCCGCCCTCGACGCCGTGCGCGACCGGCACTTCGGGCGTCACGCCCGCTCCCTGCTTGATCCCGCCGCCGCCGAGGTTGCGCCCGCTGGGCGTGAAGTACTCGCCGACGGTTATGTCGAGCGCGCCGCCGTTGGACAGCGGCATCTCCTCCTGGAACACGCCCTTGCCGAACGTGTGCGCGCCGACGACCGTCGCGCGATGGTGATCCTGCAGCGCCGCCGTGACGATCTCCGACGCCGACGCGGTGTTGCCGTCGACCAGCACGACCATCTGAAACCGCGGCTCGATCGCGTCACCGACCGCGCTCAGCGTCTGCGTCGGCTGAGTGCGCCCGCGCGTCGTCACGATCACGCCCCGCTCGACGAAGATGCTCGCGACCTGCTGCGCCTCCTCCACCAGGCCCCCGCCGTTGCCGCGCAGGTCGAGCACGATCCCGCGCGCGCCCGCACGCAGCTCCTGTTCGACCGCTTCGCGCACTTCTCCGTGCGCTCCAAAGCTGAACGTCGCCAGCGCGACCACGCCCAGCTTGGTCCCCCGCACGGTGCGCGTCGCCGAGGCGACGACCGGCTCGGAGATCGTCGCACGGGTCAGCTTGACGCTGCGCGCCCCCCGGCCCGCGTGGCGTTCGATCGACAGCGTCACCTCGGTCCCGGGCGGTCCCACGATCAGCGCCCTCGACGCCTCCTGCGACATGCCCGCGATCGAGCGTCCGTTCACGGCCACGATCGCTTCGCCCGCCTGCAGGCCCGCGCGCGCCGCCGGTGAGGAGTCGAACACGCGTTCAATCGACAGGCCGCGCTTGGACGCCTGCACCTGGACGCCGATCCCCGTGAAGCTCGGGGGCGTGTCGAACGCGCGGAATTCCCGCGGGCTCAGGTAGTGGGAGAAGCGGTCGTCGAGGCTCGCGACCGCGCCCGCGATCGAGGAGTCCGCCAGCTTGCTGGGAGTGACCGGGCGATAGTAGTCGCCCGCGATCTGCTCGATCGCTTCGTCGACCGCCCGCGTTTCGCCGTGCGCGACCAGGGCCGAGCGCGCGAACGACGGCAGATCTTCCGGGTGCCCGCCCAGCCAGACCCCCCCGACCAGCAGGATCGGCAGCAGCGCCGCAAGGGCGAATATCAGGCGTCGACGAGCGGGCACAGCAGGCAAGCGTAGTGAAGCCACGACCCCGCCAAGCCCGCTTGGGGCTCACGCGGTACTCAGACTCTCAAGAAGCGCCGCAGCGACAGCCCAGAGCCAGCCGCCGACACGGCGACGGCGCACGCCATCAGGATCGCGATCAGCGCCGGAAACGCGATCATGTCCGGCTGGGAGATCAGCTTGACCGTGTTCGCAAGCGGATCGACGAGCGTCACCTTGGCGAGCGCGAGCAGGCCGATCGCAGCGCCCCCGCCGAGCGCGCCGAGGAACAGCCCCTCCAGCACGAACGGCCAGCGGATGAACCAGTCGGTCGCGCCGACCAGCTTCATCACCTCGACCTCGCGCCTGCGCGAGAACAGGGAAAGCCGGATCGTGTTCGAGATCAACAGCACCGAGGCGATCACGAGCAGCGCCGCCAGCAGCGCCATCGTCAGCTTGATCACCCGCGTCGCCGACAGGATGCGGTTCGTCTCGGCCTGCCGATCCTGGACCGCCGCGATCGCCGGGTCGGTGACCAGACGCGTCCCCAGCGGGCTGGACTGGTCGAGCTCGGCGCGCACCGCTCCCGCGTCCTCGGGGCTCGCCGGCGTCACCCGGAAGATGTCGGGCAAGGGGTTGTAGCCGATCAGCGCAAACGCCTGCGGATTGAGCTTTCGCTCCTGTTCGTAGCCCGTCTGCCTGGAGACGAACTGCACGCTCTTGACGTGCGGCGCGCGCCCCAGCTCCCCGCGCACGCGCGCCTCTTCGGCGGGCGTCGCGCTCGTGCTCAGATCGACGTCCACCAGCACCCGCCCGCGCACGTCGTTGGCCGCGCCGTTCGTCGCCTGCACCACCGGGATGAACACGCCGAGCACGAGCGTCGTCACCAGCACCGAAGCGAACGCCGCGAAGCTCGGCACGGCGTTGTGGCGGATCGAGCGGAAGCTCTCTTTGAGAAAGAACCCCGGTCTCATCGCTTGGACCCGAGCACGCCGCGGGCGGCCTCCAGGGTTTCGCTGCGCAGGCGCTCGCCGAGCTCGTCGGTGCTCTCTTCGCGCGCATACAGTCCGGTCGCCTCGTCGCGCACGATCCGCCCGCGCCGCAGCTCGATCACGCGACGGCGCATGCGATCGACGGTCTCGCGGTCGTGCGTCGCGACGAGCACGGTCGTGCCGGCGCGGTTGATGCGGTACAGCAGCTGCATGATCCCGATCGAGGTCTCCGGATCGAGGTTGCCGGTCGGCTCGTCCGCGAGCAGCAGCGGCGGGTGGGATGCGAACGCGCGCGCGACCGCGACGCGCTGCTGCTCGCCCCCGGAGAGCTGATGAGGGTAGTTGTGCAGCTTCGTCGACAGGCCCGTCAGGCGCAATATGTCCGGCAGCGTCGCCCTGATCTGCTTGCGCGAGGCCCCGGTCACCTGCAGCGCGTAAGCGACGTTTTCGTAGACCGTCCTGTTCGGCAGCAGCTTGAAGTCCTGGAACACCACGCCGATGTTGCGCCGGTAGTACGGGATGCGCCTGCGGTCGATCTCGGCGAGGTCCCGACCCGCGACTCGCACGACGCCCTCGCTCGGCTCGAGCTCCTTGATCAAGAGGCGCATGATCGTCGACTTGCCCGAGCCGGTCGGGCCGACCAGGAACACGAGCTCGCGCCGGCTCACCGCGAACGTCGCGCGCTCGAGTCCGACGTCGCCGGCGCCATACAGCTTGGACACCCCGCGCAGCTCCACCACCGTCTGGCGGTCGTCGCGCACCGGCCTCGCGGCCCGCTGAGGCCCAGCCACCGGCACGGGACCGCCTGCGCGCGCGGGCGCCGGCAGGGTGACCTGCAGCCGCGGACGACCAGCCCGAGCAGGCGCCGGACCGGCCGGTTTGGCCGGACCGACCTTGCGCGTGGGCGTGTTCGTGCTCGAAGGCATGGCCCGTGAGGGTACCGGCGCAAGGCCCGCATACCCAGCGTTTTGCCCACCTGCAACCGGATTTGCACTGAGGCCGCGATATAAGGTGGCGGCGATGGCGAAGATCCAGACCACCACCGTCGAGTCCAACGGCCTGCCCGTCCACACCGTCGCCCTGCCCGGCACCCGCGCGCTGACGGTGCTCGTCGCGTTCGACGCGGGCGCGCGCACCGAGCGCTCCGAGGAGAACGGCATGGCCCACTTCCTCGAGCACCTGGTGTTCAAGGGCGGCGAGAAGTACGACAGCTACAAGGCCGTTAACGAGACCGCCGAGCGGCTCGGCGGCGTGTTGAACGCGTACACCAGCCACGACCTCGTCGCGTTCCACATCACGGTCCGCGCCGAGTCCGCGCCGCAGGCGATCGACCTGCTGAGCGACTTCGTCGGGCGGCCGCGGCTGGACGCCGACGAGCTCGACCGCGAGCGCGGCGTAGTGATCCAGGAGATCAACCGCTCCTATGACCAGCCGTCGGTCGTCGCCGAGTACCTGATCGACAGGGCCGCGTTCGGCGAGCACCCGCTCGGGCGCACCGTGCTCGGCCCGGAGGAGAACCTGCGCAGCTTCACGCGCGATGCGATCGTCGCATTCCGCGAGCGCCGCTGGTGCGGTCGCAGCGGCGGCGCGTTCCTGGCCGGCAACCTGGCGAGCCTGCCCGACGAGGCCGAGCTGAAGGAGCGCTTCGGACGCTTCCCGAGCCTGCCCGAGCCCGAGCCCTACGTCCCCGCGCCGGCGTTCGTGCCGCAGACGCTGGTCGAGCAGCGCGACACCAACCAGTCACACCTGCGCATGATCTACCGCCCCCAAATCGAGGTCTCGAGCGTACGCGAACGGGCGGCCCTGTCGATCTACGCGACGCTGCTCGGCGGGTCGATGGGCTCGCGGCTGTTCGAGGAGATCCGCGAGAAGCGCGGCCTCTGCTACTCGGTGTACGCGGCCGACCACTCCTTCGCGGACGTCCCCGTGCTGCAGCTCGGCTCGGGCCTGGAGTCCGCGAAGTGCGTCGAGGCCTACACGCGCATGCGCGAGATCGTCGACGAGCTCCGCAGCGACGGCCCGAGGAAGGACGAGGTCGCCCGCGCGCGCGCCTACGCCGCCGGGCGACTGGTGCTCGCGTTCGAGAACACGGGCGCCGTAGCCCGTTACGGCGCGAGCCGCGCGATCGTGTTCGGCGAGGACATCGACCCCGACGCGGCGATCAAGGCGCTCGACGAGGTCACCTTCGAGGAGGTCCGCACAGTCGCGGCCGGAGTGGCCGACGATCTGGCAGTCGCGTGCGTCGGACCACACAGCGCCGAGGAATTCTGAGCAGCCCGGTGCGCGCGGACGCCGCGGCGCAGGGCGCGCGCATCACGTCAGGGTGGCGAGACGCGCCGTGTGGCTGCGAGAGTGATCCTGATCCCAGAACTCAGCCACCCGACGACGGCCATAGAGGCGCAACGCGGCCACCCCCAGCGCCGCCTCGAGCCGGGCACGCTCGTCGCGAGTGAGCGAAGACGCGACGCTGGTCAGAGCCCGACTGAGCACAGGCGCGGAGGATGCCGCTGGGTCGAGACTCCTCGCGTCGGCTCTCGTCGCGTCGCGCTGGCGCGGTCCCAGCGCCTCCCGACCCAGAGAGCGCACCAGCCCTCCCGCGTGGCGCGTAACGATGCCAAGCAGCTCGGGCAGGTGGCGCAAGATGCCCCGCAGCGCCGGGCCGGCTATGGCTGAGCGGGAGTAGAAGCGCCGCATCGCGTCGAGCGCGCTCAGCTGCAGCTCGAGCGGGGTCATCCGCTCGGGGCGCAGCACCGCGTGGTGCCCGTCGAAGAACGTCCAGTCGGCCTCGATCAGGCGGCCCTCGGACTCGAGCCGCTCCCACAGGCGCGTCCCGGGAGCCGGCGTGACCATCATCAGCTGGAAGGTGTCGATGCCGAGGCGCCGCGCAAAGGCAGCGGTGGCCTGCGCGCTTGAGGCATCGTCGAAGTCGAGCCCCACGACGAACATGCCGTGCACGGCGATCCCGTGCCTGTGGAAGGCGCGCACCGCCTGTTCGCTCACCGCCACGCTCGTGCGCTTGCCTATGCTTGCGAGGTTCTCTTCGGAGATGCTCTCGAAGCCGACCATCGCCATGGCGCAGCCCGCCTGCCTGAGCAGCTCCAGAAACTCGTGGTCGATCTCGTAGGAGGTCCGTGAGCGCAGCACCGTGTCGGCCCGCATCTGGGCGGCGAAGCTCGGCGTCAAGCCCGCGTCCACCATGCCACGCAGCAGCTCGGCGGTGCGGCGCTTGTTGACGACGAAGTTGTCGTCGTGGAAGAAGAGCTCGCCGGCGGACAGTCCGGCGAGCTCCGCCAGAACCTGGTCGGTCCGGCGGTGGCGTACCACGCGGGAGAACTGGGCGGTCACCGAGCAGAACTCGCAGTCGTAGGGACACCCCCACTGGGTCATGGCGGGCTTGACCTCCAGGCGCTCGTGCCCCTCGATCAGGGAGAGGTCAGGGATCGGGAGGCGCTCGAACTGGGTCTGAGAGCAATGCGATCGAGCGGGATTGTGATGCGCCCTGCCCAGATTGTCGCGCCAAGAAAGCCCCGCGATCCCGCCCAGGGCGGTCCCTCGCTCGAGCGCTGCAACGAGCTCGACGATCGTCTGTTGGCCCTCGCCCCGCACCACGTAGGGAGCGTGCTCGAGGGCCTCCTCGACGCGGAAGCTCACGTGTGAGCCGCCGAGGACCACCGCCACCCCCGCGGCGGAAAGCTCGTCGGCCAGGGCATACCCCGCGGGTTGAGTGGATGTCGTGCCGGAGATCCCGACGAGATCGGCGGCGAGGCACTCGCCGAGGTCGATCGGTCCGAGCATCTCGCAGAACACACCGGTGTCATGACCGCCCTCGGCGAGCATCGTGGCCATCAGCGGCAAGCCCAGCCGCGGCAGCAGGATGTGGTCGTAGACGTTGCGTCCGGGAGGACGCGGCTCCACGAAGCGGATCCGCAGACTCATACTTAGGGCACCCTAACATGGAAGCCCTGCTCGGAGCCGGATCCCTTCACGAGGGTGACCTCCATGATCGCCTGCAATCGCGGCGCTGGTCAGGTCTCTCTTGGAACCATCTGCACGAAGTCGCCGAAGCGCTCGGGCTCCTCCAATCTGCACGACCAGACGAGACGGTCGTTCCACACCGTCATGTCGGGGCAGCCGTCGCACATGTTCTGTCGTCCGTCCTCGTAGATGTCGGCCGGCTGGATGATCATCACCGACTGGAAGCGGAGCTTCTCCAGCAGGCGCCAGGGCTTGCGCGCGCCGGCCGCCAGCCAGCGGCGGGCGATCGTCCGCAGGCGCGGGTCGAGCGCCGACAGCAGCAGCATCGACCTGCCATGGCCCAGCGTCTGCGGCCCAGCGTAGGCGAGATACCTCCCTGTCGCAAGGTGGTGGAAGGTCTGCGCAAGCTCCATCGAGCGTGGCCCTACGTAGCCGTAGCTCCCCTCCTTCGTGCCCAGGCGACCAGTGAGCAGCCACTTGAAGGTGTCGGGACGCTCGGTCCCGTTGAGGTATGCGGCGGGAGCGAAGTCGGGGAAGCGCCTGCGGATCTCGGCCACGATGTCGGTCGACTGGAGCTCATGCGGAGTCTGGTCGGTGGTGGCGTAGGGCATCGCGGAGAAATCGACCGGCTCTCCACGCACGTAGTGGTCGAAGTCGTCGCCGACCACGCCCGCACGGAAGGCGATGAACACGATCGTGTTGACGATCTCGATGTTGCGCTGAGCCCACTCGAGGACGTCGGGCACGTAGCGCAGCGTGTCCTCGTAGACGGTCGCGTTGAACGAACAGCCGATCCCTCCCGCCGCGGCCACCATTTCGGCGTAGCGCCGGCGCAGCTCGCACAGCTCGATCTCGTCCGCCTCCTTCCAGCCCGGGCGGCCCTGCTTGGAGTCGATGTGAAACGTGAACCCGGCCACGCCGGCGCCCTTGAGCTCTCCCAGCAGCTCCTCGGTGAGCGCCAGCCCGTTGGTGTTGACGATCGGCTTCAGGCCATCCCCCGCGACCATCCGAACGATCTCGACGATCTCCGGATGCACGAGCGGGTCGCCGCCCGCGATCGACACGCCGTCCACGGTGCGAAAGCGCTCGAACACGTCGAGATCGTGGCGAACCTCATCGAGGGTCTTGTGTCCCCGCGGGTCGTTCTCGCGGTAGCAGCCCAGACACGCCAGGTTGCACTTCTTGGTCGGCTCCAGCCAGGCGATGGCGTTGTCCGGCAGCGACCACGGCAGGCGATAGAGCTCGCGATGATCGATGGTGGCGCTCACGTCGACCTCGCACGCGCCGCCCCGCGGCCGGCGCGTTCGATACGCATCAGCTCGTCGTGCGCGACCCAGTTGGGCTCGGGGAAGAGCTGACAGTACTTGGCGTCGCGCATCAGCTTCTCGATCCCCGTCTCGACCATGTAGCCGGTGCCGCCGAACACCTGCACGGCGTCGGTGGTGCTCGCCACGGCGGCGTCGGTGGCGGCGATCTTCACCGCGAGCGCCTGCGCCTGGTCGATCTCCGAGCCGTGGTCGGCGGCGATTCCAGGCCAGCATGCCAGTCTCACCGCCATCGCCGACAGCATGTCGCTGACCGCGTCGTGCTCGACGATCGCCACTCCTCCCTGCTGGCGAGCGTGGGCGTACTCGAGCGCCATCTCATACGCGCGCCGGGCGATCCCATGTGCGATCGCCGCCGTGCCGGCTCGCAGCAGCGCCAGCGCGCTCGCGGCGCTGATTGCCGTGTCGTAGCCGTCTGACCCATCGGCGGCGGGCGCGCAGGCGACGCCCGTCAGCTCGACCGACGCGGCGGGCGCCGCGCGCAAGCCCAGCTGCGCGAGATCGCGCTCGAGCTTCGAGCCGGCCGCGCCGGCATCGACCGCCCAGGCCACGGGCGCAGGTCCGTCGAGGAGAACGACAAGTCCGTGGGCGCCGTGAGCACCGAGAGCGCACGCGAGGCGACCGTCCAGCCGTCCGCCCGACACGGTCACCTCGACTTCAGGCGTGGCCGGAACGAGCACCCAGCGGGCGCCCCAGGGGACTTCGGCGAGCTGTTCGTCGCCGAGCGTCGCCAGAGCGGCGTTGCAGAGCAGCACGCACATGGCGATCCCGCCGTCGCCGACAGCCAGCTCCTCGATCGTGACCAGCAGATCGAGCACGCTCAGCTCGACACCCCCGTGCTGCTCGCTGAGCAGCGCGCGGTCGAGTCCGAGCTCGACGAGCAGGCGCCAGCACTCGTGAAGGGCGTCCTGGCCGCCGGCGTCGAGCGACGCGGCACGCGGAATCAGCTCGCGCCGCGCCAGCTCACGCGCCATCATCCGCAGCTCGGCGCGCTCGGCCGTAGTGGTCGGGCTCATGATCGACCTCCATCTGCGTCGACGCTCGCGTGCCTCAGGGCGTCCGCGTCAGGATGAGCGCGCGCGCGTCCGTTCGGGTGAGCATCCCCGTCCGCGTCGAGGTGGATGGGACGCAGCGGCGGCAGGCAGCCGATCGTCTCTCCCCGGCACAGCCCGCGATAGACCTCGAGCCTGTTGAGCTGATTGGTGCCCTCGTAGATCTGGGTCAGCTTGGCGTCGCGCCACAGCTTCTCGAGCTCCGTCCTCACCGGACCGGCGCGCAGGCCGACGAGCTCGAGTGCCGCGCCGGTGACCCGCATCGCCACGTCGCCGCCGCGAGCCTTCGCCATCGAGGAGAGCGCGAGCGAGCGCGTCACGGCGCGCTCGCTCGTGGTGCGGTGAAGGAGCGCGACGGTCGCGTCGCGAGCGCGGTCCGAGGCCAGCCAGCCGCGGACGGGCGCCCGCCCGCGGACGCCCGCCGGCACATGGCCGAGGGCGCGGACGCCACGATGGGACATGACGCCCCCGAGCGCCCTTCGGTCGAGCTCGGTGGCGGCGTCCATGTAGACCTGGCGCGCGAGGTGGATCTCCTCCTCCATGCCCGCCAGCGCGAGCTGCACATGCTGGCGCTCGAGCAGGCCCCTGGCGGCGCGGTCCTCCTCCAGCCAGCCCAACACGCGCTCGTATGCTCCCCGTGCGATCCCGGTCGCGATCGCTCCGACCGGCGGACGCGAGCAGGCGAGCACGATCATCGTGGCGGCGGCTCCATCTCCCTCCCTGCCCACGATCCGCTCGTCGGGGACGAACACCTCGTCGAATGTCAATTCAGCGGCGGGACAGGCGCGCTGGCCCATCTTGTGCTCGACACGGCTGACCGCGAACCCCTCGCTGCGGGTGTCCACCAAGAAGCAGGTCCAGGTCTCCGCCGGACGTCTGGGATCGGTCGCCATCAAGACCGTGATCCAGCGCGCGACGCTGCCGTTGGAGATGAACCGCTTGGTGGCGTTCAGGCGAAAGCCGCCCGGCACACGGCGAGCGTGACTGGTGATTCGCGCGCGGCGCAAGAGGTCCGGATCCTCCACGTCCGTTCCGGCTTCGGGCTCGGTGATGGCGCACGCCATCAGCTGTGGCTCGCCGCTGCGTTCGGATGCGACGAGCTCTGCCAGCACGCCATCCCACTGCGAGGGGCCGCCCAGCAGAAGCGGGGAGATCCCGAGCGCATGGGCGCCGAAGATCAGCGCGATCCCGGGGCAGGCGGCGCACAGCTCCTCCATCACGACCGCGGCCTGCGTGGCCATACCGCCCGTGCCGCCGGCCGGCTTGGGGATCAAAAAGCTCAGCATTCCCGCCTCGGCGCCCGCGCGCACCAGATCCCAGTCGAACCAGCCCGGGTCCTCGCCGGTGCGACGGTCGATCTCCAGCGCCCGCGGGCGCACGTGCGCCTCGGCGAAGCCGCGGGCGCGCACACGGAGCCGCTCGAGCTCGCGCACATCCAGGCGGCCGCCACCGATCGGAGATCGGCCAGCAGCGAGGCGGGGGAACCGCTCGCTCAAGGAGCGCTCGGCTGTGCTTGATGTCATCGTCCGGCCCGCCTATGCCGGCTGCGCCGGAGCGTCGGCGGTGACCTCGGCGGCGGCCCGGGCGAGCAGCGCCAGCGAGAGGTGCTCAGGTCCGTAGAGAATCCCCTCGAAGCGAGCCATGTACTGGTACTGGAGCGGACGCCTGGAGGCGATCAGGCCCGCCAGCTCGCGCGCGATCGGGTGACGCTCGCCCAGCTGAAGCGAGGCGACTCCCGGCCGCACGCTGACGCCCATCTCGATCGCGTTGATCTTGAACTCGGAGCTCTGCGGCTGGCGGTCCATCCACAGGTGGCTGAACAGCTGAAACTGCGCGGAGCGCGGCGTGGCGATCAGCTCGCCGGAGAGCGTGAGGATGTGCTCGGCGCCCTCGCTCAGCCGGCAGACGCGCTGCCGCTCGCTCTCCTGGAAGTCGATTCCGGCGATGAACTTGGGGTAGTTGTAGAAGTCCACGCCGCCGGCGCGCGCGATCTCGGTCGTGACCGGAAGGTGGTGCACCCAGGCGTGCAGCTGACGTCTGCGCAGACTCGCCACCAGAGCCCTGCCCGGAAGGTTGGGCAAGAACCACGGCTCGTTCAGGACGACCGAGATCGCCAGCTCGTTGTAGGGCCCGATGTCGGTGTCGCGGTACTCGAAGCAGGTGATCGCGACCGCGCCGAGACCCGGCGCCAGCCGGGCCGGACAGAAGCGCGGGTCGGGCATCAGCCGGCGCAGCGCTCCCAGGCGAGCCGCGAACACGGCCTGCGTGGCGGTGCCGTCGTAGTAGAAGATCGGCACCTTCGCCGGCTGGCCTGCGATCGTCACCTCGGACTGGGTGACTCCGTCGAAGAACGGTGAGCGCCGCATGCTGCCTCCTCCATCTTAGGGAGCCCTAATTCGGGTACCCTAACACGCTGCGAGGACGCTGCGCCTACTGCTGCTGCCGCCGCTGCTCAGGCGCCAACTCGAAATCGACCTTGTCGCATACCCCGCAGTCCGGACAGGTCCAGTCGTCGGGGACCTCGCTCCATGGGGTACCCGCGGGGAAGCCCTCGCGGGGATGGCCGCGCGCCTCGTCATAGAGGTAGCCACAGCCGGGACAGCGCCAGCGGCTCAAGAGGGCTCTCCCAGGCGGGCGAGCACACGGGCGCGCCGTCTGGGGGCGACATTGGCGCGGGCGACCTCGCCGCCATAGTGCGCCAGCAGCCGGGGGTCCATCACGCGCCGCCACAGCGGGGGGACCGCAGCGAGCACGATCATCCCGGCGTAGCCGGTCGGCAGCTGCGGGGCTTCGTCGACGTGGCGCAGCGCCTGGTAGCGGCGGACGGGATTGGCGTGGTGGTCTGAGTGGCGTTGCAGGTGGTAGAGCAGCACGTTGGAGACGACGTTGTTGCTGTTCCAGCTGTGCTCGGGCCGGGTGCGCTCGTAGCGTCCGTCCTCGCGACGCTGGCGCAGCAGACCGTAGTGCTCGAGGTAGTTGACGACCTCGAGCAACGAGAAGCCGATCACGGCCTGGACGATCAGGTAGGGCAGCACGACGGGCCCGAAGGCCAGGACGAGCGCCGCGAACAGCGCGACGGTCATCGCCCAGGCACTGAGGATGTCGTTGCGCAGCGTCCACGATGAGCGGTCCATGCGCGCCAGGCGCACGCGCTCGAGTCCCCAGGCGGAGCGCAGGCTGCCCACGACCGTGCGGGGCAGGAAGGCGTAGAAGCTCTCCCCCAGCCGCGCGCTGGCCGGATCCTCCGGCGTCGCGACCCGCACGTGGTGACCGCGGTTGTGCTCGATGAAGAAGTGCCCGTAGCCGCTCTGGGCGAGGGCGACCCTGCTCAGCCAGCGCTCCAGGCTGTCGCGCTTGTGGCCGAGCTCGTGGGCGGTGTTGATCGCGATCCCGCTGACCATGCCCACCGTCAGCGCCAGCCCGATGTCATCGACCGTCGAGAGTTTGCCGCTGGACCACAGCCAGCAGGCGAACACCAGGCTGGCGTACTGAAGCGGGAGGAACAGGTAGGTGCACCAGCGGTAGTAGCGATCCTGTTCCAGCCACTTGAGGACACTGTCGGGAGGGTTCGAGGGGTCCATCCCGACCAGGAGGTCGAGGATCGGGAAGATCACGAACACGAAGAACGGGCCATAGAACCAGAAGGCCTGGAGCCCGGTGGCCTGCACGAGGCCCCAGCTCAGGAAGGGCAGCGTGGGGACGATCAGCCCGAGCAGCCACGCATAGCGCTTGGGGTCACGCCACGTCGCCGGGCTCAGCAGCTCTCCGGGAGCGAAATCATCATTCGAAGAGAGCGTCGGTATAGATGACATGCGCGGTCTCCTTCGGGGCCCGTGTCCCGATATCTGCCGGGATTGATACTGCTGCTCCGCGGCATCATACGCTGGCCCGATCTTCGATCGGTCACGATGCTCGACGTGCTGGCCGATCTCCGATCGGTGGGACGCAGGCATGCCTGCCCGCGTGGTGTCTGTCAGAGGACATGCTCGACCATCTCACCCCAGCGCCACCATCCGGTCGATCGGCACCCTCGCGCGGGCGGCGACGTCCTCGGGAACGCGGACCTCGAACTTCATGTCGCGCAGCGCGTCACGCAGCTTGGGCAGCGTGATCATCTTCATGAACACGCACGACGCCTCGGGGTTGGCGGGGATGAAGGTGACGTCGGGTGCGGCCATCCGCAAGGGATAGAGCATCCCCGTCTCGGTCGCCACGACAGCCTCCCGCCGGCCAGCTCGCGGGCCGCTGGGCGCCCTCCCGCCGCCGACTGCCTCAGCCCCGTCCGCAGTGCCTCCGCCCGCGGCCTGTCCGACCGCGAGATCCCCGACCGCGGCACGGGCTCCCGGCTCCCCCCGGGGCGCGGCGCCAGACGCTCCGCCGGCCTCGCGCTCGAGCTGTTTGGCGTACTCGAGCATCCCGCCGGTCGAGAACATGTGGACGCCCTCGGAGGAGATGTCGCCGGCGGCGACGTACTCCATCACGCTCGTGGTGCAGCCGCACTCGGGGTGGATCAGGAAGTCCGCGTCGGGGTGGGCCGCGCGTACGGCGTCGATGTCGGAGGGCCGGATGCCGGCGTGGACGTGGCACTCGCCGTCCCACACGTGCATGCGCCGCCCAAGCTCCTTCTCGACGAACGCGCCGAGCCACATGTCCGGGCCGAACAGGATCTCGGTGTCCTCGCCGTGCGTCGCGTAGACGTGGCGGACGACGTCGACGGCGTTCGCCGAGGTGCAGCAGTAGTCGGTCAGCGCCTTGACCTCGGCGGTGGTGTTGACGTACATGACCACGACCCCGCCGGGATACTCGGCGCGCCAGGCCGCGAGCTGCTCGGCGTCGATCGAGGCGGCCAGCGAGCAGCCAGCCTGCAGGTCGGGAATCAGGACGGTCTTCTCCGGACACAGGATCGAGGCGGTCTCGGCCATGAAGTGCACGCCGCAGAAGGCGATCACCTCGCTCTCGGTGGCCGCCGCACGGCGCGAGAGGCCGAGCGAGTCGCCGACGTAGTCGGCGACGTCCTGGATCTCGGGGACCTGATAGTTGTGCGCGAGGATCACCGCGCGGCGCTCGGACGCCAGCGCGCGAACCTCGTCCTGGAGCGCCGAGATCTCCGCGCCGGAGAGCGCCGGCGCCGTGACCGGCTCCGGGATCGCCGGCTTGCGCGGGGCCATCGGCAGCGGGTTCACCGCAAGACCTCCAGACTCAGAGACAGGTCCAATGCGCGCGCCGAGTGGGTGAGCGCGCCCATCGAGATCCAGTCTACCCCCGTTTCCGCCCGGGTCCGGAGCGTCTGCAGCGTCACGTTGCCGCTGGCCTCGAGCCTGGCCCGCCCGGCCACGCTCCTGACGGCCGCGCGCAGCTCGTTCTCGTCCATGTTGTCGAGCAGCAGGCGGGAAGCGCCGGCCGCAAGCGCCTCGTCGATCTCCTGGAGGTCGCGGACCTCGACCTCGAGCGTCGCGGCCAGCTCGGGGGCGGCGGCGCGCGCGCGCGCGATCGCCTCCGCGATCCCGCCGGCGGCGGCGATGTGGTTGTCCTTGATGAGGATCGCGTCGTACAGGCCGAAACGGTGGTTGCACGCGCCGCCGGCCGCGACGGCCGCCTTCTCCAGGGCGCGCAGGCCAGGAGTCGTCTTGCGCGTGTCGAGCGCCCTCGCGCCCGTGCCGTCGGTCGCGCTCACCGCCCGTGCGGCGAACGTCGCCACGCCCGAGAGATGGCCGAGGAAGTTGAGCGCGGTGCGCTCGGCCGTCAGCAGAGCGCGCGCGAGACCCTCGACCTCGAGCACAGGCCCCCCGGTCGCGCGCCAGCGGCCCTCCTGCACGAGCCGCCGGAAGCGCGCCTCGGGGTCGAGCGCCAGGAACGCCAGCTCGGCCAGCTCGAGTCCGAAGACGGTCCCGGCCGCCTTCTGCGTGACCAGCCCCCGCGCGCGCGCGTCCGCCGCGACGATCGCCTCGGTCGTGACGTCACCGGAGCCGACGTCCTCCTCGAGCGCGCGGCGGACGAGCGCCACGAGCTCCTCCCGGGTCGGCATCGGCGCCTGCCCGCCCGACCCCCACCCCTGCTCGTCCGTCCCCGCTCCCACGACGCCCGTCGCATGCGACCGCCCCCTCATCGCGATCCCCCCGACGACGCGGCCATGAGCAGGTACGCGCGAACGAAGCCGTCCAGGTCCCCGTCGAGCACGCGCTGGACGTCGCCCACCTCGAAGCTCGTGCGATGGTCCTTGACGAGCGAATAGGGGTGCATCACATAGGAGCGGATCTGCGAGCCGAAGTTCACGTCCTGCGCCTCGCCCTTCTCGCGCGAGATCTCCTCGGCGCGTTCGCGCTCGGAGCGCTCCAAGAGCTTGGCGCGCAGCATCGCCATCGCCGTGGCGCGGTTGGAGGATTGGGAGCGCTCGTTCTGGCACTGCACGACGATCCCGGTGGGCCTGTGCGTGATGCGCACCGCCGAGTCGGTCTTGTTGACGTGCTGACCACCGGCGCCCGAGGCCCGGTAGGTGTCAACCTGGAGATCGTCCTCGTCGATCTCGACCTCCCCCGTGCTCGCGGGGACGACCGGCGCCACCTCGACCCCCGCGAAGCTCGTCTGGCGACGGTGGGCGGAGTCGAACGGCGAGAGACGCACGAGCCGGTGCACGCCGCGCTCGGCCGAGAAGAGGCCGTAGGCGTTCTCTCCGGCAACCTGGAACGTGGCGGACTTGATGCCCGCCTCCTCGCCGGGGCTGGCCTCCAGCAGCTCGGCGGTGAAGCCACGCGACTCGGCCCAGCGCATCTCCATGCGCAGAACCATCTCCGTCCAGTCCTGCGCATCTGTGCCGCCCGCCCCGGCGTTGACGCTGACGAGCGCGCCGCCCCCGTCATAGCGCCCGGAGAACAGGCGCTGCTCCTCCAGGGCGGCCAGACGCTCCTCGACCGAGGCGAAGTGCTCCTCGACCTCAGCTTCAAGCGTTGCATCCTCGGCGGCCATCTCGACCAGCCCGTCGAGATCCTCGACGTCGGCCCGGAGCGCGCCGAACATCTCCAGGCGCCTGGACGCGCGCGCGTGCTCGGCGGACACCGCGGCGGCGCGCTCGGAGTCCTCCCAGAAGTCCCTCCCCCCCATCTCCCCCTCGAGCGCCGCCACGCGCTCGGACAGCCCGGCCGGGTCAAAGATAGTCCGCGAGCAGCTTCATCTGCTCACGGATGGCAGCCAGGCGCTGAGGGGTCGACTCGCTTGGCGCGGCTGTGGCCATCACTTCACGCTATCAGCGCGCCGTTTCGTCCACGGCCGTCCTACGCGCCGTGGCGAAGCACAAGCCTTCTAGGACGGCCGTGGACCAAGCGGGGCGAGGACGCAGGGAGCGTGGCGTACTACGTACGCGAGGGACCGAGGACGAAGCGTCCGCGCCGCGCCCACGGCCGTCCTACGCGCCGTGGCACTTCTTGAACTTCCTCCCACTCCCGCACCAGCACGGGTCGTTGCGCCCGACCTGGTGCTCGTCGTCGACGACGCGCTGCTCGACGACGGGGGCGCCGACCGGTTCCAGCTCTCCTTCCACTTCGCCCTGAACGCCGGGACCCGCGCCGGCTGCGGCGGCTGCCGCCGCAAGCGCTCCGGCGCCGGCGACAGAGCTCCCGCCCGAGTACGAGACGCGTCCGGCCCGCGTGGCGCTGCCGGCGGCGGCGAAGGCGGGGACCGGGGACCCGCCCGCCCCACCGCCGTTCTGGCCTTCGACGTTGACCTGGACGTTGAAGATCATGCGCGTGTAGTCCGCCCAGATGATGTTCATGAGATCGCCGAACAGCTCGAAGGCTTCGTTCTTGTACGCGACGAGCGGGTCGATCTGGGCGAAGCCGCGCAGGTGAATGCCCTCACGCAGGTAGTCCATGTCGTACAGGTGCTCGCGCCAGCGCTCGTCGATGGTCTGCAGCAGCAGGAACCGCTCGAGCGCGCCCATCAGCTCCTCGCCGAGCTCGGCCGCGCGCGCGTCGTAGCGCTCCATCGCGAACTCGACGATGCTGCCGGTCAGCGAGGCGCGGTCGGCCGTCGAGGGATCCAGATCCTCGTCGGCCAGGTCGACGGGGAAGAACTGCCCGAGCGCCGTGAACAGCCCGTCGAGATCCCAGTCCTCGACGAAGTCGCCCGGCGTGTACTGGGCGACCGTGCGCTCCAGCACGCCCGCGACCTCCTGACGGGCCTCCTCGCCCATGCTCTTGCCCTCCAGCACCCCGTCGCGGTAGGCGTAGACGACCCGACGCTGCTCGTTCATGACGTCGTCGTACTCGAGCACGCGTTTTCTGATCAGGAAGTTCTGCTCCTCGACCTTCTTCTGGGCTTTCTCGATCTGCTTGGAGAGCATCCCCGCCTCGATCGGCTCCTCGTTGCCCTCCTCATCCACCCCTCCGAGGCGGTCGAGGATACGGTAGATGCGGTCGCCCGCGAACAGCCTGACGAGATCGTCCTCGGCGGACAGGAAGAAGCGGCTCTCGCCCGGGTCGCCCTGCCGGCCGGAGCGCCCGCGCAGCTGGTTGTCGATGCGCCGCGACTCGTGGCGCTCGGTGCCGCAGATGAAGAGGCCGCCGGCGGCCATCACGCGCTCGTGGTCGTCCGCTATGCGGCGCTCGATCTCTCCCCGCAAGGCGGCCAGACGCGCCTCGTACCCTTCGGCCCCCGGTTCGATCCCCTCCTTGGCGAGCTCCAGGCGGGCGAGATGCTCGGGGTTGCCGCCGAGCTTGATGTCCACGCCGCGGCCGGCCATGTTGGTGGCGATCGTGACCGCGCCCGGGCGGCCGGCCTCGGCGACGATCTCCGCCTCGCGCGCGGCGTGCTCAGGCTTGGCGTTGAGGACCGCATGCGCGATCCCCCGCTTTCTCAGACGGTCCGAGAGCAGCTCGGAGACCTCGACGGAGATCGTGCCGACGAGCACCGGCTGGCCGTTGGAGTGGCGCGCGACGATCTCTTTGACGACCGCGTTCCACTTGCCCTCCTTGGTCTTGTAGACCTGATCGTTGCGATCGGCTCGGACCATCGGCATGTTCGTCGGCACCTGCACGACGGGCAGCTCGTAGATCTTCATGAACTCGGTCGCCTCGGTCAGCGCGGTGCCGGTCATGCCCGCGAGCTTGTCGTACAGGCGGAAGAAGTTCTGGTAGGTGATCGTCGCGAGCGTCTGGTTCTCCTCCTTGATCGGGACCCGCTCCTTGGCCTCGATCGCCTGGTGCAGCCCCTCCGACCAGCGCCGGCCCTCGAGGATGCGCCCGGTGAACTCGTCGATGATCTGCACCTCGCCGCCGGTCACTTCGTAGTCGACTTCGCGCTTGTACAGCGACTCGGCGCGCAGCGCCTGGATGAGGTGGTTGACGAGGTGTCCGTTCTCGGCCCGGTAGAGGTGGTCGATGCCGAGGAAGCGCTCGGCCTTGGCGACTCCCTGCTCGGTGATCGACACCGTCTTGTGCTTCTCGTCCACCTCGAAGTCGAAGTCGGCGAGGAACTGCTTCTTCATGCGCGGATCCATGCCTTCGGGCGTCTTGCCGGCGGTCATCTGCGGCGCCAGGCGCGCGAACTTCACGTACAGGTCGGCCGCCTGTTCGGGCGCACCGGAGATGATCAGCGGCGTGCGCGCCTCGTCGATCAGGATGTTGTCGACCTCGTCGACGATCCCGAACCAGTGCCCGCGCTGCACCTTTTCGGAGAGGTCCTTGGCCATGTTGTCGCGCAGGTAGTCGAAGCCGAACTCGGAGTTGGTCCCGTAGACCACGTCACACGCGTAGGCGGCGTGCTTCTCCTCGTAGGGCTGCATGTTCTGCAGCACCCCGACCGACACCCCGAGCGCGTCGTAGATCGGGCTCATCCATTCGGCGTCGCGCCGCGCCAGGTAGTCGTTGACCGTGACGAGGTGCACGCCCTTGCGCGCGGACGGTCGGGTCTCCGAATCGGAGTCGTGCACGGCGAGCGCATTGAGCACGACCGCGAGCGTCGCCGTCAGCGTCTTGCCCTCTCCGGTCTTCATCTCGGCGATGCAGCCGTCGTGCAGCACCATCCCGCCGATCAGCTGCACGTCGAAGTGGCGCATCCCCAGCGTGCGCTTGCCCGTCTCGCGCACGATCGCGAAGCACTCCGGCAGTAGGGCGTCCAGTGACTCCCCGTCGCTCGCGCGCTCGCGCAGCGCGTCAATCCGCTCGCGCAGCTCGGCGTCGCTGTCGTGTTCGAGCTCGGGCTCGAACGCGTTGATCAGCGCGACGCGCTTCTGGTAGGTCTTGAACTTCTTCGCCTCGCCGACGTTCAGCGCGCGATCGAGAATCGAAGGGGACACGCCCCCAGGTTAGCTGGCTGGCCGATAGAAGATCGCATCTGATCTTCTCGGTCTGAGGTCCGCAACCTCAGATCGGTGGGCGATGGCGCCGGGGCGGTCTGCACGCCCCTAGCAGCGCTGCGCCTCAGGCTCAGCCCGACGGCTGAGACTCGGCCTGGGGCTCGACTCCGGGCGCCACCCCTTCGGCCGCGGCGGCGTGGGCCTCGCGCCGATGCCTGCGTTTGACGCGGTGGCGCTTGACCTGCCGCGCAAGCTCCTCCGCCGCGAGCTTCAGCGAGTAGTCCATGTCCGGGGAGGCGTCGCGCGCACGCAGCGTCGCGCCCTTGAGATACAGCGTCGCCTCGGCGACCTGGCGGTCGGCGATCGATGGGTTGCGCTCTTCGTAGATCTCGACCTCCAAGCGCGCAAGCTCGGAGACCTGCCGTGAAACCTTTGCCAGACGGCGCTCCAGTCGCGCACGCAACTCGTCGGTGACGGTGACGTTGCGGCCCTTGATGTCGATCTGCATCACAGGCTCCGTTTCCTATGAGTTTCTGTCGCCGGCGTCCAGCCGGCGCCTTTCAGAACGAACGGCCGCCCTCCGGACGCCCGCGGTCAGGGGTTCCGCCCCTGTCGATAGAGCTGACTTTGGCTTCGATTTTACGACGCCGGCCGTCGCCTGTGCTTCGGTTTTGCCGCAGGATGATGGAGAATCGAGCGGATGCGCCCCGACCTCGCATGGTCGCTCGAACCCGGTCCGCTGATCGGAGCGGCGCTCGTCGGCGGCGCCTACCTGAGACGCTGGCGCGACGTGCGCGCCACCTCCGCGCGGCCGCAGGCCGACGCGCCCGTATGGCGGCTGTGCTGCTTCGTCTGCTCGCTGGCCCTTGCGCTCGCGGCGCTCGTCTCCCCGCTGGACACGCTCTCCGACCAGCTGTTCTTCATGCACATGACCCAGCACATACTGCTGCTGGACCTCGTGCCGATCCTCGCGATCCTCGGCTTCACCAAGGTGCTCCTGCGCCCGGTCACGCGCGCGGTGCGCGAGCTGGAGCGCCGCGCGGGCCCGCTCGCGCACCCCGCGTTCGCGGTCGTGCTCTACGCCGGGGTGATCTGGACGTGGCACGTGCCCGCCGCGTACGACCTCGCGCTGCGCCATCCGGTCGTGCACGTGCTCGAGCACACGACCTTCCTGCTCGCCGGCTCGCTGTACTGGTGGCATCTGCTGTCTCCGATCCGCGCGCGCATGCGCCTCGGCGGGATGGGACCCGTCGCCTACATGACCAGCACCAAGCTGCTCGTCGGCGCGCTCGGCATGGGCCTCGCCTTCGCCCCCGCGGCGCTGTACGCCTACTACGTCCACCACGCGCGCGTCTGGGGCATCTCCGCGCTGGACGACCAGTCGCTCGCGGGCATCGTCATGGCCGTGGAGCAGTCCCTGGTGATGGGCATCGCCCTGGTCGTGCTGTTCGTGCAGATGCTGTCCGAGTCCGAGCGCGACCAGCTCCGCCAGGAGCGATATCAATTGGGCGGGCAGGAGGCCCGCCCGTGGTGACCGCCGGCGCACACGCAGCGGTCACTCAGGGTTACCTCCGCGGGACATCCGGTCCCGCGTATCGGAACGGCGACCTCCTGTCGCCGTGAAGGGCGGAGTGTGCGCCGGCCTGAAGCCCGGATGGCGTTCTCCACCGCCAGGAGCGATATCAGCTGGGCCGGCAGGAGGCCAGCCCGTGGTAGCTGCGGGCTGGCCTCTGCCGGGACCAACCTTGCCCTTGACACCGTCTGGCGTCTCGGCTATGATGACAAATGTCATAGGTCCTACTTTCCGCGGAGAGGCTCGCTCAGGCGAGTTTCTCTGTGTTAACGGCACGTAGAAGAGATGTTCAGGGGCCAGAGGCGGCCTGGCGGGAGTGGACCGGCAGGCCTGCCCTATCGCCCGCGTGGGCGCAGGCTCTCGAGGATCCCCGCATGACCTGAGATCGCCCCGATCAGGATCGACTCGGCCGCGATCTCGGTGCCGGGGAAGACGATCGTCTCGCGCAGCTGGGCGCGGTCGCCGATCGTGGCGCCGTCGCCGAGCACGACCGGGCCCATCAGGCGCACTCCCGCACCGATCTTCACGTCGCGTCCGATCCAGGCGGGCCCGGCTATCTCCGCATCGTCCGGCAGCTCTGTTCCACCTGCGAGGAGAATCCCCGGCACGAGCTCCTCGCCCTCGACCTCCAGGCGCAGCTCGCCCCGCAACGCGTCGAAGGTGCCCTGGCGCAGCTCGCCGAGCGAGCCGATGTCGTTCCAGTACTCGCGGATCTCGTGGATGTGGAACGGCACGTCGTTGGCCAGCAGCGTCGGGAACACGTCCGTGGCCCAGTCCGCGAACGGACGCTCGGGGAAGTAGTCGAAGATCTGCGGCGAGAACACGTAGATGCCGCAGTTGCCGAGGTCCGACAGGGCCTCGTCGGGGCGCGGCTTCTCCTGAAAGCCCGTGACGCGCCCGTCGCGGTCGTGCAGCACGACGCCGAACTCGCGCGTGTCGGGGACCTTCTTGACCGCGAGCGTCGCGACCCCGCCCACCTCGCGGTGCCTGATCGCGAGCGCCTCCAGGTCGATGTCCGTGAGCGCGTCGCCCGAGATCACGAGGAACGCGTCGTCGCCGAAAAACTCCGCGCAGGCGCGCACGCCCCCCGCGGTGCCGAGCAGCTCCGCCTCGTAGCGGTAGGACAGGCGCTCGCCGAAGTGCTCGCGGATCGAGTCGGGAAACCAATGCAGATTGGCGATCGCCTCCGTAAACCCGTGCCGGTCGAGCAGGTCGACGATGTGCGCCATCACGGGCCGGTCGAGCACGGGCACCATCGGCTTGGTGATCTCGTAGGTCAGTGGACGCAGCCGCGTGCCGAGACCCGCCGCGAGGACCATCGCTCTCATCGCCGCGTGAACCTACCGGATCGGCCCGCCTGCCAGGAGCCAGCGGGGGCTGCCGCTAGGCTGTGGCTGTGTCGCGCGCGATCAGTCCCGAACGGCAGTTGGCTGCACAGGAGTATTTCAGCCTGCTGCGCGATCAGGCGCTCGTTGCAGGCGAGCAGGGCAACTATGCGATCTCAGCCGCGCTCGTCGTCCGCGCAGGGGGAACGGAGCTCGTGGCCGTGGGGGCCAACACCGTGTTCGGTTCGCGCGACCCCAGCGGACATGCCGAGATGAACGCCATCCGTCTCGCCCGCGAGTTCGCCGCCACGCGCAGGCCGATGGACGCGCACGGGCTCTGCGAGAACACCTCATCGGGCTCGATAGCGCTGCGCCGCGCCCCTCACTCGGAACGCGAGACCGTCCTGTTCACCACGCTGGAGCCATGTCCGATGTGCACGGTGTGCATCATCACCGCCGGAATCAAGAGAGTCGTGATCGCTGCCGCAGACCCGCCGTCGGGCTCGTTGGCCCCAGAGCGGCTCCGCGACCTGCCGCCGTTGTGGTCGGAGCTCGCCGACGCGCTGGGACTGGAGGTCTCCTTCTGCCAGTCGGAGAACCCGGAGCAGGCCGACACCTACCTCTCAGCCGCTCTGCACAAGGAGCTGATCGAGACCTTCCTCGCCAGCAGAGAGCGACTCGATCGGGCCCTCGGCAGCGATGGGGTGCTCGACCTGGACGCGATCGGCAAGCGCGCCGCGACGCTGGCGGACGAGTCCCTGTAGCGGTCGCCGCGCCCTACAGCACAGCTGTGGCGACCAGCACCAGGAAGGCCGAAGCGAACACGAGCTCGAGCTCCAAGAACCGGTATCCCAACTGTGTGTTGAGGGACTCATAGCGCAGGATGTCCGCGAGCTTGAGGCGCTCGGCGACCAGCTCCGTGGTGATGCCGGCCTCGTCGAGTTCGCCGACCAGCCCCAGCATGTCGGCGTGCGGGTCGCTCCGGTCCAGCAGCGGCAGTGGAAAGAACACACCCTTGTAGCGGCCCTGCATCTTGGACTCGAGGTTCTTCGGCCTGTAGGGCAGCAGAGCGCGCAGGATGTAGTAGATCGAGACGAGAAAGGTGATGAGCGTCGCGCACAGCAGCCCGATCGCGATTTCCTGCTTGGTCTCGTTGGCTGCTTCGTAGGCGCCGCCAAGCCGGACGAGCAGCTCAACCAGGCCGGTGAAGATGAGGCCGTGCACGATCAGCGCAGCCGAGGCCTTGCTGTCGTTTGCGCCGATCGCGCTTTTTACGTCCTGAATCGACGCGAGCAGGAAATCGTGTGCATGCCTTGGAGTGCTCACCGTCATTCGACCGCTCCCGGTCACAGCTGTCGGCGACCTCGCTAGTAGCGGTAGTGGTCGGGCTTATAAGGGCCGTCCACGGGCACGCCGAGATACGCCGCCTGCTCGTCAGTCAGCCTGGTCAGCTTCACGCCGAGCGCGTCCAGGTGCAGGCGCGCGACCTTCTCGTCGAGATGCTTCGGCAGCACGTACACCCTGCGCTCGTACTCGTCGTTCTTGGTGAACAGCTCGATCTGGGCGATCGTCTGGTTGGTGAAGGAGTTGCTCATCACGAAGCTCGGATGCCCGGTCGCGTTGCCGAGGTTCAGCAGGCGCCCCTCGGACAGCATGATGATCGCGTGACCGTCTGCGAACACCCACTTGTCGACCTGGGGCTTGATGTTGATCTTCCTGATCCCGGGAACCTCGGCCAGGCCCGCGATGTCGATCTCGTTGTCGAAGTGCCCGATGTTGCCGACGATCGCCTGGTGCTTCATGCGCGCCATCTGCTCGGCGGTGATGATGTCCTTGT